>CAZBNM010000011.1:0-40926 GCA_964493495.1 uncultured Bacteroides sp.
CTTTCTCGGCTATCTCGTCCATGCGCCGCGAGCGTATCTGCACCTCCACCCAGTTACCGTCGGGCCCCATCACCGTAAGGTGCAGGGCCTGATAGCCGTTGGCCTTGGGCACGGCAATCCAGTCGCGCGTGCGGTCGGGGTGCAGCCGGTAGAGGTCCGTGATGGCCGAATAGATGTTCCAGCAGATGTTCTTTTCCTTGGCCGGATCGTCGCAGTCGAAGACTATGCGCATGGCATAGAGGTCATATACCTCCTCGAAGGGCAAGTGTTTGTTCACCATCTTGTTGTAGATGGAGTAGACGCTCTTCAGGCGGGCCTTGGCCTCATATTTGAGCCCCATTTGGTCGAGCTTCTCGAGAATCGGGGTGGCGAAATCGGTGTAGACGGCCTCACGGCGTGCCTCGCTCTCGCGTATCTTCGAAGCTATTTCCTCGTAGATTTCCGGGTGCTCGTGCTTGAAGCTGAGGTCCTCGAGCTCGGTCTTGATGGCGAAGAGCCCCAGGCGGTAGGCCAGCGGTGCGTAGATATACAGCGTTTCGCCCGCAATCTTGTAGCGCTTGTTCGGGGCCATGGAGCCCAGCGTGCGCATGTTGTGCAGGCGGTCGGCCATTTTGATCAGCACCACGCGTATGTCCTCGCTCATGGTCAGCAGCAGTTTGCGGAAGTTCTCCGCCTGCACCGATGCCTTGTCCCCGAAGATGCCTCCCGAAATCTTGGTGAGCCCCTCCACAAGCTGCGCAATCTTAGGCCCGAAATGCTGTTCGATGTCCTCGGTAGTGTACTCCGTATCCTCCACCACATCGTGCAGCAGGGCCGCACAGATGCTCGTCGACCCCAGCCCTATTTCCTGCGACGCTATCTTCGCCACGGCGATCGGATGCAGGATGTAAGGCTCGCCCGAGCGGCGGCGCACACCCTTGTGTGCCTCCTTGGCAAAGCGGTATGCACGCTCGATGATTTCCACCTTCTTGCGGTGATTGCTTTTTAGATAGCCGTCAAGCAGGTCGCGGAATGCAGCCTCGATCATGCGGTCCTCCTCTTCGGGAGTCATTTTGGCGGGAGTGGCGGTGGGAGTAGTATCGGAAGCCATGGTCAGAGTGAGGGGGGATAGAAAGTTTGCTACTTATCCAATCAAGTGCAAAAATATGAAAAATTAACCGCTATGCCAAAAAAAAACACTAAATTTGCTTATCGCGAGCGTGCCGGCAAGCCCGATGTGCGCTCCGCCCAGAAAATCCATATGGCAATACGCAATCTTCTTTTCGATCTTGGCGGTGTGGTGGTCGATCTACGTCGGCCGCGCTGCGTCGAGGCTTTCCGGCGTCTGGGGCTGCCCGATGCCGAGTCTTATTTCGGCGAGTACGCCCAGTCGGGCATATTCATGGCCCTCGAGGACGGCTCGGCCGGCGTCGATGAGTTTCACGCCGCGCTCCGCAGCGCAATCCCCGGCCCGGTCAGCGACGACGACATCGACTCGGCCTTCCAGCTTTTCATCGAAGGCATCCCCGAGCATCGCCTCCGGGCCCTTGTCGAGCTGCGCCGCAAATACCGCATCTATCTGCTGAGCAATACCAACCCCATAATGTGGGACGACATCCTGGCCCGTGAGTTTGCCAAGCTCCCGCCGCGCCGGCGCGAAGACTATTTCGACGGCATGGTCACATCCTTCGAGGCCCGGAGCGCCAAGCCCGACGCGGCCATCTTCCGCTACGCAGAGCGCACTCTGGGTATCCGGCCCGAGGAGACACTCTTTTTCGACGACTCGCAGGCCAATGTCGACGCGGCCCGTGCCCTGGGCTTCCACGCGCTGCTTGTGCCCCCGGGCGCCGAGTTCACCGACATACTGCGGAAATTCGAGTCCGAGCAATGAGCGCCCCTTCGTCCCCCTCCCTTCCCGTAGTAGCCGCCGTGGGCATGTTCGACGGCGTCCATGCCGGCCATAGCACCCTCGTGCGCACCCTCGTCGAGGCGGCCCGCGAGCGCGGCGCCCGCTCCCTCGTCCTCACCTTCACGCGCCATCCCCTCGAGCTCCTGCGTCCCGACTCCGCCGCCCCCTCCACGCTCTGCTCCGCGGCCCGGCGCCGCGAGCGATTGCTCGACCTCGGAGTCGACAGCGTCGAATTCCTCGACTTCACGCCCGAGCTGCGCGCCCTCACAGGCCGCGAGTTCCTCCGCATGCTGCGCACGCGTTATGGCGTCACGGCCCTCGTCGTAGGGTTCAACAATCATTTCGGCTCCGACCGTCTCGACGCCCGCGCCGCCCGCGCCGTGGCAGCCGAGGAGGGCATCGAAATCATCCCCGCCGGCGAGCTCAGCCTCCCCGACATCCCCTGCGTAAGCTCGTCCAATATCCGGCGCGCCGTAGCCGAGGGCGATGTGGCTCGCGCAGCCCGGCTTTTGGGTCGCCCCTATGCCCTTGAAGGCACCGTCGTGCATGGCGCCGCCCTCGGACGCCGCCTGGGCTTCCCCACCGCCAATCTCACCCTCGACGATCCATCCGCCGCCCTTCCCGCTCCGGGCGTATATATCGTGGATGTTGAAATCCCCCATCTCGGCCTCGTCCGCCGCGGAGTCACCAACATAGGCCGCCGCCCCAGCGTCGACAGCCCCGATGGGCGCCTCACCATCGAAACCTATATACTCGATTTCGACGGCGACGTCTACGGCCGCGCCCTGCGCCTTGCCTTCCTCGAGCGCCTGCGTCCCGAGCGTCGCTTCCCCGACCTCGAAGCCCTCCGCGCGCAGATCGCCGCTGACGCCCGCAGCGCCCGCCGGTATCTTATGTGACAAAAGTACGAAAATATGCATTTTCAATAAATTTCGGCTATCAGGTGGTTTGGGATGCAAATTGATGATTAATAGGGTGTTGTAGAGTGGTGTAAGATTTTGTGTTATCTAAGCCCCTGATAATCAACAAAATAAAATCAATTTGTAAGGTGTTGATTTTCAGTAAAATCCTTGCAAAAGGCGAAACTATGCCCTAACTTTGCAAACGACAAATATAACCATCCCGCAGCATGAAACTAAAGACAATTATTGCATTTCTGACACTTCTGTGGGTTTGCCCGATGGTGTGAGCGGATGATCTACATCTCCACGTCCTACGGCAACGAGTACGAGGGCTGGATTGAATAAACACAGTTACTAACAAATAAACCTAATCGAAAAATGAAGAAACTGATCTATTTAATGGTGCTTGGGCTGGTGATAAGCTCATGCAGCAACGATGAGTTTGTGCCGGAAGGTACAGCTACGCCGGAATCCGCAGTGGTTCTGCGCACAATTGATGAGGCTATTGAGCTTGCGTCAAGTCTCAACCAGGTTCGCGCCGCAAATCAGGATGCCCGTAGTCAGGAGAAATGTATTAAGGGTGTTGAGATAATAGGGGGTACTGACTCCCGCGGCTCTTCTGCCGACACTCTGATATATGCTGTGAACTTTGAAGATAACAAGGGTTTTACGCTTGTTTCAGCAGCAAAAAGCGGAATTGCGATAATCGGTTACTCGGATGAGGGAAACTTTGACGAGGAGAGTGCAATGGAAAATCCGAATTTCGCATATTATCTTAATGCAGCCAGGGATTATGTTTCTCCTCAGGTTTCAATCAAGGACCCGATTGTAGATCCGTCCTTTCCAGAGACTCTGAGGCAGGCTATTTTCGTACGTCATGATTTGAAGTGGGGTCAGCGCTATCCGGAGGGAATATATTGCCCGAATGGAATTGCAGGTTGTGCCCAAACGGCAATGGCTATTGTTATGGGAAATATGGGAGCTCCTAATTCTATTAATCTCACTTATCCGAATCATGATGTGAATAATGTGACACTTAATTGGACTGAGATTAGAACCCATAAGCAGTCAGGCTCTTCTTCGCTTCATTTGAGTGCATGCGAAGCATCCGAAGAGATTCATAAAAACATCGGACGCCTTTGTCGGGAGCTGGGGTATAGGAATTACGCTTCCTATGGCGACAATTCTACATCGACTTATCCATCGGCTATAATACCAACATTTAGAGCTGTATGCCCAACATTGACGATTTCAGATTTTACGAACTTTAATTCCACGTATTCTAACTTGTGGGATGATATGTATGCAACTGATGGAGTAGCATATTTGGGTGGATATGATAAGGATGGAAAAGGAGGTCATGCATGGGTTTGCGATGGCGCCGAACATTATGATACCGTAACTAGATTATTATTGGCGGACGGCACTTATAAGACTTCGCATAAGCACGAATATTATTACCGTTTTAATTGGGGTTGGTGTGGAGAAGATAATGGATATTTTACAGCCGGAGTATTTGATACCAGTAAGGCACAATCGCGATATGATTTTTCAAATTCACCAATATATTTTGTAGTTTCAAAATAGTTGCTTAAATTTGCAGAAATCAAGCATATTTTTTGAGTATTAATCATTAATCTTATAGTTATGAAAAAAACTTTGCTTTTTGGTTTTGTTTTTGGGGCGATGATGTGCTCATGTTCGGAGTCGGAGGAGCCGCGGAATGAGCCGGATGGGCCCGCTCAGGAGGAGACGAAGGCCTACAAGGATGTAGAGCCTCTGGCTGCCCTGCAGTCGTGGACTCCAAGCGCTGCGGAGAAGGAGGGCCTTGGCTCGCTCGAAGGATTCGCGTACAAGCTCAATGGTGCTGTTGTGGATAATTATAAAGAGATCTGGTCGGACGATAAGACGGGCAACTACACGCTGTCGCCTGTGAGTGTGTCGGTGTTTCTCTCTGCGCTCTCGCAGTGTGTGGACGGGGAGGCCCGCGAGGATCTCTGCCGCATGCTCGGACTGGACGCTGCCGGAGCTGCGGAGCTTAACAATAAGCTTCTGCGCTACCTGAGCACCGACGAGGAGAACATGCAGCTGTCGATTGCCAACTCCGTATGGCATATGCCCTCGATGCCTGTGACCGAGGAGTTCGCCCGGCAGATGGCCCTGCAGTTTGGTGCGCCGGTGAATACGATAGACCTTTATGCACCGGAATCGAAGGATGTGCTCAATGGCTGGTGTGCGGACAAGACCCACGGGATGATTGACAATATCTTCAGCGAGGCGCCGCAGATGGATTTCGTATTGGCCAATGCCCTGTACTTCTCGAGTGCATGGATGGAGACTTTCGATCAGAAGAATACAACCGCATGGACTTTCAACGGTCGGGACGGCCGTAGCGAAGTGGATATGATGCACAATCCGAGCCTGAATGCTCCCTATGCCGAGAAGGACGGTGTGGAATACACGAGTATGAGTTTCGGCTATGGTTTTGTGATGGACTTTATCGTTCCCGCGGCCGATACGGACATGGATGCGTTCGGAAAGACGCTGGATGCTTCGGTGCTTTCCGGGCTCATGGGCGAGTGCAGAGGTGTGGAACTGGATTTCCGTCTGCCCCGTTTCAAGGACAACCATCAGGCCGACATTCTGGATGTCCTGACGGCACTGGGCTATCCCAAGTATGATCTGCCTACGGAGGAGATGACCGGTAGTACGGGCTATCCGCTGTACTATGACAGGTCCAAGGTTATACATGCCACGGCGCTGAATGTAAACGAGAAAGGTGCGGAGCTTGCGGCCGTAACTATCGGCACGTGGATGTCCTCGCCGGGTGAGGTTCCTGAATACGAGCGCGTGGAGATGACCATCGACCGGCCTTTCTACTACATCATCCGCAATGAGAACTGCAATGCGGTGCTGATGATTGGACGCGTCTGCAACCTTTGAGGCCGGGGCGTCTGACGCCCTCGAGGCCGTTGCAGACATGCCAAAGGCATGTCCCTACAGAGCGGATAATGCACAAATTGCGGTGCGATTAATTGGTATAATGTAAGACAGCTTTTTTTAGATCCTTAGTCAGGGGCCGGAGGTGTCACCCCGTGTTGGGGCGAGCCTCCGGTTTTTTCTTCCCCTAAGCTATCCTTTTCTCCTTACAATTCCAGCTTGTCGGCAATTTCTATCATCTCTCGATTCCCTGATTTTATCAGACGTTGACGCAGGCGCGAACGAGTGGTATACAGCGCCGTGTCGGACAATCCGAAGATACCGCCCACCACCTTAGGCGTCATCCCCCAGAGCGTGATAATGAGTATGTGAAACGGACGCGAATTTATATCAGGAAGAGCCTCCCGTATGCGTGTGGCCAGGCCTTGATGGGCAATGTCGAAATCGCGCACACATTCCTCCATAATATCATCGCGCTCCAGTTCCGCAAGGGCATTGCGCGCTTGCTCCAGAAGGGCTGTTTGTTCCGCCTTATTTCCTTTTTTCATGTTCAGATAGCGCACCGAAAGGTCGTTGATGCGTTTGAACTGTGTCTTCAGGCTATTGTTGAGCTGTTCTTTCTTTTCCTCCAAAGTCTCGCTCAGCTCGGAGATAAGCGCCATTTTCTCCTCCAGTTCGCGCCTTCGCCTGCGCGCCACTTGCCTCCCGTAGTAGAGCAGACCGATTATCGCCCCGGCTCCCAGCAGGCTCACCACTACTATAGCAATCCGCATCCGGCTTGCTCGCTTTGCTGTGTCTCGCTCCTTGGCCGCCTCATACTGCGCGCGCAGCAGGTTCAGCCCCCCGTTCAGATATTCGATACTGTAAGAGGCGGACAGGCTGTGGTAGTCCTCGTACAGGCGCAATGCTTCTTCCGTATTCCCTGAATATTTTTCATACATATATCGGGTATAGAGGTATTGAATTTCATCCTGCGTGCCTTTATGCACGGTGTCCTCCCATTGCTGAAGTATCCGTTGAGCCTCTGGGTTATCGCCGCTCACCAGTGCCAATACGGCTTCGAAGCGCTGGGTGTGTTCGCACCCCGGAGTTTCGAAGCGTTCCGCATTTCGTTTGTCTTCTTTGGCATCCACGTAGTTTTCCAGATAGTAGTCTGCTATCATTCGCGCATTATAGGCCGAAAAGAGCATGGCGCTGTCGGTCTCCGGGATTATCGGGATAAGGCTGTCCAAAGTTGTTTTGGCCTGTTGATGTTCCCAAAGGTTCAGATACCGCACCGCCTCACACAGTTTGGCATATCTGAAGTGAGGCCACATTTCAGCTTTTTTGTAATGATTCGCTGCAAGTTTTATGTGTCTTAGCGACTCTTTTTTGCTCCATCTGCGAAGATATGAATCGGAGAGGGCGGAGTGGAATCGCGCAAGATATTCCGTGTCGTTTAACGATTCTGCAATATCCAGGCCTTCCAGAGCGGGCAAAAATCCGTATTCGATTTTATCTTCCGGTGCGCAGATCTCGACGATTTGATAGTCGGTTCTCATAAGGCGTCTTCTGTCGCCCGTCCGGCGGAAGAAGTCGGCGCTTTTTTTCAGACCCACAGTGTCCGTGTTCGAAATGTACATCTTGTAATCCGCCTCAGCTCTGAGCAGAGTCAGCAGAGCGCTGTCGGCTTGCGATAATTCTCGCGCGGGCGCGTATTCGTATATCATCTTATGGGCCGAGTCTGCCATAGCAGGTTCCATGTCCGCTTGCTGTGGAATCATTCGTTCGATCTCCAGTAGCTGCCGGTCGTAGCCGCCGCGCCCGCAGGAAGCGAGCGCAAAAGCAAGACTAAAAATCAAAATATAGCGGCGAAAGGATTTTGCCATTTTTGAATTTACTTTGATTTGATGTAATAGATTTTTATGTGACAAAAGTATGAAAAAAATGTATTTTCAGCAAATTTCGGTCATCAGGTAGTTTGGTGTGTAAATTGGTGATAAATAGATTGTTACTGGGTGGTGTAAGATTTTGGATTAGATAAGTATTTGATAATCAACAAAATAAAATCAATTTGTAAGGTGTTGATTTTCAGTTAAATCCTTGCAAAAGGCGAAAATATACCCTAACTTTGCGAACAACAAATATAACCTTCCCGCAGTATGAAACTAAAGACAATTATCGCATTTCTGACACTTCTGTTGGTTTGCCCGATGGTATGGGCGGACGATCCTTCCAAACCCAAGGAGAAGCCCGATGATCCGCCAATCGTATTGGATCCGTTTAAGCCCAAGCCGCACACCGAAGACGGCGACTTTTACTCCGGCTCTGAAATCCTGGCCTATGTTTCGGCCGATGGTACCATCACCCTTGTATTCTCCGAAGACATGGGCATGGTGAAGGTGGAGCTTCAGGAGTTCAGCGGCACGGTGGTGTATAGCGCGGTGCATCCATCCGCCTTCCCTGCAGTCATCAACGTGTCGCCCGGCTCATTGCCCCTTTTGATTGAGGTAACATGCTCCGAAGGCACCGTCTACGGCGCCATCCTCCAATAGCGGAGAGATTTCAATAATTTATTAACCAATTAAAACCGCACAAAAGTATGAAAAGACTATTCTACTTAATGGTGCTTGGGCTGGTGATAGCCTCTTGCTCGCAGCAAGACGAAGGCATTAAGATGCCAGCCGATGTGGCCACAAGCTTGTGCCGCACACCTCAGGAAGCTGTTGAGATCGCTGACAATTTCCTGGCGGCTGTATGTCCGGATTCGCGCTCCGCACATAGGAGCGTTGGAAAGGTTGAGGTTGTTGGCAGGTATAGTAGCCGCGCATCCTCCGATACGCTGATGTATGCGGTTAATTATAAAGATAACAACGGCTTTGTGCTGGTTTCCGCAGCCAGGACGGGCCTTGATGTTATCGGATACGATCCGGTGGGAAATCTCGATCTGGAAGATACCCGCAATGAAGCCTTTAGCTTTTATATGGATTGCGCCAAAGAGTATGTTACCAATGAATTGTCTATTACACCTGTTCCATGGCCGGATCCCACGCCTAAGACTATGACAATAACAATGTCGGAGGAGCCGAAGCTGACTGTGTCTTGGGGACAGCATAATCCTGAGGGATTATATTGTCCTAATGGTGTTGCCGGATGTCTTCAGACTGCAATGGCACAAGCGATGTCTTATTTAGAGCAACCAACATCAATTAAATTAACGTATTACAATCGCGATGTGGATACGCAGGTACTTGACTGGGCAGATATTAAGAATCATGTCATTTCTTCAGACTATGCTGGCCAAGCTTATTTGAACATCCATGCTGGTTTTTGTAATGCTTCAATGGAAGCGCATAAAGCATTGGCTCGTTTATGTCGCCAGCTGGGAGAGTTAAATGAAGTTTTTTATATTATGAAAAATGATAGTATTCCTGCAGCAACAGGTGCTCTCACGGAAAAAGGGTATGCTACATTTAAATCGCTTGTTCCCGGTGCTGTTAAGAAAGTCCTTACAGATTTTGATGACAAAAGACAGAATATGCTGACTGATATGGCAAGTTGTCATGGAATAGCTATTTTAGAGGGATTCACAGCTGGTGATGCCGGACATGCATGGGTTGCCGATGGGGGACATAATATCCAGACGATTTCTTATGGATTGGGTTATGACGGCAATATGATCGAAACCTATACAAACAAGGATTGCTATTATCACTTCAACTGGGGGTGGAATGGATCATGCAATGGATATTTTGCCGGGGGTGTATTCAATTCAAATACTCCATTATCAAGAGCTGATTATCATAGAAATGTTCGATATTTTGTTGTGGCAAAATAAAATATCGCTATCTTTGAAAAACAAAACATTTTCAATTATTAACCTATAATATCATTGAATTATGAATAAACTGATTGCTTTACTTTCGATGGGGGTGATGCTTGTGGCGGGGACCACGGCTTGCTCCGACGGCGAGGGCGATGGGGGCGGCGAGTTCAAGCAGACCGGTATTGAGCTCACTGCTGCCGAGAGCCGCGCGGGCGAGGCACTCGTGGATTTCCAGCATGATTTTGTGGTGAAGACCAACAGCCTCACGGGCGCTGACGAAAATATGGTGTGCTCGCCGATGAGCTGCTCGATGCTGCTGTCGATGCTCGCCGAGTGCTACGAGGGCGCTACGCGCGACGAAATCACCGCCCTGCTGGGCTTTTCGGACCGCGAGGTGCTTCGCTCGCACAATAAGAAGATCTCGGAGGTCCTTCCCGGTCTTGATAAGGATGTTAAGTACCGTCAGCACAACGCTCTGTGGTATTCGCAGAGCCTCCAGCTCAGCACGGGATTCTCGTCTGTTTTTTCCGATACATATTCCGGAGAGATTTTCGCCTATGGCGATCCTTCCAAAGCTCGTAATGATATAAACGAGTGGGTGAAGAAGACCACTGAAGGTCTGATACCTTCGATTCTTGATGAGAATCCCGGTGAAGCAGTGCTTGCCAATGTGCTTTATTTCCACGGCGCGTGGACGGATCCGTTCAAGACATCGGAAACGACATCGAAAACCTTCCATGGCCTAAAGGTAGATGCGCAGGTGGATATGATGCACCGCAAGGATGAGATGTTGTACTACAGCAGCGACTACCTCCCGGAACAGAAAGATTACACCGCGCTAAAGTGCACCTTTGGCCGTCAGGGGCAGTATTGTGCGTATTTCATTCTTCCGAACGAGGGCGTGGACGTGAACCGCCTTTTGGAGTCGGGTGTGCTTGAAGAACTGGGGACTCTCCCGTTCGCGATGTACAGTGTAGATCTAGAACTGCCCCGAATGGATGTTTCGACGCCTAAAGCGTTGGAGCTTACGGAGATTATCAGCGAGATGGGGGTACCGTCGTTGGGTAAAGAAGGTACAACACTTTTCACGCCTGCTATAGAGGTAGATGTAACAGTCAGACAGAAGACATCCATCAAGTTCAACGAGGAAGGAGCCGAAGCTGCTGCAGTAACATGGGCAGGTCTGGTTACGTCTCCCGGTGTAGCCGGAAGTGCGGACTTCCATCTCGACCGCCCCTTCATCTTTTCGATCGAACTCACCAAGACCGGCGACATCCTCTTCGCCGGCAAGATCACGAATCTGTAAGACAGCATTTTCGCCCGCTCTGTAGGGACATGCCTTTGGCATGTCCCTACAGAGCGGATAATGCACAAAATGCGGTGCGATTGATTGGACGAGAATAAAATTATCATTATTGAAAAAAATTGATGTTGCTAATTATTGATCAATAAAATAAAGAACTATGAAGACAAATCTTTTTTTATTACATGAGGCATTGGATGTATGTCTTTGTGGCGGTTGCTTTTGTGGCTGTAATGCCGTCCTGTTCGGAGGAGGAGCCGGAGATTGATCCCGAGGAGGTTGTTGTTCCCGAGGAGCCGTCTGTAGATGACGAAAACGGTGATGATAACGGAGAGGATCCTGCGCCTGTGATCGGACAAAGCCGTAATATTGAGCTCTCGGCACAGCAGAAGGCTCTTGTGGACGCAACAATCGCTACATCCTATAAGCTGTTCGACATCCAGAATACTCTTGCTAAAGAAGGTGTCGGAGAGCCATCCGTATACGGTTCGCAAGAGGAAAATATCATATCCTCGCCTATAGGCATGATATGGAGCATGGTTATGATGGCCAATACCGTGGAGGGCCGCTATCAGAGGCAGATTCTGGATGCACTGGGCTATGAGGGATATTCCATGGAAGCGGTCAATGACTTCTTCAAGTACATAGGGAGTGAGCTCATATCGCTCGATCCTACGTCGACCTTTAATGTGGCCAACTCGGCGTGGATATCATCGCTCATTGAGCCCTATGTTAAGGAAAGCTTTATTCAGACGATGGAATGTGCCTTTGACGCTCCGACGAGTTTCATCGGCAGTTTCTCGCCCGACTATGACGGAGCGCTCATCAACGATTGGGCCTCCCGGGAGTCCGAGGGGTTCATCTACCCCTATATATCGCTTCCGGATGCGGGAAATAAGTTTCTTCTTGCCAATCTGCTTCATTTCAAGGGAGGCTGGGTATGGCCCTTTGATGAGAGCAAGACAGCAAAAGATACCTTCTACAATGAGGATGGTTCAACATCCACTGTGGATATGATGGAAACAGAATGGCGTCAGTTCAAGAGACTTAGTGAGCCCGAGTATGTTGCATTGAAGCTCCCTTATGGAAATGAGGCATTTTCAATGTTGGTGGTATGGCCACGCAACAACATAGATGAATGCTTTGATGCCATTATGGGTAGCCCGGAGTGGATTAAGTTATTAGCAACCACACTGGAAATGTCAGATTATCATTATCTGCGTATGCCTAAGTTTGATTTCAAGTACACCTCATTAACAGGAGAAATACTCAAGCATCTTGGCGTGATGGATTTCTTTGACGAGTCCTACTCTGTTTTCACGGGAATGCTGAATACAGAAGACTTTAAGACATCCGATCCCGAGTTTTTCAATGCAAAATGGAACTTTACTTCCGTTCAGACTTGCCGAATATCTGTTGATGAAAAAAAGACGGAGTCGGGCTTCGGAAGCTATGTGATCGGTCATAGCGGAGAGTATAATGATCCGGATGTAATAACTCTCGACCATCCCTTCCTGTTCTTTATTTGTGAGCGTAGCACCGGCCTCCCGATGTTTATGGCACGAATCAGTAAATTTTGATAGAAATGGATTTTAGATTGTGATTATCAGCGCATTGTAGGGACATGTCTTTGGCATCTCTACGGCGGAAAACCATCGGCCGGAGCGATTGACGCACGGGGCCGTGGCAGACAAGCCGGAGGCATGTCCCTACAGAGCGGATAATGCACAAATTGCGGTGTGATTGAATGGTATGATGTAAGACAGCTTTTTTAGATCCTTAGTCAGGGGCCGGAGGTGTCACCCCGTGTTGGGGCGAGCCTCCGGTTTTTTATTCCGGAAGGTGTGCATCCGCCACCACACTTATGTGGGCCGGAGGGGCCGCGAGGTCCACCTCAAGGACAATACGCGCCGGCCGTCCCGTGACAGCCGGAGGATCGATGCTGATATTTCCGCGGAAATCGCAAGCTTCGGGGCCGGGATGGAGCTTGTAGAGCGCCTCCTTGAGCGTCCACGCCCGAAGCACCTCGGGCAGCTTCCGGCATGAGGCCAGCTCCCGATCCGAGAGCACCCGTGGCGCCACGCGCAGCAATTGCTCGCGGGGCTCCTCCACATCTGTTCCCACAGGGTAGGGCGCAAGCACTACGGCCGCATAATTCCTCGAATGACTGATGGATACGAATAAGCCCGGATGCCCGGGAAGCAGCGGCGCGCCGTCCTCGCGATGAGCCAGCTCGACGTCCGGGCCCAAGGCGTGGCGCAGAAGCGCCATCACGGCGCTCTGCGAGCGCTCCTGACGCGTCTCGGGACCGGGGACGATAAAATCCACCAAAAGGCGAACATCGGCGGCGAGAGAGCGGTCTATAAGTGGCGCGGCACTCATTCGAGATTCAGCAACAGACGCCGCGCATCATCGCGCAGCAGTTCCACAAGCGGACGGATCGAGTCGGCGTCCGTGCCCGGCTCGTGGAGCACAGCCGCGCCGCTGAGCAGGCGTCCGTCGGCGTGCGTGGCCAGGATCTGAACCGGTGTAGTCAGCCCCGCGCGGTCGCTGTAGACAAGCGTGCAGGCCCAGGGCCCGTTTATGAACTCTTCCGCCCGGGCGGGCGCGTCCCCGAGATTAAGCGCTATGCGCTGGCGTCGGTTGGCCACGGCCTCCGCCGTCGATTCAGGACGCGTGAGGCTAAGATATACCGTAGCACCCAGAGCTGCGGGATATTCCACGTTCGCCCATCCCGGGCGGAGGGAATCTACGCGCAGCGTGGCTGCTCCGTTTATTCGCAGCCGCAGCCCGTCGAGCAGTGCCGTGTGGCCCGTGCTGTCCGCGGTTACGGCAAGGCGCGGATAGGCTCTGCGGCGAGGCACCGCGCCCTCGCTGCTGTCGCGGCCATCCCCCGTGCATCCCGCAGCAAGAAGGAGGGCCAAAGTGCCTGTAATGATAAGATTGCGAATATGCATGGCCTCAGGACTCCTGAATATCCGGCATTACCTTCACGCGCACCTCGTTGATGCGGTGGTCCGTCACGTCGAGCACCAGAAAGCGGCAGCGCCCGTAGACCAGCGGCTCCTTGTTGGCCGGGAAGTCGCCCTTGATGGCGAGCAACATGCCTGCCAGGGTCTCCGCATCCTCCGTTACGGCCTCGTACTCGTCCGGGTTCAGGTCCGTCACGCGAAAGAAGTCCGTCAGCAGCGTGCGCCCCTCGAAGACGTAAGTGTCGTTAGGCAGTTTGCGGTATGTCTGTTCCGGCTCGTCGTATTCATCGTCGATGTCGCCCACGATTTCCTCGAGCACGTCCTCGAGCGTAACGATGCCCTGTGTGCCGCCGAACTCGTCCACCACGATCGCCATGTGGATCTTCATCTTGCGGAAATCCTCCAGCAGGTCGTCTATCTGCCGGCTCTCCGGCACGAAGTATGGCTTGCGCAGCAGCGTGCGCCAGTCGAAGTTCTCGTCGGCGGGCTTGTCGACATACGGCAGCAGATCGCGCGCATAAAGCACGCCCACGATGTCGTCCTGCGTGTGCTCGTAGGCCGGCAGACGCGAGAATCCGCTGTCTACCACCGTTTTCATCACCTCGGCGAAGCTCGCGCGCACCTCCAGGCCCGTTATGGACGTGCGGGGTGTCATTATTTCGCCTGCCGTCGTGTCGCCGAAGCGCAGGATACCCTCGAGCATCTCCTTGTCGTCCTCCGAGGCTCCTTGCGTGATCTCCAGGGCCTGCGAGAGCTCGTCGGCCGTGATGTTCTGAGGCTTGCGCGTCACCACGCGGTTCACGATGCTTGTGGAGCTCACCAGGAGCCGCGAGAAAGGCGAGAAGAGCTTCATCAGGAAAGCTATGCCCGGATAGGCCTGGACGGCCCAGCGCAGAGGATTGCTGTTGGAGTAGAGTTTCGGGAGTATCTCTCCGAAAAGCAGAATCAGGAACGTGAGGATCACACTCTGGAGGATAAAGCTCAGCACCTCGCTCATGCCTTCGAACACGGGGCCCAGCGCGAAGTTGCAAAGCACGACGATCGTCACGTTCACCAGATTGTTGGCTATCAGTATCGTAGCCAGAAGCTTCTGTGGTTTTTCAAGTATGCCTTCTATGGCGCGGGCGCGCTCGGGATTGCTGTCTTCGAGATCTTCAAGATCCTGCGAGCCCAGCGAGAAAAAGGCTATTTCACTGCCGCTCACGAAGCCCGAGATAATCAGGCACAGCAGGGCCACAATAAGGGCCGAGAGCTGGCCGCCGCTGAAGCTCGCGGCATAGGCCGGCAGAAAGGATAGTAGGGCCGATATGGCCGGAAGGGGGTCGACTGTTTCCAATGTGCTTGTGGCGGAGCGAATTGAGCTCCGCGTGGGGTAGGGGGTTAAGGGGTGGAATGGGTGTGAATCTTATTTGTTGGAAAGCATGTAGCCTATGCCTGTGCGGTTGATGAGGCAGGCGCCCGCATCGCCCATTTTCTTGCGCAGGCGCGATATGTTGGTGTCGACAATTCGGTCGTTGATGCCCGCGTCGTTGTTCCATACGGCGCTGTGGATTTCCGCGCGCGACACATAGGTGTTCACATTCCGCGCCAGAAGCTCCAGTATCTGGCTCTCCGTCTTCGACAGGCCCAGCGGCATGCCGTCCTTCGTGATGGTGTGCGTCCGAAGGTCTATCGACAGGTCATGCACGCTGACGGTGGTGCCCGGAATATTGCGCGACACGGCCAGATGGTGATGGCGACGCATATACGACTTCACGCGCGCCAGAAGCTCACGGAGCGAGAAGGGCTTGGCTATGAAATCATCCGCTCCCGCGTCGAGGGCTTCGATCACCAGGCTCTGCGAGCCCGAGGCCGTGCACAGGAATACTCCCACGCCCGCCGTGCCCGGATTGTCCTTGAGTTCCGTGATGAAATCTATTCCCGAGAAGGAGCGCTCCATCGAGTCGATGATCACCAGACGGATGTCCACCGGATCGATTTCTCCGGCTTCCTCGGGCGTGGCGCACGTAACTACCTTGTAGCCTTCGCTGTCGAGATTCACTTCAAGTAGCTCACGGATGTTCGCATCCGCGTCTATGACGAGAATATGTCCGGAACTCAATGGCTGCATGGTTGATTTCTTGGGTTATTTTCTACAAAAATAGCAAATTTCCCACTCCCTGCAGGGGCTGTTACTGAATTGTCATAGAATTGTTGTCAAAATTTCACCCGTGCCGCCCCTCCGGACGGCTCGGACGGGCACTTTTGCAGGCTGCCCGGGGCCCTGAGGCTATCACTTGTCCTGATGCTTGCGGAAGGCATCGCGCAGCGTGTCGACGACGTTGATGATGAAATCGCCCGTCTTCTCCAGGTCGCCCACGATGTCCATGTAGTAGATACCGGCCTGATAGGCATAGTGGTGCTCGTTGATGTTTTCCACGTTGGCCGTGCGCAGCGTATTGCGGAAGTTGTTGATCTCGCGCTCCTTGTTGTAGCTCGAAATCAGTTCGTGGCCCGTCAGGTGCTCCACGTTGTTGAGGTGCTCGATCATGAGCTGCATGGCCTCGTGCACATACACGTAGAGTGCGTCGATATTGCTGTAGATCTCATCGTTGAACTGGGCCCCGGCCTGAATCTTGCGGTTCAGGATCTTGCCCACGCCCAGACACGAGTCGGCGATCGACTCGATCTCGCCCACGATGTTCAGCATGGCGGCTATGCGCAGCTTGCCCTCGTTCGAGAGGCGTCCTTCGGCGCAGCGGTTCAGGTAGTGCGCTATCTCGAGTTCCATGCGGTCGGAAATGTCCTCATACTTCTCCAGACGCGAGTAGAGCCGGTTGTATTCCTCCGAATTTTCCTTGGTGTGGATCAGGTCGTGGGCCATCGAGAGCATGCGCCCCACGCGCTCGGCATAGACGGCCATTTCCTTCTCTGCCTGCGCGATATTCAGTTCGGATGCGTTCAGCAGACCGCCCGAGATGAATTTCAGCGTGAATTCCTCGTCGTCGCCCTTCTTGGCCGGTACGAGACGCTCCACGATCTTTACGTATAGCTTCGTGAACCAGATCATTATCAGCACGTTCACCAGATTGAAGGTCGTATGGAACAGCGACAGGCCGAAGCTCACGCTCATCTGCATCGCTCCGATCCGCGCCACCACCGGGTGTGTCACCGGCAGCGAGTTGTCGAACAAGTGGTTGTAGAGGTCCGGATCCGTATGCTCAAGTCCGTTCACATAGGTGTAGAGCTCCTCCGGGTTGCCCTGGCCGATGGCTTCCGTAAGCCAGTCGTTGAACTCGGCGAACGGCACGAACACACACAGACACCACACCGTGCCGAGCAGATTGAACAGCAGGTGCCCCATGGCCGTGCGCTTCGCCGCCGTGTTGCCGCTCATCGATGCCAGAATCGGCGTGACGGTCGTGCCTATATTCGAGCCCAGCACCAGCGCGCAGGCCAGATCGAAGTTAATCCAGCCCTTCGTGCACATGATCAGCGTGATGGCGAAGGTTGCCGCCGACGACTGGATCACCATCGTCAGCACAAGACCCACGAGCGCGAACAGCAATATCGAACGGATGCCCATCGAGGCATAGTTGCGCAGCGTCTCAAACATCTCGGGATTGTTTTGCAGGTCAGGCACATAGGTGCTGATCATGTCCAGGCCCATGAAAAGGAAACTGAAACCTATCAGGAATTCGCCTATGCTCTTGAGCTTGCTCTTGTTGGTGAACAGAAGCACCACGGCCACGCCGATGAGCGGAAGCGTGAACAGCGAGATGTCCATCTTGAAACCGAAGATGGCGATGATCCACGCCGTAAACGTCGTGCCCACGTTCGCTCCGAATATCACGGCCATCGACTGCGCAAGGGTCATCAGGCCCGCGTTCACGAAGCTCACGACCATCACCGTCGAAGCCGACGAGCTCTGGATCAGTGCCGTAATGGCGCAGCCTGTCAGCAGTCCCGTGAAGCGGTTGCGGGTCATCGCCGATAAGATGTTGCGGAGACGGTCGCCGGCTGCCTTCTGCAGGCCCTCGCTCATCACCTTCATGCCATACAAGAACAGCCCCACGGAGCCTAAGAGACACAGGAAGTCGAGTAGTGAATATTCCATAGTTTATGGGTGCACGATATTATGTCGCAAAGATAATTTATTTCTCCGTTCTACGCAAATCTTTTAATATTCTTGATGGAGATTTGTGATGTTGCAATAAATTTCGTATTTTTGCAAAAAGTATTGACCGAAAAACTCCTCGCTATGCAAGACATCCAGGGCGAAATTGCCCTTCCCGCTCCCGAAGCCGACATCATCGACCGGCTCCGCTATCTCATCCGCCTCTCGCGGTGCACCCAGCAGCAGTTCAGCCGCAAGGCCGACATTGACCAGACCGTGCTCTCCAAGATTCTCTCCCGGCGCCTGCGTCCGTCGGAAGCATTCGTCAACAAGCTCGTCATAAACCTCGGCGTCTCCAAGCTTTGGCTCACCGAAGGCCGCGATGTGCCCTTCCCGCGCCCCGAACATGCGCGGACCATCGAGCACGCTCAGGCCGGCTCTCTCCTTCCCGCCTCCCGCGAGGCAGGCGCTCCCGTCTATGATATAGACGTCACCGCCGGCTGCCGCGAGCTCAGCCGCATGTTCACCGACGACCGCATCATCGGACGCCTCAACTTGCCGGGCGTCGACCCGAGCTGGCCCGTGGTCAGCGTCTCCGGCGATTCCATGGCCCCTCGCATCAAGAACGGCGGCTACGTGGCCATACGCCCCATCCGGCTGAATTCCCCGATCTCCTGGGGGCAGATCTACGTCGTGGTCCTCGATGACTACCGCCTCGTGAAGTTCGTGCGCCGCCACGAAAACAAAGAAATGGTGGTGCTCCATAGCGCCAACCCCGAGTACGACGATATGGAAATATCCCGCAGCGACATCCGTGCGCTCTATCTCGTCGAAGTTATTTTCAACTATGAAATCATTGGCTGAACCACTCCCCGCCTGCTATATGCCCGGGCGCCTCGAAGCGGGCACCGACGAAGCCGGCAGGGGCTGTCTCGCAGGACCCGTATTTGCCGCCGCCGTCATCCTCCCCGACGACTTCTCCCACCCCTGGCTCAACGATTCCAAGCAGCTCTCCGAGGCACGCCGTATGGCTCTCCGGCCCATCATAATGGAGCAGGCCATCGCATGGGCCGTAGCATCGTGCTCTCCCGCCGAAATCGACAGCATGAACATTCTCAATGCCTCCATCGAGGCCATGCATCGCGCCCTTTCGGCCCTGTCCGTCGCTCCTGGAGCCGTCATTGTCGACGGCAACCGTTTCCGGCAGTGGGGCCGCGTGGAGTGTCGCACGTTTGTCAAGGGCGACGGACGTTTCGCCAACATTGCGGCCGCCTCCGTGCTCGCCAAGACCGAACGCGACCTCTACATGGAGCGTCTTGCCCGGGAATTCCCCCAATACGGCTGGGAGGTGAACAAAGGCTATCCCACGGCCGCCCATCGCGAGGCCATCCGTCTCCACGGCCCCTGTCAGCATCACCGCTGCAGTTTCAGGCTCCTTCCCGAGCCAAGCCTCTTCGACTGAGCCCCGCCTTTCCCCTATACCTCCGCTATTAGCCGCGCCAGAAAATGATGCTGTCCGTGCCAGAGGGGCTCACCTTCAGCGTCACCGTCGCACCCTCGATCACCGGGATGTTGTGGAACACATGGCCTATCGGTGCGCCGAAAGCCACGGGATAGCTGTAGGGCGCCACCATGTCGCGGATCATCGTCTCCATGTCCGCGTAGTTCTCGTTGGGCTTGTAGTCCGTGAACTGCCCCACGATCAGCCCCCGTATATTCTTCAGCAGTCCGCTCAGCCGCAGCTGATACATTATGCGTTCAACCTTGTAGATTGGCTCCGCAATATCCTCGATAAAGAGGATGCTGTCAGGGCGCAGGAGGTCGTAAGGCGTGTTTATAAGCTCCGCCAGCACCGCGAGATTGCCGCCAAGCAGAGTTCCCGTCGCGATTCCCGGCCGGTCGTAGGCATGCCCCGGGAAGCTGTAGGCCGGGCGTTCGCCCCGTAGTATGGCGAAAAGGCTCGCATTGTCCTCGTTCTCCGGTCCGAGCTGAATGTGCGAGGCCATCGACCCGTGGATGCTCGCCACGCCCTTGTGGTTCAGCATGGCGTGAAGCGCCGAAATATCCGAATAGCCCACAACCCACTTCGGGTCATCCGCCAGCAGAAGACTCTCCAGCCTGTCCATCAGATGCACCACCCCGTATCCGCCCCGCGAGCATATCACCGCACGCACCTCCGGGTCCATCAGCGCGTCGCGCAGATCCGTGAAACGCTCATCGTCCGTGCCGCTGTACTGCCCGTTGCGCCCCAGCGTGTGAGGCATTATCTTCACCTTCCAGCCCTCAGCGCGCAGCACATCGGCTGCCTTGTGGACATATTCGGCATCGACCGGACCGGCCGGCGAGCAAATGGCAATCGTGTCGCCGGGTTTCAGTGCTTGTGGATATTTCATTTCTTGCTGTCTAATTCGAGTTTTTCAAAAAAATGCCATAGCGCAACCGATGCGCTCACGGCCACGTTCAGTGAATGTTTCGTGCCACGCTGAGGAATCTCGAGACACACATCGCACGCGGCAACCACGTCCTCGGCTATGCCGTCCACCTCATTCCCCACCACGATCGCATAGCGGCCGTCCGCTTGCGGGCTGTACTCCTCGAGGCTCACCGAATTGTGCGTCAGCTCCAGCGCGCATATCGTGCGGCCTTCGGCCCGCAGCGCCCCGATTGCTTCAGCCGTAGTGCCGAAATAGCGCCATGCCACCGATTCCTCCGCCCCAAGTGCCGTCTTGTGGATTTCCGGCGATGGCGGCGGCGACGAAATCCCGCACAGCCACACCGCCTCCACGGCAAATGCATCCGACGTCCGGAACATCGACCCGATATTGTGGAGCGAGCGCACATTGTCCAGAACGAGCACCACCGGCATCTTTCGCGCCCGGCGGTAAGCATCCACGTCCGGACGCCCCATTTCCCATACACTTTTCTTGATCATCACCTCGCAAAAATAATAAATAATCCCGACAAATCACGTAAATTCAAAACTAATTATTCTTTTTCTGGTGTAGGGACATGCCTTCGACCACCAATAACCATGTCATAAAGCCACTCAAGCCATTGAATTGTAGGGACATGCCTTTGGCATGTCCGCAACGCAACCCCAATCTCCGCAGGCATTTTTTCGTTGTAGACATGCCGGAGACATGTCCCTACATCCGACCCAGTATAATCAGGTTATAAAATCTCACAAGCCATTGAATTGTAGGGACATGCCTTCGGCATGTCCGCAGCGCATCCCCAATCTCTGCGGGCATTTTTATGTTGTACGAGACTCTCATTTACCCCCCGGAAAAATCTCATATTTTGAACGCTATAAAAAGCCCTCCGACGATACAGACACAAATAACAATTGTAATAAGCCTCCATTTTGTGTGCCATTCCTTATCTTTTTTGTCGAAGATTCGGGCATATGCCTCGTAAATATCCTTGTCGATTGCATTAGAGACGGGGAAACTTAGGATGAAAAAGATTAAAACCATAGATATTATAGGAACTTCAATGGGTATTCCGATTTCAGGGTGTGAGATTTTAAAACGGTCAAACAGTATAGTAGAAGAAATAAGGATAGCACCCCCCCAGAAATATAAAAAGAAGCTCGAAAATTTTTTTTGTCCCCCAGTAACCGTCTTGACGACGTACCATAGTCATCCAGTTTTCATTTCGCTTTAAACGTGCATCAAACCGCCTCTTAAGATTCTTAGGCAAGAACATTCTGATAAACTTCAACCTTAGAGCAACCGATTTATATATAAGTTCTACCACCGTTGCATCCAGCATTCTCTCGATGCTATACATCACCGCATTTATAAAATATTCAAACTTCGTTTTCCGCATATTATTTGGCGATATAATGTTGAATGAGAAGAGCCAATATGACCATGGCGAAGCTCCCCGCTATGTATATTGCTGCTATTAAAGCCCATTTTTTTTGCCATGCCTCATCTTTGTTTAAGAATATTAGGGCATATTGTTGGAATGTAGCTTCTTTGAACGCAGGTCTAATTATTGGTATAAGAACAAGAGCAAACGAAATGAGAGTACACGCAAGAATGATACTCCGCGAATATTCTGCTTTCGGAAGGATGGATTCGAGTCCGCTTGCAACGATTGCGCAAAACGAGGTTGCATACATAAATGAATAAACAATAAAAAGCCAATTGGTGGTGATGCTGTATGTCGTTTGCAACATTTCCCGCCCCTCTGATTCAGTTCTGCTGAGATATGACTGATATCTATCCCACAGTTTTTCAGAAAGATTATATTTAATCAAAGGGAAAAAATACTTCTTTATGCCCTTGGATATAATCCTCAAAGTATAATCATTGAGCGTAAAGAAACTATAATAAATAGCATTCATTGCGTATTCAAACTTCCTTTTCCGCATCTCAGTAGTTTATTTCATAATTTAATCAGGGTGAACCCCTCTCTTTTACCCCCGGAAAAATCTCAGATTTTAAACATGATAAAAAGCGACCCGAAGATA
Organism: uncultured Bacteroides sp.; assembly: GCA_964493495.1. Taxonomy (GTDB): domain Bacteria; phylum Bacteroidota; class Bacteroidia; order Bacteroidales; family Muribaculaceae; genus CAG-873. The sequence goes on from CAZBNM010000011.1 coordinate 22,387, forward strand.
CAGGCACAAATAACGATAGTGATCAATCTCCATTTTAGATGCCATTCCTTATCCTTTTTATCGAAGATTCGGGCATACACGGCGTATATATCATCATCTATTGCTCTTAAGACAATAAAAATAAATATGATAGGAGGAATAAAAGTAAGTGCTTTTTCTGGAATATTATATTCCGGGAGGGCCTCAATTATTTTGTGAACTATGATCATGTAGAAAATAAATAATACAACAAATAAAATCTTAAATAAATAGATTGCCCCCACGTTGGATTTTGAGCGACGCCATTGGTTGTTCAGGGTAACAGCTTGCCTTATTCGAGCATCAAAACGTCCCTTAAGATTCTTAGGCACGAATAATCGGATGAACTTCGCCTTTAGAAGAAATAATTTATGGATTGGTTCACTCACCGTTGCATCCAACATTCGTTCGATGCTATACGTCATCGCATTCATAAAATATTCAAACTTCCTTTTCCGCATACGGGGAGCTCTATTATGGATAGAGATTAAATAAATTGGACGATATTGAGCTCTGGTAATTTTTAAATATTAGAAAAGAACTATGGCAAGTATCACCGGTCCAATAAAGCAAATTATTTCAAAGAATGTAGTGATCTTCAACCATTTTCGAATCCATAATTCGTCCTTCTTTCTAAACTCGCGGAAATATACTTTATACCTTTGTTTTTGAAACACCAAAGCACAAATCATGTAATATGATATAAACATCGGCGCCGCCAAGAGGTAGCCCACTATCGGTAGGGGTAATGCGTTTCTGCCGAGACTAACGGCAAAAAGCATAGAAAGAAAGAATAGAAAGAAGGACCCCAAGCCTATAACGGTCCTGAAATCGCTTTCTACCGAATCATCTGCTCGCCCCATCTTCATAGCGCGTAACTTAACTTCCAGATAACGCTTTTGGGATTCATGATATTCAAAATCAGGCTTCTTTGATGTGAAAGTTTCCCATAGGAAGGCTTTAAATCGAGCCGAATATTCAACCGATTTTAGATGTAGCCGATAATGCTGTATGTGCATGCAGTAGAAAACGGCATTAAAAAAGTAGGAAAACATAATTTCAGTAGTTTATTTCATAATTTAATCAGGCTGAACCCCTCTCTTTTACCCCGAAAAAATCTCAGATTTTGAATGCTATAAAAAGCCCTCCGACGATACAGACACAAATAACTATTGTAATAAGTCTCCATTTTGTGTGCCACTCCTTATCTTTTTTGTCGAAGATTCGGGCATATGCCTCGTAAATATCCTTGTCGATTGCATTAGAGACGGGGAAACTTAGGATGAAAAAGATTAAAACCATAGATATTATAGGAACTTCAATGGGTATTCCGATTTCAGGGTGTGAGATTTTAAAACGGTCAAACAGTATAGTAGAAGAAATAAGGATAGCACACTCCAGAAATATAAAAAGAAGCTCGAGAATTTTTTTTGCCCCCCAGTAACCGTTTTGACGACGTACCATAGCCATCACGTTTTCATTTCGCTTTAAATGTGCATCAAAACGTTCCTTAAGATTTTTAGGCAAGAACACTCTGATAAACTTTATCCTTAGAGCAACAGATTTATATATAAGTTCATCCACCGTTGCATCCAACATTCGTTCGATGCTATACGTCACCGCATTTATAAAATATTCCAACTTACTTTTCCGCATTTTAGTAGTTTGTTTCATGATTCAATCAGGTTGAAACTCTCTCGATTAATCCTATAAGAATCAGAGTTCCAAGATGAGGAAGAAACCTAAGAAGATACTGACACAAAGAGCTATTGTAATAAGTCGCCACCTTATATGCCACTCCTTATCTTTTTTGTCGAAAAATTTTGCATATCCCGCATAAATATCATCGTCTATTGTATTAAAGAAAGGCTTAAAAATAAAGAAGATAAGTATTATTGCCGATATATCTATTATAGATGAATCAACGTGTATTTTTAAACGTTCAAACATTTTATCTAAGAAAATATAGATGGCGCAACCGAAGAATGCACAAAGAAGTGGTATAAGACGTTTTGCGTTCAGGTAACTGTTTTGACGGCGTACCATAGCCCTCCCCTTTTCATTTCGCTTTAAATGAGCATCAAAACGTTCCTTAAGATTTTTAGGCAAGAACAATCTTATGAACTTTATCAACACGGCAACCGATTTATATATTAGTTCTCCCGCCGTTGCATCCGCCATCCGGTCAAGACTATATATTATCGCATTCATAAAATATTCCAACTTCCTTTTCCGCATTTTAATAATTCGTGTTGTAGTAATATTCATCAAATATTTGTTCCCCAAGTTCTTGGCCTTCCATTCCTCCTAAAACGCCCATGATAGTTCCGCCGATTATGCCGCAGGGAACACTTACTATGCCACATAGTCCTGCTCCCGCATTAAAACAAAGGGAACCGAGCACACAACTTCCGACGATTCCGGCTGCTGTACGTTTCATAAAATAATAATCGGTATAGCCATAAAGAGCTTCGACGGCCTTGTCTGCCTGATAGCTGTAGTATAAATCAGTCCCCCAAAACACTGCGCTACCCCAAATAGTATATTTGCCAATTGATCTACCGATGTCTCTAAGGAACTTCGTTTTTACATATTGATTTCCATAGAAGGGTCTTTGGTTTTTGTTTTTGAAGTAAATTTTCTTCCGTCCTACTGTTGAGTTTCCGGAGTGTTTTTTTAGGCTTGAGCCTGCATTGCTTATTACACTATGTGTGAATTGTGCGGTCGCATATGCAGCTCCAATCGGCTTTTCTTCTGATATGACTAATTCCGGTAAATCTGCCCTTATACTTCCGTCGCTATATTGATAATATGTCACTTCTTTTGGCAGAACGTGGTATGTATGGTTGAAAAACCCGATCATCAATCCCTGTAACGCTCCTGAGACGAAGTCAGAGCCTATCAGCCATGAAGCTGTGCCGCCGATGGCTGCCGATGAAACGAGACACAAGCTCGGGGAGAGATGCAGACCGTTCATAAACGAACCCAAACCGGATGAGAGCGCCCCGGCAAGGATACCGCTCCCAAAATTGCCCCCTCCAAGCATGCTGAGAAGGCCTCCCGAAATTCCATGTGCTCCGGCGCGGACGAGCTCTTTGCCGATATTCCCGATCCCACCGAGTGCCTGCCCAATACCGAAGGCCGCTGCAGACGACAGCAGGCTAAGGCCGCCGGCTTTCCAGATGTTCTCACCATTGACGGCCGCCCGCATCATGCTGCCCGCCATATTAAAGGCGGCAAAGGCGAAAATGGCATCGTCGATACCGAACAGCTCACCGCTCGGGTCGGTGTATTTCATCGGGTTGTTCAGACAGTAGGAATAGCGGTTGAAGCTCTGTGTGAAATCGGGCAGCTGAACGAAGTTATCAGGGCTTAAGAAACGTCCTAATGCCGGGTCGTAAACTCGCCCCTTCATATTTATCAGGCCAAAATCCGGAAGCATCTCGTGGCCTGTATAACCTCGGGTGAGTTTTATTTCGTTTGTTTTTATAGTTTGCATGCCCCAGGCATCGTAGGTGGCATCAAACACATTCTTGCTGTCGCCATTGAAAACCGAAAGGATACTTCCCAGATGGTCTGTGAAGGCCACATAGGGAGTGAACTTGTTGTTCTCTTTGATTATAATTATATTATCGTCAAGATAATAGTATTCCCTGGTGTCATTTAAGAATTCATTTATGCGTTCATAGTTTCCGAGGTAGATATGTGTCGATTTGGTGATGCGATTCCACTTATGAGTCGTATATGTGCATTCAAGATCCGGTCCGTAGGAATAATACAGCTTCTCCCCGGACTGTTCGTCTACTATAGAAGATATCTTGCCAAACTCATTGAATGTGGTCAGAAGAGTATTTGTGCTGACAGCACCGTCAGGATTATCGACGGCAATGACCGCATGAGGTTTTGCGCCGGGATTATAAGTATAGTTTCCTGGTCCGGTTTTGTATAGTATATTTCCGTTCGCCGCGTAAGATACACTCATCAGTTCCTCGTCATCAGTCGAAACGGAGATAAGGCGGTCCAGATTATCGTACTCATATATTTCTTCTGAGTATCCCCGCCTTTTTCGTGTCTGTAGGTTGGAAGTCAAAGGATCGAATGACGTATATATCTTATCGAGAGTCTTATTTGTGAGATATTGATCCGCGCTTAAGATGCCTGGAAATTCCGGTACATCAGAGAGTCTGTTTTTGTTACTGATAAGTTCGCGATACGATTCATAACCATACTTATCCCATTCCCTAATGTATACAAGACTGTCTAAGACTGCGGACTCAAAATATCGGCCATCATATTCTTTTAGTTTATATACGGATTTGCTATCGGCAATCGTGCCAATTCTGAAACCATAATCATCATACTCATACTCGACTTCTAATCCGCCCGGATAGGTCGTTTTTGCCAGTCTGTTCTTGCTGTCGAAAACCGATGTGAAAACAAAAGAGCCTTTGTCGGCAATGTAATGCTCCTCTGAAATAATGCGTCCGAGATCATCGTATGAATATTCAATGAAATCAGAGCCGCTGATTTTCTTTTTGAGGCGGAGCTTGTCGTTGCCGCTTGTGCCGTATTGATTCTCTACGACGGTATTGCCAATCTTGACTTTCACCGGTCGCCCAAGATCGTCGTAAGAGTTGGATGTTATGTCGCCGTTTGCATTAGTCTGCTTTAGAAGTGTGCCATCGGCTGCATATTCGTATAAGGTCGTGCCTGCATCGGGATCGGACATGGATGTCCGGTACCCCGAGGAATTGTAGGTGAAAGTAATTTTGGATCCGTTTGATGTGATGGACGAAGGCTGCCCGTTGGAGTTATATTTGTAGATGACTTCCCCCTGCTCGCTATCAATGGACTTCACAGGATTTCCCCACGCATCAACAATTTTTATAGATGTCTGTCCGTTGCAGGATGTGGTGGTGGTGCGGTTGTCGTACTTATATGATATTTTTTTGCCGGAGTTATACGAGTGGGTACTTATGCGCCCGAAATCATCGTAGGTAAAGGTTTCAAGGAACGCAAGTTTGCCGTAGGTCTGGTGAATACTTGAGATCTGTCCCCGGCTATTGTAGGAGCTTGACTTTTGTATATTGATATTTTTGGGGCCGAAGGTCTGATGCGATGTCTCATGTCCCGCTTTGTCATACCACGTAAGTTCCCATGGATTATCGGACGTGGTTTTAAGTATATAATATTTCCGTTTATCAGTACTGCCCCAGCCTGTTTTTTGAGTTGTCGTAGTTCCGTCCGGAGTGGTAGTAGTGCGAAGCCGCCCCCAGTTGTCGTAGGTGTGGGTGGTCGTAAGTATATTTGTTGGGTCGGTGGAGTCGCATGCCGTCAGGAGATTACCCCACATGTCGTAGCTGAATGTAGATACTTCTGCCGCCGGGCTTTGATAGCTTTTTATGACAAAGCGACCGCTGGGATCATATTCGTTGTATTTTACTATAGATTTTACCCCGGTGCCGGAGCAGACGGACGAGGTCGGATTTCCGTATGTATCGTATGTGGATGTAAGCGTAAGGGGAGCCTGTGATCCGAAGTTCTTAACGGTCTTTATTGTGTTGCCGAATGCATCGTAGGTATAGTTGGTCTGGACTGCATAACCATTAGAATCATCTTCGTGTTTTTGAGCCAGAATCATTAACCCCGGGAGCCATCTTCCGGCTATAAAATTATAGTCGGAGTAAACGGCTTGCTTATACATTGCCGTACCATTGTTGTAAGCCGATTGCTCCATAAGTGCTCCCGTTGTCGGGTTATAGCGGGTTATGGTTTTAACCTGATTGCCATAGTAGTCCACGGCACATGACTGTATCTCATGTGCGAAAAATGTGTTGTTTACGGTTGCATAGGATGATATAACCGTTTCTGTTGATTGTTTTCCCGCGACAGAGTCTATCGCAAGAGTGGTCATGGGAATCCAGTGATTTTGATCCCATTCAACGACAATGGATGTGGTCTTTTTTCCTAATGTGATGTTGTTCTTACAGACTTCGGAAAATCCGAGAGGGCCGCCCCCGGTCGTGTGGACCATAAAATTCCGATAATGGTATCCTACCTCCACCTGTCCGGCCACTCCGTTGGTGGTAGAAATTTTTTTAACGACAGGGATCGGGAGTGTTATTGTGTTTACGTCAGTAGAATTCGTCCCGGTATTTGTTTTGGTGTATACCTCCGGACTCGTGGTGTAGGCATATTCGATGGATGTCTTGTTGCCCATACCATCGGTAATACCCGTGACTCGTCCGGTTTTGGCCTGATACGAATTGTTTGGATACAAGTAGATTTTATTTTCTTGGAAACCTCCAAGATTCTGACTTAAGCATGCCCCGTAATTGGCTAATTCGATGTGGCCGTCGCCATCGAAATCGCCTAAGAATATATATCTTTCATTGGCATCCTCTTCTCGCGTTTTTGTTATGTTTTTGTCGATTGTTAGGGTATTGCCGTTTGAGAGCATCCATATCGCTTTGGTTTCGGAGTATTTGAGCCCTTGAGGGGTATACTGCGCTTTGCATACCATGACATCGGATCGGCCATCCCTATTGATGTCGTATGCGACTATAGAGAAGTGTGAATCGTCTGTACGAGGTCGGGATCCGGATATGCCGATGTCGTCAGTTTTAATCAGGCTGAAAGTGCCGTCGCCGTTATTATGCGCTATTCGGAGGTATGATTCTTCCGCTACATTGTACACGAAATCAATGAGGCCGTCGCCATCAAAATCGCCTTGTTGATAACGCCATTGGTCTGAAATAGTTGTTCCGCTCCGCGTGTCGGATTCCGTAAATTTCAGATCGTTTTTCGAACCGCCTTTGTTGAAATATATCTTGTAGCCGTTTTTGTGTAAGAAGATGATATCAGTCAACCCGTCATTATTGAAATCGCCGCAAAACAACTTTTGCGGTTGAGCAGGAAGCGAGAAGGACATGGCGGTTCTCTCGATTTCCATGTTTGCGCCATCTGTTTTATTCTTTATCAAGGTGGCGGAGTAGAGTCCGTTTTGTAATGTATTCTCTACACATAAAATATCGTCTTTGCCGTCTTTATCCGTATCGAATGTGACAAGTAGGGGTTCCGTTACGGAGGTGCTAAGCGAAACTCCATATCCGTACGACATTATGGCGCCTCCCTCTGCAATTTCGCTACCTTTGATTATGTACAGGGCTTCTTGGGACCCCAAGGAATTGAGGTTATCAGTATAGGGAATCAGTAGATCATTGTATCCGTCGCCATCAAAATCAAGGAGTGCAGCTCCACCCATCGATGAAGACATCTTTGGCAGATTGAAAGAAGGCGGGAGCCTAAGCACGAGTGCATCAGAATAGGTGACTTCTCCCGTGGGCGAAATCTGGCTTCGGTTGATATACGCTCTACCCTCTGTTGTTATTATTGTTTGATTGCCGATTATCTCTGTTATGTTTACCTGCGAAATCCTTATAATATCGCTTATGCCATCGCCATTAAGATCGGCGGCAAAAAATAATTTATTGAGATCCTCCACCGCGCTGTTGGGGTCGGTAGTGGGTATGCTGAGCGCTGTTGCGTTTACGTTTCCTGCCGGAAGGTAGCTCCAGCTCAATACTGTGGGGGGAAGACTTTCGCCGGCCCCGTTTTCCTCAGTTATTTCTGTCAGCCTTGCGAATTTGCAAGGGCCTTGATCGCTGCTTGTGTTGTAGCGAAGTCTGTATTTTCGATAAATAATATCGTTTGATGAGGTCGTAATGGTGGCTAATCGACGATCTATTAGCCCGGGCTTTCCTTCAATGCGAAAATTGGCGGGAGCGGTGTCCAGAGCTTCGTATCCAAATATAATCTGATTGGAAATGCCTCTGGCTTTCACTGAATTAAGACCATAGCTTATTGTAGCGGGATAGGCATAAAGGCCGCTGATTATGTAAGTGAACAGGATGTAATTGCCATAACAGTCATCTATTCTGTTTATATGCCACGAGGCAATACGGGGTTTGTTGTCTGTGCTTTGGAAGCTTATACGGGCATTCGCATTATTGCCATATTGATAAGTTTTTCCATCGGTCGTTTTTACTTCAAACCATGTGTTAGAGGATGTGTCGCTATATGTTCCGTGGACTATTATTGTTGTAAAAGGATCCCCTTCCGGGCAATAAGTCGTGCCTTCTTGAAATGCACTGCCTGAGATAAGAACAAGTCTTTTCCCGTCGAGAAAAAGATTATCGTCTTCAGTATATTTTACGCCGGCAATTACGCCATTATCTTTGAAAAGATTTTTTTCACCGCGTGTTATTGCTGAGAGGCCTTTTATTGTAACACCATAGCCGGCGATTCCATACCCTGCATCTTGGCTGTTGTACACTAAGCAGATTTCAGGCGAAAGAGAGCCCCCATTCGGACAATGAATGGGAATTGCATATTCAGCACCACCAATAGAATTTACGTTTATACTGCCGGATATGGCACCAACAGAGTAGGGAGATGGTGTGGAAGGTATATTTGGATTAGTTGGATCGATTATTGGATCCAATGGCTCTATAATCAGCTCGAAGTCTGTTGAATCAATTGGCAGATTCGGCTTTATGGTGGGTATGGTATCTTTCGGAAATAATGGTAATATTTCGGATTGTTCTGCAATACACGTGCTGTCCACGGAATTCTCGGTGGAAACACAGTATGCTTCGTGAATAACCGAGAATAGCGCTATGAAAATTGCAGCAATGCGAAGTGTATTGGCTGATTTCATTTTTTTATTATTTTCCAGCTCAATTGTTGACCATTAATTTCTATGCCGAGAATATATATTCCATTCGGTTGATTCCCCAGTTCGACGGTTGTTAGCGCTTGATGGATTTCTGTTGAAAACAAGACAATACCGCTGACTGAATATACGCTTATATGTCCATGCATATTTTCATTGAAATTTGTAATTTCAATATTGATACACCCATCTGTGTCGTACGATATTTTAATAGAGGCATCGTCAAGCATGTCATAATATGAGGGGTTGACGGATGCTAAGGATAAGGGACGTACGGATTGGACGATTACAAGCTCTCTGCTTATTCGGTTGCCTGCTTCATCGTATGCGAATGATACTTTCTGTGCAATTACCGAGACACATAAGCAAAGTAATGAGAAAATGATCGTGTAAATTGCTTTCATCGTACTTGCAATTTAAATTGATGAGCACGCTGTGATAATGTTTTCGTTACATAATGCAAATATACATAATATTTTGATTATCTATATAATGAATCGAATTATTTTTGAAAAAGCATGCAAAACTTTTGAGGAATTGCTCCTATGAAAAGAAAACCAGCGCGCCTTCAGTCGGGCGCGCTGGTCGTGGGTAGTTATGTAGTTGTTTTATTTGGTCCAGGTCAGGTTCCAGATGGCCACGCGGTCCTTGTTGCCGTCGGCCTTCTTCGAGGGGCCGTTGTTCACGATTTCAATCGAGAAGTCTCCGCTCACATTGGGCGTCAGTTCCGCCTTCTGCACGGCGCCCTTGGCGCTCGAGCCGTCGAGATTCTGCGTGAATACCGTCTGGCCGCCTTGCTTCACGTTCACGGTCAGCGAATAGGTCGTGTCCGAGTACGGATGCCCGAAGTCGAAGCTGAGAGTCTTGCAGCCTCCGGCCAGTGTCGGCGAGGTGAGCACACCGCATTTATCCACACGGCCGTTCAGACATACGGCGTAAACATCCGTTCCGCCGAACATCCCGAAGTTCGTGCGCGTGTCCTCGGCCCCGGCCGTATTTCCGGCCAGGATCTGAGCGTTCGTCACGCTCCACCCCGTCGAGTTGGTGTAGGAGCCGTAGGTGGCCACGAGCGTGCCCCCGTTGAACGTATTGAAGTCCGAGCTGTCGCTTGCAATCGGATCCTCAGGCTGTTCGGGCTGTTCCGGATTTTCGGGTGTCGAGGAGCCGCCGGCGTTGAGCTTCACATTGTCCACACACCAGGTGGCGAAGTTCGCATCCGCTGTCGCATAGTAGCGGAAGCCGATGTAGATGATGCCGGTGTAGGAGCTCAGATCAAGCGCTCCCGAGGCCTTCCAGTCGCTGTAGCCCGATGCCGGAGCCGTTGCGATGGCCGGCGAAAGCTTCGTCTTTGTGGCCGTGGCTGCCTCCGGCGAATTCATCACGTACACTTCGAATACCGTGGTTGTCGAGCCGTAGCCGTTCACCTGCGTGTCGAAGCTCAGGGTCTTGTCCGCAACCTTGCTCATGTCCACGCCGGGCGTCACGAGCCACTGGTCGAAGGGCGCCGTGCCCTTGTAGCCGGTCATGGCCGCATAGTTGTTATTGTTGAACGAAGGCACATACCAGCTCTTGTTGCCCGCGATCTGAACCTGCGTCCAGCCGGCGGGGATGTTGGAGGAGCTGTCGAAATTCTCGTTGATGCTCGTCACTGTTTCGCCGGGAGTGGGAGGGGTGGGGGGCGTTGCGCCGTCGATGATGTATTCGCTCGTCGATTTCAGACCCATCACCCCGAAGTACTTCTCTACCGAACCCTTCAGGCTCACGGCCTTGCCCAGAAGACCCGGATTAGCCTTCAGGTTCAGATCCGTGCGGACGTTGCCGGCCGGAAGCTGGATGGGCACGCACTGCGTGTAGTCCGCCACATCGGCGCGAAGTGCGATGAGAATGTTTGTCTCGGCAGTGGCAGGTGCACCGAACACGGCCTCGGCCAGAGTCTTGTCAGGAACATAGCCCACGATGTAACCCTTGATCCATGTCGATGTGCCGGTTGCCGTGCCGCCGAGAACCTGTGTGGGATTCCACGGGCTGCTTTCCGAGCCGTCGCCGGCCGGAATGGCATTGCCGGAAGGATTCACATAGCCCTCCAGCTTGAATTCCGATGTCGTGCCGTTATTGTCGAGGATGCCGTACGAGCCCATGTATTCGCCGAAGGTGCCCTTCACGGAAATCTCCTTGCCCAGCGCGCCGGGATTGTCGCGCAGATTGGCTGCCTCGCGCAGGGGGCTGTCGGCCGGAAGAGCCATGATGAGGCACTTCTCGATGTCGCGGGTCTCCATGTCCGGAGCTATCACAAGAGTGTTGGCAAGCACCGTCGGAGCGCCCCATTCGATATCCGAAGAGGAGCTTACGCTTTCCACATCAGGTGCCACCGCGCCCGCGATATAGCCCTTGACCCAGCCCGATGCCGTTGTACCGGCCTCGGCCAGTGCCACAACATCTGCCACATCGTAAGGATTCGTCTCCGTGCCCTTGGCAAGCGTGGGATTGCCGAAATTCATGCAGCCCTCGTAATTTATCAGGATGAACTGCCATCCCGATGTACCGTAGTAGCTGAGGATACCTACAAGGTCGCCGCTGCCCGTGGGGAGCGTCCGGTTCCAGAAGTTTGCATAGCCGCTGGTGCGCACATTCATCGTCGCGCCCTGCGAGTCCACAATCACCTGGTTCACGCCGCTCGAGTGGTAGGTGGCGAAGGTGTCGTTGCCGCCGTTCTGGAAGCTAACGTTGTTGAAGCGTACGAGCTGGCTCTGCCACTGCTGCAGCCCGGCCGGGCCCGTCGAGAGGTCTGCAAAAGAGTTCACCACCAGCGTGTCGATCTTCTCGATTTCAGGCCAGCCGTTGAGCTCCGCATGGCTTGCGAAGGTCTCGGGGGCCATGAAGGTCACCTCATAGGCATTGCCCGAAGCATACCATTCCTGCATGCCCATCTGCTGAAGGCCGTTGTACTTGCCGATGTACATGTCCGTAAGGTCCACGACGATTTCCTGGCCCCGGCGGTACTTGAGATACAGGTTGTACGAGTTGATCGAGAAAGCCAGCGCGGCCGTCTCGTCCTGGATCACCAGGCTCTTGAACACGTTCGATGCCTCGTCCGATGAGATCACGCGGCCCTTGATGATCACGTGCGAGCCGTCTTCCTTCACGGGGATTTTCGTGGCGTAGTTGGTGGCGTCGTCCCAGTACAGGGCCTTCACTTCGGCGATTGTCGAATTGGCCTGCAGTTTCGCTACCGGCGCCTCAACCTTTTCGTTGTCGAAGTCGTCCTGGCAGGAGCTGAAAAGTGCCGTGACACCCAGGAGCGCCGACAGGCCGAGAATATATTTTTTCAGGGATTTCATATCAGTGTTGCTTCACTTATTTTACAATTACGTTGTCGACACACCAGGTCGCGTAGTTGGCATCCTGGGTTGCATAGTAGCGGAAGGCGATGTAGATCGTGCCGCTGAAACCGCTCAGATCCAGGGCGCCCGAGGCCTTCCAGTCGCTGTAGCCCGATGCGGGAGCTGTGGCGATCGCCGGCTCGAGCTTGGTCTTGATGCTTGCTGCCTCAGGCGTTGCGGCGTTCATCACGTATACCTCGAATACGGAGGTCGTCGAGCCGTAACCGTTCACCTCGGTGTCGAAGCTAAGTGTCTTGTCCGCAAGCTTGGCCACATCCACCGGGGGAGTCACCAGATACTGGTCGAAGGGCGCCGTGCCCTTGTAGCCCGTCATGGCGGCGTAGTTGTTGCCGTTGAAGGTCGGGATATACCAGCTCTTGTTGCCCGCAACCTGCACCTGCGTCCATCCGGCCGGGATGCTCGACGAAGCGTCGAAATTCTCATTTATGCCGTCCAGCGGCTGCACGGGCTGATCGGGCTCGACAGGTGTGCTGCCGCCCTCGAGTTTGTATTCCGTCACGCTCTTGAGGCCGTTCTGCTGGAAGTATTTTTCGAGCGAGCCGCGCAGAAGCACGCCTTTGCCCAGATTGCCGGGGTTGTTCTGGAGATTGAGCGCCGTGCGCACATCGCCCGCAGGAAGTTGCACGGGAATACATTCCGTCACGGCCGATGCATCCGCTGCGTCAGCTACAAGGAGGTTGGTGGCCACAGCGCCGCTTGCGCCCAGCACGCCTTCATCGAACACCATGCCGGGTACATAGCCCACGATATAGCCGCTCACCCATACGTCCGAGCCGCTCACGCCGCCCTGCACCTGGGCCACCGTGTAAGGCTTGGCCTCCGTGCCGTCGCCCCCGCCGGGAACATCTGGCTGGTCGGGCGTGGAAGGCTCTTCCGGCTTCTCGATAGGCGTGAAGCCCTGCATGCCGGCAAGGTCGATCGGCAGAAGCTGCCAGTCCGTGCCGTAGTAGCTCAGGATACCCGTCACCGAGCCCGTGCCGCCCGGAATGATCTCGCGGGCGAAGTCCGCATAGTTCGAGATGCGAAGAATCATGCGGTCGCCGGCCGAGTCCTTCACATAGCGGCTCACTGTCGAGGAGCTGTTGTTGTATGCCTGGCCCTGATCCTCGAAGCTCACGTTGTCCAGACGCACCAGACGGCTCTGCCATTCGATCAGACCGGCGTTTGTGGCCTTAAGCTGATTCAGCTCCGCGATGCTCACGGCTGCTGTGTCTATGGCTGCGGCGTCGGGAAGTCCGGTCGGACCGTAATGTTCGTCAAGCACCGCGCCTTCCATGAAGGTCATCGAGGGGGCGCCGTTGTAGGTGCCCTCGGCGCCAAGCTGCATCAGGCCGTTGTAGCCGCCCACAGCCAGGCCCGTCACGTCCACACAGATTGTCTGGCCGAAAAGGGGAGTCGTGCTCATGTCCGAAGTGCGCACGGCAATCGTGATGGCCGCCGTCTCATCCTGGATGATGATGTTGTTGTAGATATTGCCGCTTTCGTTCGACGACACTACACGTCCGCTTATCACCATGTGCACGCCCGGTTCGTCGTTGTAATTCCCGGGGTAGGCCACATAATTGCGGTCGCTCTGCCAGTAGGCGGTCTTGAAGTCGAGGATGCTGGTGTTCGGAACAAGGTCCGTCACAGGCACGATCATCGGCGGAAGTGCGGGTGCGTCATCGCAGGAAACAGCACCCCCGAGCAGTGCCGCGCCTGCTGCCAGCGAGAGGATATATGAAGATATATTTTTCATATTCTTGTTGGTGTTGAGTGGATTGTTGACTTAGAAGCGGACACCGACATTGGCGAATACACGCACGCCCTGAGCGTAGCTCAGGCGGTTGGGATAAGCCTCGCGGTCGTAGTTCTTGGTGTCCAGACGGCCCTGCTGGTAGGCGTAGGTCACGATATTGCGGTTGTTCAGGATGTTGTTCACGCTCACGTTGATATTCATGCTCACCTTCCGGTTGAAGTAGATCACCTTACCGATCGAGAGGTTGAGCGTGAAGGCCGTCTTGAGCTTGTCCTGGATGCACAGCTCCTTGATCTTGGCTTCCAGCTCGGCCTCCGAGCCGCCGAACTGCGTCCACAGGTCCGGAAGGGCTTCATGGTAGCTGGGCGAGAGATTTACGTACGAATCAGCCTGGATCGTGCCGTTGAGGTTGAAGAACCAGTTCTTCGGTGCCGCATAGTCAAGACCGAGGTTGGCGTTCGTCTGCGGCGTTGACCCCAGGCAGTAGTTCTTCAGGTAGACCGTCTGGGTCGTATCGGGATGCAGGCCGTTCTCGAACGTACGCGTGCCGCGCGGGTTGTTCTTGTAGCGGAAGCGAGCGAAGCTACCGGCGAACGTGGCCGTCAGCGAAGGAGTCACCTTGTAGGCCATGCCTACCTCGATGCCCTTGTACACGCGGCGCACGCCCTGAAGCACGTAGTTGGCGTAGGTCTGATATTGCTCGTCGTAGAAGCCGTTGCGCTCGATGGCATTCTGGATGTCAGTGTAGAAGCCCGTCACGCTGCCGCGGAACTTGCGGATGTTCCACACATACGATGCGTCAAGCGCGATGTTGCGCTCGGGCTCCACATTGTCCACGATCGTGTTCTTCACGCGGGGTGCCACGAACACGTTGTCGAACAGCGGGGCGCGCGTGCCGTACTGCGCGTGCGCCACAATCTGGTTGCGGCCGTCGATCTTGTAGGTGGCGCCGATTTTCAGTGCACCCGTGTCGAAGCGTAGCATCTCGCTCTTGCCAAGCGAATTGTTCGGTGCGCGTCCGTTGCGCATGTGGCCGTCGCGCTGATACTGCGTGTAGTCCACCTGGAAACCGTAATTGATGTCCCAGTGCGGAAGCGTGATCACGTTCTGCGCCCAGATCGTGGCCTGAAGGGCATGGATGTCGTAGTCGTAGCCGAACTTGTCGCCCTTGCCCACGTGGCGGTTGGGATTGTCCAGATCGTTCTGCAGGTTGTCAGGAGCAAGCGTGATGTCGCGGTCGCTGAAGGGATCCACGTCAAGCCAGAACTGCCCGCCAAGCAGGTCGCGTACGGTCTTGTAGTTGGAACTCTTGGTGTAGTTGAAGCTGAAGCCGCCCTGCAGCGTCATGAACGAGTTGAGGCGCGTGTTCACGTAGGTGTTGAACATGCCGTTCAGCTGCTTGTTGATACGGTTCTCCATGATGTACGACGAACCCTTCTGCTGGTCGGCCGGGAGCGTCTGATTCTCGATGTCGTTGAGAGCGTTCACCTGATAGAGCTCATCCCACTTTATCTGACGGAAGTTCTCGTCGTTCTTCCAGAGATAGGTGTAGTAGTCGTACTGTGCGTAGTCGAAGTCTTCCTCGTTGTCCTTGTTGGCATAGTAGGAGGGGAGATAGCGGTAGTAGGTCGGATTCGGGTCGTTAGCCTTGTAGTACTGCAGCGCCGTGCGGTTGTAGTACACGCTGCGGAAAGCTGCGGCCGTGTTCACGGTCGTGGTATTCTTCTTGTAAATCCAGTTGAGGATCACGGTCGGGTCGAATGTCTCCGTGATGCGCGACGAGCGCTTCTTGCCGTCCTGCCAGCCCCAGTCGGGATTGTAGAGATTGCTGCCGGCCAGGTCGTAGGCCTCCTGATAGGTGGCGCGGCCCGTGGCGCGCTGCGTGGGTCCGCCGAAGGCCGTGAGCGTAAGGCTGTTGGCATCGTTGAATTTCTTCTCCACGCTCAGGAAAAGGCCGCCGCTGTTGTAGAATGTGCCGGCCATGACGCCTTCCTTGGCATAGCGGCCGATGGCGCTCACGGTGTAGGCCCAGCCTTTATCGTTCAGGCCCGACGACCATGTGGCCATTGCGCGGAGCATGTAGTTGGAGTTGGTGTAGGCCACCGAGCCGTTGAAGCCCGGAGCATACAGGTCCGTGGTCGTATTGTAGTTCACCGCGCCGCCCAGGTCGCCGAAGCCGTAGTTGGCAGCCTCGATGCCCACGTTGGTGGTCTTGTTGCGGAATGCACGCGATGTCATGCCCAGCAGCGACGAGAAGTTGAAGCGGCCGCGGATGAGGTCGTTCATGCGGATGCCGTTGATGTAGACGCTCTGATACATCGAGTCATAGCCGCGGAAGCGGAAGTACATCGGGCTGAAGTTGTACGAGGCAGTCGAGTAGTAGAGATTGTCGTTCGAGCCCGTCAGCGCCGCGATGCTCTGCGAAGCGCCTTCCTCATCGTCCACTACAGCCTCGTCGAACATCAGATCCTCCTGATCGCCGTAGAATTCCGTAGCCTCGCCGGCGGGGAGCAGGCGGATTTCTCCGAGATTGATGTTGCCGTGGTCGCCCACATTCACGCTGTAGCTGTCGTAGGCGTCGCTCGTCACAACCAGATAGTCCATGCCGGTGCCGGCCGGGACGCTCAGACGGAAGTCTCCGTTGAAGTTCGTTGTGGCAGTCACACCCTTCTCGCGCAGGAGCACTTTCGCTCCGGCAACGGGCGAACCCGTGTTGCTGTTCACGACTACGCCGACTATCGTCTGCGTGGCCTGAGTCTGTGCCGCCGACGGCAGTATTGCCGCAAGCAGTAACAGCAGGAACAATTTTAGTTTCATAAGGGAAATGTGTTGTTATGGTTTAAGTGTTTTGATTTTCAAACCTTTGCGCGCGTGTGTGGACACACGGACGGAATCAGCCTTCAAATTTACGAAAAAATCCTGCAAAATCACTAAAATATGCTATAGAACATGCAAAAAACCGCGACCCCCGGTCTCCGGGAGTCGCGGCGATGTGTATTGGCTCGCGGGGCTTTAGCGCACGAATACCTTCGTGGCCTTGCTGCCCTGACGGCGGATGAAGATGCCGTTGGTGGGTTCGCTCACGCGGATGCCCTGCAGGTTGTAGTATTCAACAGGAGCGGCTTCGTTGGCTTCTACGGACTGGATGCCGGCTGCGCTATCCTTCGTGTAGAGCGTGGGAAGCATGCGGCCTTCGGTCTGCTCGTCGTATGCGCCGAAGCTGCCGTACTGGCTGTCGTAGTACATAGTCTTGTCGTTGTAGGTGTTGGTGATCGTCACAACGCCTGCGGCATCGACGCTGATGGCCCATTCTGCACCTTCGGCCTGCTCTTCGGTCGAGCGGTTGAAGGAGTTATAGTTGCCCGTCATGTAGTAATAGTAGTCGGCGGCCATGATGTTGTAATTGTCCGTTCCGGCAATTGCCACGAAGGTGAAGGCATTGCCTTCTTCGGCGCGGAGATTAGCCTCCGAAAGGGTGCCGTCGGTGGTCTTGAAGTAGCCGTAGTTGGAGGTCAGAGGCATAGCCACGTGGTTTTCATACACGATCAGATAGCTTTCGCCGTCCTTGATTTCCGTAGCCTTTACGTAGGTCTCAACGGCAATTACCTTCAGCGTGTACGATGCCATGCCCGAGCGGTATGCGTCGTTGGCTTCTGCACTTGCGCTGATGGTGGTGGTGCCTTCGCCCACGAGGGTCACGGCGCCGGTAGCGGCGTCAACCGTGGCAACCTCTTCCTTTGAGGAGGCGAACGTCACGGCTGCCGTCGTGGCCTTCGTGAAGGTGGGAGCGGTGAAAGGATCGCCGAGGATAGCCACAACGGATGCTTCGCTGAACTTCAGGCCGGCTTCTGCGCGGGTATCCACTGTGCCGCCTTCGTAAGTTACGGTCATCTTCTTGATCTGGATGGTGCCCGTTTTGCCATTGGCACCCTTGTTGTCGAATACGACTTCAGAGGCCGACCCCGTCCAGGTGGAGTTCTCGTATTTGCCTTCGGTTGTGCTGAAATAATTAAGGCTGTTGCCTTCGAAAGTGATGGAGGTGATGGTGCCATCCACGCTTACCGAGAAGTGGTGGCCGTTGTTTACACGGAAGGTGTTGGCCGAAGCGCTCCAATAGCGGGCACGTTCGCCCAGCGTGATGGTCACGCCCTCGTATGTGAAGGACTGTCCGGCATTGGGATATTCTTCGTTCACATCCTCGGTTGCAGGATCGTCCTTGGTGTTGCTGTCAACGGGCGTCATGCCATAGGCGTTCGTTGTGAAGTCGAAGGTAACTTCTTCAGCAGCAAGCCCGAAGGCGCATGCTGCAACAGCCATAAGGGAGAGTAAAGTTTTTTTCATAAGCTGAAATTTGATTGTTGGTTTTATATGGTTTGGTCTGGTTTTCAGTATTTAAGAGCCCGGGCCGCCGCCTGGTGGTGAAGATTATTTTGCTTCGACTGTGCGGCGCAGCAGGATTTCAGTCGGGAAGTGGTCGGAGTAGCCGCCGAGATACGAACCTGCCGAATACGTGCGTTTGGGATAGCCCACGCGATTGCCCTCGGTGTCGCGCAGGAACTCCAGATTCCACACCTTGGCCTCGAAGAAGCGCCACTGGTCGGGCTGATCGGGATTCGTGAGATTCCCCGAGAGGATTATCTGGTCGAAAA
>CAZBNM010000012.1:0-40547 GCA_964493495.1 uncultured Bacteroides sp.
TCAACAAGATTGGCAAGGCCCTCTCGAAGTTCGAGCAGGAGAATGAGCGCCGTCCTTCGCCCGAGGAGCTTGCAGATGAGCTTGATGTGCCTGTTGAGAAAATTGCCGATACGCTTAAGGTGTCTGGCCGACACATCAGTGTCGATGCGCCTTTTGTCGATGGTGAAGACAACAGCCTGCTCGATGTCCTCACGAACGATGACTCGCCTATGGCCGATGCTACGTTGAACCAGGAGTCGCTTTCCAACGAAGTGGAGCGTGCCCTCCGTCAGCTTCACGACCGCGAGCGTGAGATTCTCAAGATGTTCTTCGGAATAGGATGTCAGGAAATGACCCTCGAGGAGATCGGCGAGAAGTTCGACCTCACGCGCGAGCGTGTGCGCCAGATCAAGGAGAAGGCTATCCGCAGGCTCAAGGGCCAGAAGAGCCGTCTGCTCAAGAGCTATCTCGGTTCCTGATCGTTGTTACCACACACATAAACAGAGAAAAAGCAGGAGAGCCGCTTCCGTTTACGGGAGCGGCTCTCCTGCTTTTGTATATATGTGTTTGTTGGAGTCGGGCAATAAACGAAGAAGTCATCCACGTTCCCCCGCGGGGATTGTGAACGACTTCTGTAGATTTGGAAGTCTTTCGGCTCCGGACTGAATTATTCAGCAGCGGGTGCTTCTACAACTTCAGCAGCAGCCTCAACGAGGGTGTCGTTGGTGAGGGTGTCTACAGCTTCTTCTACAACGGCCTCTACTACTTCGGTAGCAGCAGCTACGGTGTCGGTTGCAGCTTCTTCAGCCTTTTCAGCGTTGCCGCAGGAGAACATGGTAGCGCTCATGGCAACAGCAGCGAGTAAAACTAACTTTTTCATTTTGTCTCTTTGTTAAAAGTAATAAAACATTAGTTGCTTCAAAAACACCACAAAGTTAAGGCAAATTTTTCATACTTAATGCAATTTTCTCCTTTTTTTTCGGGAGTAAACGCATTTTTAACATTTCTAAACTCAACTGTGTGGCGTATTTCTTTATGTATCAGGCTTGCGTGACAGCAATGCGATTGGCCATCACGATAGCTTTGCTTATATGGTCGCAGATATGGTCGGCGCCGATCATACGGTCGATTCCGGCGTTGTGCAGGCTTGCAGCCACTTTAGGATTGACGCCCGACAGCACGATGTGTATGCCTTCCTTCTGCGATGCCTTGATGAGGATTTCAAGATTGTGGAGACCCGTGGCATCGATGAAGGACACTTTACGCATCCGGATAATGCGCACTTTGGGCTTTTCCGCCATGCTTGAACGCATGAGCTCCTCGAATTTAGTGGCGATGCCGAAGAAGAATGGGCCGTCGATTTCGTAGACACTCACACCTTTGGCTACGTTCAGCACTTCGTGGTGCATTCCGCCTAAATCCGTGCCATCGGCAACATCGAGTTTCTCCGAATATACCTTGATTTCCGAATTCTCCATCACGCGTTGCATGAACAGCACCACGGCAAGCATAAGACCAATCTCTATGGCGATCGTAAGATCGAAGATCACCGTAAGAAGGAACGTAACGATCAGCACGGAGATGTCGCTCTTGGGAGCATGGAAAATACCGATTATAGTGCGCCAGCCGCTCATATTATATGCCACGACCATAAGCACGGCTGCCAGACAGGCCAGCGGCACATAATTGATAAGAGGCATAAGGAAAAGGAAAATCAGCAGAAGTACAAGCGAGTGCACAATGCCGGCCACAGGTGTGCGGCCGCCGTTGGTGATATTCGTCATCGTGCGCGCAATGGCACCCGTAACGGGGATGCCGCCGAAGAACGGCACTGTTATATTGGCGATACCCTGGCCGATAAGCTCTGTGTTGGAATTGGTGCGCGAGCCCGTCACGCCGTCGGCCACCGTTGCCGAGAGCAGGCTCTCGATAGCGCCCAGAACGGCGATAGTGAATGCCGAAGGCAGGAGCATGTTGATTGTGGCCATATTGAGCGTGAAGCCATGAGGGGCGGCTATGTCTGTGGCCATGGTGCCGAAGCGATCGCCGATGGTCTCGATGTCGTACCATTCCGGACAATAGCTGCCGAGCAGGAAGCTGCCGAGTGTCACCAGCACGATGGCTATCAGAGCCCCCGGAAGCTTCTTGGAGATTTTGGGTGTAAGCGTGATGATCAGCAGCGAGACTATCGCTGTAGCCAGCGTGGCCGGATCGATATTCCCGAAATTACGGAAATACATCCCCCACTTCGGAAGGAATTGGCCGGGGATGTCGCGAAGTCCCAGTCCGAAGAAATCATTGATCTGAGTGGAGAAAATCGTCAGGGCGATACCGGCCGTGAAGCCTACCACGATAGGATAGGGTATGAACTTGATGATGGTGCCCAGACGGAAAAGTCCCAGAAGAACAAGGATGACGCCGGCCATGAATGTGGCTATGGCCAGGCCGTGAAGCCCGAACTGGGCGATGATGTTGTAGACAATAACGATAAACGCTCCCGTAGGACCGCCAATCTGCACGGAATTCCCTCCGAAAAAGCTGACCATGAAACCGCCTATGATAGCGGTGATCAGACCGATTGTGGGACTCACGCCTGAGGCGATACCGAAAGCGATTGCAAGCGGAAGGGCCACGATGCCCACGACGATTCCTGCGATGACATCCTCCTTGAGGCGCTCTTTATGATAGTTGCGCAGCGCCGAGAATAATTTGGGATGGAAGTCAATAGAATACTTCATTTCCATTGCCTTGATAAAAATTGTACTGATTGGAATAAATATTGAAAACCTTAAAATTTCTGCAAAAGTACAAAAAATTTCCCGCCTGACAAAATAAGCGGGAAATCCGGACTGAAACGTAATATAATGTGAATATAAGGATTTTTTATAGAGAGCTTGTGTCGTTATTTTTGCGTGTCATCATCTTCTTCCGCACTGCCATTCCTGAGTTTCTTTGCATCTTTGATTATTGATGTAATGTAAAGGAAGAAAAGGATCACAGCTACAGCCACGCCGGCCAGGTCGTAGACCGTCCAATGTTTGTCGAATAGGTTTAGAGTCCATGTCCCGAACGGATTATAAATATATAAGATACTTACCGCAATAAGGATTAATCTGACCTCTGTGGGCCCTAAACCGCCGTATGTGAGTCGAAACTCCCCGAATATCCATGTGCCCAGATAGGTATATAGGGATAAGGAGAGATACCCGAGCATTATGAACAGTGCTATGTTGAGATTCATGAATGGAGTGAGACCAAGCCCTATGCAGAACAGGCATGTCGTCAGGGCATCGACGGAGTGGTCTATGAAAAAACCGTATTTTGGACGTTGAATACCTCTGACGCGTGCAACTGATCCGTCCAATGCATCTCCGAACCAGTTAAGCACAAGGCAAAATGATGAGAGCCAAAGGTAGCGAACGTTTTTGTTTGCAAGCCAGCAGAAAAATGCATAGGCTACGGCTGCCGCGAAGCCAAGCCATGTCAGCATGTCGGAGGTTACCCATTTCGGCATATGTTCGGCTAACCGGATCAGTGCTTTTTTCTCAAGTCTGTTTAGAATAGAGGTTTGTATGCGTTCCGCATTTTCATTTCCCATAGTTTCTTTTTTTAGGAGGTAAATTTGTAAATCTTATGTTTCCCTTGTCGCAGGCTATCCTACGGATGAGAAGCATATTTAAAGAGGTTTCAGCCCGGACTGAATAGGATGTTGATTTAGGAATATGAAGCACCGAATCCTTTTCAAGATTACTGATTACACCGTCAAAATATATCTGTCCTGTGCCGTCAATTACTATTAGTATTTCTTCCGACCGGCTATTGCTCTTGCAAGGCATTGTAGTATCAGGATTTACGGATAGATGAATAATCTCTACCCTTGTGTCATTTATGGTTTTTAGTGTTTCTATGATTTCGGACTGTCCCCATCGGCGCTCTTCCACCATAGGCTCGGCACTAAGCGAATCTACAAGCGGCTTGATATATTCACTCTTGCCGCGTTCAGCCACTAATATTCCGTCATAAGTAGCTATTATAACCAGTTCATCCCCCCCGATGCATAGTAGCGGTTTGTTGAGTTCATTTATAATCAGGGAGTCTTTACAGTCGGCCGAAATAACGAATCCATGTTCCTTCTTTGAAAGCTCTGTTGCTAATGTGTTCCAGGTTCCTATGTCTTTCCAGTCGCCGCAAAAGGTCAATACTACAGACCTCTCGTTTTTTTCGAGGACATCATACGAAAAATTCATTTTCGGGAGTTGTGCGTAGTCCCTGACCAGGGTATGATAGTCTGTCGTTTTGAAAGAGTGTACGCCCAGCGACATCAGGTAGCCTAATTTGAAACCGCATACTCCGCTGTTCCATAGCGCACCTTCGTCAATGAGACGGTTGGCGGTTCGTATGTCGGGCTTTTCCGCGAAATCCGCGATTGTCTGAATGTATTGATTCGGTTTTGTGTTATCCGGCACAATATATCCGAATTTTGGGGATGCATGGGTGGGACATATACCCATCAACACCATATCGGCTGCCCTGTCGTCTACGGCTTCTGTAATTTCTTTTAGAAAATTGTAGTATCCTTCACAAGCATATGTGTCGCAGGGTAGAACCAATATTGTTTCATCCGGCGATACGCTCCGGGAATATAGATACGCACAGGCCAAGTATATTGCTGGAAAGGTATCGCGGCGTGCAGGCTCTGTAACGATTGTCACACCTTCGCCCACCTGTTTCTCGATCAACTCTTTCTGATCATCCCCCGTGACAATGATGATTTCGTTGGCAATGCCGGTTTCTTTGATAAGCCGTACGTTGCGCTGAATCATTGATTCCGCTTCGCCTGAAGGAGAATCCAATAATCTCAAAAACTGTTTCGACCTCTTGCTGTTTGAGAGGGGCCATAGCCTTTGACCGACGCCTCCGGATAAAAGTATTATTCTCATACTTTTTAGAGTTTCGCCGCGGTCTTCCTCTCGTAGGCGAATTATTATAAATAAGAAAAGCGTAGGAATCTGTATCTGTTGCCGTCCGAAACACAGAGGCTTCTCGCATTGCCTTTTCTAAGTCGGACGGCAACGCAGAAGCCCTACGCCGGTTATATGCAATCGCTGCACCAAAGCATGCCGCACTCACGCACTGACACACTTTGGCTGTCGATTCTACACAACCATGGGCATCTACCGTTGCTAACTTCTTGACTTAGATAAGAAATTTTGCGAGAATTTCTGTGTTTCAAGAATCAGCGCGGATAAACGCTATTTATGTCATTCTTGCATCCCGCCCTGCATAACCCTCGATCGAGGCTTCTGCATTCCGATCTGCATTTGCAAAGTTAATAATAAATTTCCGAAACTACAACGGTGTAATACTTCACGAGTGCTCTTTTCTGCAATCGCTAGCAGTTGAGCATTTCAATCTTATTCGGTTGTCGGTTCAGAGGATGTGAATATATCGAACTCCGGATTATAGATGGGGGAGTCGATGTCGAGGAAGTCGAGAATGCTGTGGAACACATGATATTGCGTTGCTTCGAGCTCGGGATTCACGTGCAGCGTTTTGTCAGACGTCCATACAATGAAGGGAATCTCCGTCTGAACTTTCGGAGCCAGCGACATAGGCACACCGTGCATATACAGATTTCCTTCGCCAAGGGACTCGCCATGGTCCGAGACAAACATGACGCATGAGCGCCATTCCGGCATGTCTCGCAGAGTTGCGATAACCTCATGTACCAGCTTATCGGTATAGACGATTGTATTGTCGTAGGCATTCATCAGTTCCTGTGGATCGGCTTTTGACATTTCCACGGTCGTACACACGGGCGTGAATACTTCGAACTCCCGCGGATATTTACTGTAGTACATAGGTCCGTGGCTCGTGCTGGTGTGGAGAATTATCAGAACCTTGTCCGAAGAACTCCTGCGGATGTCGTCGCCCAACCCCTCAATGAGGATGCCGTCGTGTTTGCTGTCGGCCTCGGGATAGCGTACACGGAGACTGTCGAGCGTAAGATATTTTTCGATGTGCACGGGAGGCTCGCCCCAGTTGGTCGTGCGCCATGTCACGTCCACGCCGGCCCTGTGCAGATAGTTGGGAAGGATTTCGTAAAGCTTTCCCGACTTCTCATGCTCGAGAATCGCCTTCACACCGGCGGTTGTGTATGTGGCCGCAGCTTCGGCTTTAAGCGCAACAACGCTGTCCTTTTCCAGCAGAGGGTTGGTGGTGCGGGGATAGCCATAGAGCGAGAAGTTTGCCCTGCGAGCCGACTCTCCGATTATGAGCACGCATACGTCTTTCCTGTCAGAGGCAATTGCGGCATCGGGCAGAAGTATTTCCTTGCGGTTTTTATTGTGCTCGCTGTTCCACCAGCGGATGGAGTTCACCGTATAGGACCACGGCATGAGCATTGCGCCCAGTGCCGAGGAATTTCGGTCGATCCACGTCCAGTTCCCCATGTTCAGAAGTGCCATTAATATGCATACGGCCAGTGCTCCGCCGGTATTGGCAAAGTATCGCTTCCAGCTGCCGTAGTTCACCTTTTGTATGAACAGATACGCTGCCGGGAGAATGCCGAGAAGAATAATATCCCCCACCAGTGTCCATGAGAAAAATCCTGATGCTTCCGAATAGCGTGTGTTGAAGACATTCCCCATCATGTGGCTCGTCACAAGTGTGTCGAAGGACGTGATGAAGTAGAAGCACACCGAGTTGGCGATAAACAGAATGGCGAGCAGGATCTTGCCGGCAATACGCGCCGGTTTAAGCACGAGATAGTAGAAGAAATAATTGGCCGCGAGCATCAGTATGGCCAGGCTCGCCACAATCCGGAATGTATTGAATCCGCCTTCTACATTGTTCAATACAAAGCGGAAGAAAGGGATATGATATGCCAGGAGCGTGAACACGCTCAGCACCAGTGCAAACCGGCCGAGGCCGAGAGGACGTCGCAGAAATTTCATGTCGTTAGAGTTTCACTACGCGGTAAATTAGATAGATGTCGCCCGCACAGAGCGCAACCACAAGCAGGTTGAAGAGTATCGTTAGCAGCAGATTCACCTTGTGTGTCATCGGGCGGAAAGGTGTAGCGGCAACCGATGAATCATAGCGGGCGAAGGGATTGGAATATATGACTTCGCCGCCGGGAAAATAGGCCGTGATGCGCGTGTAGGGCTCATTGGCCTGCATGGGATACACGGCATATGTCGTGTCACGGGCCAGTGAAAGCGTCCGATGGTACTCCCCTGTGAACTTAATGCTGTCTGCTGCGGTGGATAGTGCGATGTAAATGCTGTCTCTGCCTTTGATGCCTATGTCTGTTACTTTGGGTAGATTCCGGTTTGCAGCATATTTCACTTCCCAGTCCCCGTCGCCATAGTCCGGCGTACGCATGGAATAATACGCGCCAGTCAGAAGCGTGTTCTTGAGGTCTTCATACCGGCCGGACTCCGTGTAGAGGAAATTGCTCCGACGGGCGATGCGCCCCGAGCGGTCGGGATAATGCAGATCGTCGTTTGCAAGTCCGAAGCTGTAGTGACCTGCACTAAGCGATGCATCCCAGTACTCGTTCTCTGTCGATTTGCCGCTGTCGAGTTCCATTAGGCTGAAACCTTCCAGATTCTCGAACTGACTGTTCGGAAAGCAGTTGGTTCGCAGTGGATGGTTCACCTGAATGAAGTCCGAGCCTTTAAGGAGGCGGTCTATCTGATATTGCTTCTGGAAAGTGAAGAGCGGTAGCAGATGGTCGAAATAATCCACCTTATCGGGCCCGAACACCAGTTTGTGATACTTGAAGATGTTATAGCCGTGTTCATATACGTTCACCTGGAGACTCGTGTCGTAGGGATGCCGGGTCAGCTCGTTGTGATTCGAGAAGGTCACGATGTCGTAGCCCAGCTTGCGGTACGCGGCATCCGTCTCGGCAGGCCAGTATTGACATTCGTTTGGAGGCAGTGGGCCTTTCACACGCGTATGCGTATGAAAGTTGGCTCGCTTCCAGGTCTCGGTAGAGTCAACAGCGCTGTATGGGTTGAATATATCCGGGCCGCTGAAGGGCTTGGGGCTTTCAAAGTCATAGACGGGGCTCACGCTCGTGGCGAATACTGCCAGCAGTGCCACAAGCACTATTATGGCCAATGTCTTTGATGATATGCGGAGTATCCGCCACAGAATATTCTTCATTAATACGGTGTGATTTTAGTATGGAAGTCTATCCTCAGAATCCTTGCTTGCTTATAAAGTCCGCGAAGCTGCGGGAGATGTCCTCGTTCAGCGCGCGCGGATAGCGTATGTCCGTAAAAATCTGGGCAAGGCTTTCCTTATTGTTTATCTCCACAAAGTGGCGGCTTTCCGGGAGCGCCTCCTTTTCGGCGAAGATGCGGTCGATGTCTTCAGTCGAATAGTCCTTGTATCGCTCATTGTGTAGTATGCCTTCAACCGGCAGCCGGTCGGATGCTGCCGGGAATTCCTTGGCCGGATAGCCCACAGCGAGCGTTATGACAGGCACGACTCGTGAAGGCAGCTCAAGCGCCTCGGCAATGCCGGCGGAGGAGTAGGTGGCCGTGCCAAGATAGCAGGAGCCTATGCCGTTGAGTTCGGCAAGTGTCACGAACTGCTGTGCGAAAATCGTCGTGTCGATCAGCGCCGTTATGAATGAATGGAAATTGTCATAGCCCGGCTCTGCCTTGCGCGCACGGCACCATGCCTCGAACCTCCGGAAGTCGGCGCAGAACGTCAGCAGCACATCGCAGCTTTCCACCGTGGGCTGGTTGAAGTGGAGAGGTGCAAGGCGTTTTTTTCCTTCCGCGCTGCGCGTAGATACCACGCTGTAGAGCTGCATATTGCCCGTTGTGGGCGCGTGGGAGGCTGCCTGAAGCAGTTCGTTCAGTTCTTTATCGGAAATGTGCTTGTCTGGGTTGAAGTCGCGCAGCGTTGCACGCTGGCTGAAGAATTCAAGATATTTCATGCTGTTGTGTTTTTATTCGTTATGGATGTATAGTCGCCGCGTGCGGGATCGAATCCTATTCCGCGTCCGGCAAATGGCAGGTTCATCGAGCCCGAACGGGACATCTCCTCCTTCGTGCCGCATATCAGTGTCCGCGCTGCCGGGTTGAAAGCCCAGACTTCGTCAGCCACATCGAGGGCCGGCCCTATGTCATGAGAGCTCAGAAGTATGCTCATGCGTCCTTCCGATGCATCGGTAAGGCGTCGGAGCAGAGCCATCGTGTCGATACGCGCCGCCACGTCAAGAAAGCTCGTCGGCTCGTCCATCAGCATCAAAGGCGTCATTTGGGCTACGGCCCTCGCGATCATCACTTTCTGGCGCTCGCCGTCGCTCAGGTGCCCAAGCTGTTCCTTGGCTTTCCCGGCGATTCCCGTTGCCTCCATGGCATCGCGCACGATTGCGCGGTCCTTGCGCGAGAGCCTGCCGAATATTCCCGTGTAGGGATGGCGTCCGATGGCCACAGTTTCCTCCACCGTCAGGCCGCCGGCCATGGTCCGGTCCGTGGTCACGATGGAAAGGAGCCTCGCAAGTTCCGCGCGCGATAGATTGCGCAGCTCGGTTCCGGCAATCTCTATACTTCCTGAAAATGGCCGTAGCGAGCCGGCAAGCGTGCGCAGCAGCGTCGATTTCCCTGCGCCGTTTCCGCCGATGAGCACCGCTATTCGCCCACCATCGAGCTGCAGGTCCAGCCCTTCGAGCAGTGGACGCGAGTTGTCATAGCCCACTGCGAGTTGTTTGGTTGATAGCAACGGTGCACTCATGTGAACGAAAGCTTTTTGCGCCGCAGAAGCACGTAAACTATTACCGGCACACCGATTATCGGCGTGATTGCATTCACCGGCAGCACGCCGTGCGATAGAGCCGGAGCCGTCGACAGTATCTGACACAGTAGACCGGTGACCATTCCGCACAGAGCTGTGGCGGGGATGAGACGGCGGTGTGCGTTGCTGCCTGTGAGCAACCGTGCGATGTGAGGCACGGCAAGACCGATGAAACCGATAGGGCCGGACCAGGCTGTCACTACAGCCGTAAGCGCTCCCGAGAGCACCAGAAGCAGCGTACGTGTCCGCGCGACTTCAACCCCTGAATTAGCCGCATAGCGCTCGCCCAACAGAAGGGCATCCAGCGGTTTGGCAAAAAAGAGGGCCAGACCCCCCAGGCCTATGCATAGGCTTGCCATACATGGCAGATCCCCGAGACTGACGGTGCCGAAGCTGCCCAGACCCCAGAGCACATACGAGTGCACGCTCTCCGACGAGGCGAAGAAATTCAGCAGCGTGATGGCAGCCGATGTTAGGTATCCCGTGAGAATACCCACGATAAGAAGCAGCGTTGAACTCCGCACGAGGCTCGAGAACACAGCCAATATGAGCATCACGGCCATTGCTCCGATAAACGCGCTACCTATTGTAGCCACCCGCCCCCAAATGCCCAATACGCCAGGAAAAGCTAAAAGAACTATCGCTACGCCCAGACTCGCCCCCGAGCTTATGCCCATGATCGACGGGCCGGCCAGGGGATTGGCGAATGCCGTCTGCATCAGTAGTCCCGCTAAAGCCAGAGCAAGCCCTGCGAGTGCCGCAGCCGAAACAGCCGGAAGACGGGTTTCCACAACGATTACACGCTCGATGCTCCCGCTGTCCTTTCCCGTAAGTGCTTCCATGACTTCCCGCGCAGGAATGTCCACACTGCCGAGAAACAACCCTCCCGCGAACAGAATGATTGTCAGAAGTGCAAGCACGGCAAGGACTATTCGGCTACGCATCGTTTTACAAAGCTTTGCTATAATATCTTAGTGTATATCCCTCCATTGTCTCCGGATGGAAGATTGCCAGCATATCGGCCAGCACTCGTTCCGGATGGAAGGCCGTGTCGTTGAACAGTGGCCGCGCCGCAGTGTCGCAACCGTAGACATTCCCCTCCCGCCAGGCTTTGATGCGGGCGTTCAGCGGGTTTATTGCCCTGACGGAGCTGAGCGTCGGCTGCGCTCCGAAAGTGCGCACAAGCCAGTAATCGGCATCCGCCGCCCCGGCAAGCACCCGTTCCATATCCAGCGTGAGCGAGCCCGTTCCCTTACTGTCGCTCCACGGTGTCGTCGCCCCCGCATCGCGTATCATCCTGGCCATATAGCTTTCTCCCGCAGGCACATACCATGCCCCCGAGTATTCCGTATCCACAAGCACCACAGGGCGCCCCTGCGCAAGTTCGGCTCGCACCTGCAGGTCGCAGTAGTCGTTCACCACCTTATCGAAAATCCCGCTTGCCTCAGGATATTTCCCAAACAGCTTCCCCAGGAGCAGCAGCCATTCCGCACGTCCTATGGGTGAGGTCTCCAGATAATCCGCCATGGGCACCGTTGTCATGCTCGCCGGAAGGGCCGGCAGCTGCTGACCCTGCATGGGGCTAAGCAGCACAAGTTCCGGCTGAGCGGCTATCAGCCTTTCCTGCGACGGCTGCTGCGACGATCCCGCGTCGATCACCGCTCCTCGATCCAGCAGCGCGCGAACACTGTCGCACGGCGCGAAGAAATTGCCGTCCGCCACAGCCACGAGCTTCCGGAGCGTCCCAAGCTCCTGCATCGCCGACGTATGCACTGCCGAGAAAACCGCTGCACGCTCCACAGGCGTCCGCACAACCGTCCTCCCCGACGCCGCCTCCTCGGGTATTGCCGAGTCGCGGGGCACAAGCAGCAGACGAGCCAGATATGCATTTTCATCCCACGGGCTGCGTATATCCGCGATGCATGCTCCACCCTCGGCAAGGTCCGCAAGCGTGAGAAGCGACGCATGCAGCGTCAGCGTGTCCGCCCCCGTCGCGCTTTCATCCACAGGGAAGTCATCGCCGCGTTTCCCCCCGCACGATGCCAGCGCCGCCACGCAGAGTATTGCCCCAATAAGGTGTTTGAATCCCATTAGCACATTCACAATTGGCGGAGCGCGGCGCCTGCCGTCCCCGGCAGCGCCCGCTCCGTCGCTGTTTTACATTCGTTTGCCCTCAGGGGCCGGTCTCAAATATCGCAGGGGCCCGGGCCAAAGCGGTTGGGCTGCGGCTCGCTCGGCATGACTGACAGCACAAAGTACCAGATGGTCCCGACTATAGGAATCAGGCTGATAAAGATCCAGCCGCCTCCTTTACCGATGTCGTGCATGCGGCGCACGCTCAGCGAAAGACCGGGGAGAAGAATAATCAGAGTCCATACACCGCTGATGATGTATGTTGCCGTCGGGCTCAGGTGAAGAGCGCCACAGATAAAGCTCAGCACCAGGTTCACCAGAAACAGGAATAACACTGCCCACCAGTATTCAGGGCGCGAAGCACGTCCCTTGAAGTTGGTGTAGTTGTCGAAGAACAGCTTTACAGCTGTGATAAAATCCATTTTCATTGTTGATTGATATTTATTTGTTGTTTATGGATACAAAGATAAGTCATTTTTGCGCCTTATCCAAATTCAGAGCCCGAAGAATGTCGAGAACACGCGGATACACGACAGATGGTCCGCGCACGATGCCGTCTCCCGCACCGAATGCATGGCCCAGAGCGGAGCACCCATGTCCACTCCCCGAAGCGGAATCTGCGACGTGAGGATATTCCCCAGCGTCGAACCTCCGGCCACATCCGAGTGGTTCACGAAATCCTGACAAGGCACCCCGGCGCGCTCGCACAAGCTCCTGAACACCGCGGCCGAGTCCGCATCCGTCATGTATTTGCAGTTGGCGTTAACCTTGATGCACGGCCCGTCGCCAAGAGTGGGGTGGTTCGTCGGGTCTTGCTTTTCAGCGTAGTTCGGATGCACACCGTGAGCATTGTCAGCCGAAATCATGAACGAACGTGACAGCCCCCTGAGATACCCCTCTTCGTCCGCACCGAGGCAGCCCGCGAGTCGGCGAAGCACATAGTCAAGCATCGGCGACCCCGCACCCTGCTTCGTCCCCGAGCCCGTTTCCTCGTTGTCGAAAACAGCCATCACGCGTGTGGCTTTCGACTGCCGCCCTTTATTCTCGAGCAGAGCGCACAGCGATGCGTGCACCATCGAGAGGTCATCCAGCCGTCCCGAGCATACAAACTCATCGTTCAGCCCCACAGTCCCCGCCCGTGTCGTGTCGTAGATGCTCAGATCATAGTCCAGTATGTCCTTCTCGTCCACATTCAGCTTTGCCGCTATCATGCGTCGCAGAAGTCCCTTATGGCTTTCCCCCGGACCGATTTTACCCAGCACCGGAAGCATGTCCTTCTGCTTCGAAAGCGGATTCCCCTCGTTCACCGCACGGTTGAAATGGATGGCAAGATGAGGAATGGTCAGTAGCGGACGCTCGAAACGCACAAGCGCGCTCCGGGGCTCCAGTGGATTGTCGCTGCGAAGGATCACGCGCCCAGCCAGCGACAGCGGACGGTCGAACCACGTATATAGGATCGGACCTCCGTACACCTCCGTATTCAGCTTCACGATTCCTCCGTCGCATAGGATTTCCGCATGGGGCTTCACGCGGAAACACGGCGAGTCGCAGTGGCTCGATATTATGTGGAAGCCATGGCGCTCCACCGCGTCGTCACCCGCTATGAAAGCAAATATCGCCGACCCGTTTTTCACCACATAGTGTCTGTCGCCGGGACTTACGCTCCAGCTGTCAGCCATGTCAAGTTTCGAAAAACCGGCATCTTCAAGTCGCCGGCGTATCTCCGCCACCGCCAGAAAATTCACAGGCGATGCGTCCAGAAAATTACAGAGATCTTTTATCACGTGAATGCTTTCTAACTTTGAATATTATTATAAATCCTCCTCCGCCAGCACCCCCGACATGTACAGGGAGTTCAGCACGCCCATGGCCTTGCAGAGCGTGTTGCTCCAGTATTGACTGAAACGCTCGCGCATTTCTGCCGTCGCCTCATATAGCGAATCCGCCGGGAGCTCACGGGCCAGAGCCGTGAAATCATAGAAATCCTGATACAGGTCCGCAAGATGCTCGCTGAGATTGGCTGCCACCGGCGTTTCCGAGTACTTCATATCCTCATGCGAAGCATCAAGATACGTATCATTCTCCCCGAAAATCCTCGCCATCGAAGCCGCAACGCCCGCATATTGTTCCTCATCGAGCGCTCCGGCAATATCCACCGCATCTTCCGGCGCATCAGGCAGATCGAGCGCCGTAACATAGATACGCGACAGCAATGCCAGAATCAGTCGAGCGAAATCACCCGCCGCCATGCTCTCCGCATCATCAACCGTCATGCAATACTCGTGGCAAAGAGCCACCAGCGCTATTCCCCCGTTCAGTCTCTGTCCGTCCCTATCCATTGTTGTTTGTGTAAAGCTTGTTGTCCATGATGTATTTATACACACCCTGTGGCAGGAAATAGTTCATATCCTTCCCCGCCGCCACTGCCGTGCGGATAAACGTGCTCGATATGAACACCTGAGGCGCCTTCACAACCTCCATTCCGTCCACATATTTGCTCTCGATCGGATAGCCCGGCCGAGGATACACCAGCACGCCGAACTCGTTCAGGATCGACTGCCATTCCCGCCAACGCGTGAAGTTCTGCCAGTTGTCCGAACCTATTATCAGCTTGAAGCTTTTCTCCGGATAGCGCTCGCTCAGAGCCCGCAGCGTGTTGATCGTGTACGACGGCTTTGGCATCGACAGCTCCAGGTCGCAGATATCGATGCCCTTTGCCCCGCGGCAGGCAAGCGACAGCATAGCCAGACGCCGTGTGTCTGGAAGCAGTGTGGCCGGATCCTTCAGCGGATTGCGCGGCGAAAGCGTTAGCCACACCTCATCCACATAGCCCCACTGGGCCATGTACGACGCAAGCATCATATGTCCGATGTGCACGGGGTTGAACGACCCTCCGAGAATTCCTATCGTCATGTCTGCCGCCATCTTAATTAAGGCTCGTAAAGCCGTCTATCAGCGCATGTGTCTGGCGAACGGCCGTCTCGAGATCGTCATTCACGATACGCGCGTCGAAATTCGGAGCCTGCTCCAGCTCGTAGCTCGCGCGGTCGATGCGCTCGTCTATCACAGCCGGAGTCTCCGTCCCGCGCGACTCCAGACGGCGCCTCAGCTCGTCGATGCTCGGAGGTTCGATAAACACAGTCAGCGCCCTCGGTCCGTAAAGCTCCTTCACGCCCTTGGCCCCGTTCACGTCTATATCCAGCACGATATTGCGGCCCTCGCCCGTCACCCGTTCTATCTCAGAGCGAGGAGTCCCGTAGAAACGTCCCGGATACACCTCCTCGTATTCGATGAAAGCCCCGTCGGCGATCGCCTCCCGGAAGTCTTCCGTGCTCATGAAATAATAGCTCACGCCCTCAGTCTCCCCCGGGCGCGGAGGGCGTGTCGTTGCCGACACGGCAAAGGCAAGATTCAGGTCGCCGCTCTCGAGCAGCGACCTGATGATTGTCGATTTACCGCAGCCCGAAGGTGCGGCGATCACTATGATTTTTCCTTGTTTCATTCCTTGATTTTAGCGAATCGCGTAGTTATTGGTGAGCCGGACGAAGCAGGTCGCATACCGTCTTCACCGGATTGAAGGTCGAGGCCGGAACTTCCACGAACACCGTGTTCCAGTCGCTCATCGCTCCGTTCCAGAGTCCCGGCAGTTCAAGTGCGCGAAGTTCGCGGCCGCCGAGACTCTTCTCCGAAATGAACCCCGTTGCCGGGTCCACAAATGCGCGGAGATCGAACGACTCTCCCTTTTCATTCTTCAGATAGCATACCAGATCCACCGGGTTGAAGTGCGTGGCCCCGCTCATCATCTTCTTGTTCTCATCCTTCGAAAGGTCGATCTGCGTCGATTCCAGAATCTGAGGTGCCAGCGTCGTCCCGTCCGTGCTCCATGCAAGGTATGGGCCGCCCCCGGGTTCGCCCTCGTTGCGCACCATACCGCATACTCGCGTCGGGCGCTTCAGCAGTCTGTTCAGCTCCTTCCAGCGCTCCTGCAGAG
This sequence comes from uncultured Bacteroides sp., assembly GCA_964493495.1. Classification (GTDB taxonomy): domain Bacteria; phylum Bacteroidota; class Bacteroidia; order Bacteroidales; family Muribaculaceae; genus CAG-873. Next base: position 15,923 of record CAZBNM010000012.1, read on the forward strand.
GTTCGGTCATCGATAGCTTCTTCGACCGGATATTCAGCATGTCCTCCACGAAATCCGTAGCTGCCAGCACTGCCTCCTCAAGGTCCTCGCTCTCCTCATATTCCTCGTTAAGAGCCTTCAGGTATTCCTCGATTTCTTCCTGAACAAGCACCAGCACGCCCCCGAGAATCTTCTTGTAGCGCACCGTGTCAGCCCTGTGGCTGTCTGCAACCACATTGTCGATGTTCTTGATGAACACCACCGTTGCGTCGATGTCCGATAGGTTTTCGATCAGCGCGCCGTGGCCGCCGGGACGGAACACCGGGCTGCCGTCCTCCGTCCGGAAAGGCTCGTTCTCCGGAGTCGCTGCAATCGTGTCCGTCGATGGTTTCTGCACCGACAGGCTGATGTCGTATTTCACACCCAGACGCTCCTCCATGGCTGGCACCGTTTCCGCGAGTTTCTTCTTGAAAAGATCCATGTGGTCAGCCGAAACCGTGAAGTGAAGGCGCACCATGCCCCCGCGTCCCGCAGCGTAGGCCGCCCCCTCCGCTAATTGTTCTTCCAGAGCCGTGCGCGTTGTTCCGTCCGGGTAGGCATGGAATGTCAGCACAGCCTTCGGGAGCGCACCGTAGTTCATGCCCTCCGGAAGGATGATGGCGCCGATTATATCCTTGTAGCGCCCTGCCTTGCGCAGCTCCTCGTATCCCTCGCCGTAAAGCTTGCGGCAGGTCGCGTCAAGCTCCTTGTGAAAGGCCAGCTTGTCAAGATTCTCTATGATCCGGGCGGCCGGAGAGCCCTCGGCAGGCACATCTTCCTTCCCGTTCACGAACGCGAACATATCCTTGAACATACGCGATGCCGCGCCCGAGGCCGGCACGAACTTCAGCACATCGCCCCCCGCGTTTAGAAATTCGTTCCAGCTTGCCAGCGCATCTTCGGCAAGTTCTTCATCCACAACCACGATGCCATAGTCCGTCGAGGCAGGAGCCTCTATATGCAGGTAAGGAAATCCCGTGCGGAAGCGCTCAAGCTGCTTCTCCACTGTTTCAGGCGCGATGCCGTGGGCTTTAAACTGTTCAAGATCTTTGGGTGTGAAGTTAGTCATGTCGTTTTAGGGTAGATTATCAGAATTGTATAAATGGTTTTTTATTCAGTGCTTAGTGGTGCCTTGCTCTCGCGCCCGCGGAATAGCCGCGCTATGATCTGCGCGATTGCTCCGTCGCCCGTGATGTTGCAGGCCGTCCCGAAGCTGTCCATCGCTATGTAGAGCGCTATCATCATCGCATTGTCCGAGTCCGAGAAACCCAGCATGGAGCTCAGAAGCCCCAGGGATGCCATGATAGCCCCTCCGGGCACTCCCGGTGCCGCTACTATCGTTATCCCCAGCATCGCTATGAACCCTGCGAAACTCCCGGCATCAACAGGCATCCCCTTGGTAAGCATCAGCGCAACTGCGCATGCCACAATCTTTAGCGTCGAGCCCGACATATGGATCGTTGCACACAGAGGTATCACAAATCCCGCAATGGGCCGCGGCACTCCCATCGCCACAGTCCGTTCGAGCGTCACAGGAATGGTCGCCGCCGACGACTGGGTGCCAAGTGCCGTAAAATACGCCGGCATCATCGTCCAGAGACATTTGAATGGATTCTTGCCCGAGAATAGCGACGCTATCCCGTATTGGATTATCAGCACTCCCACGTGCAGCACGAATATCACAGCTATGATCTTCGCGAACGTCACAAGTATCGGACCCACAATCCCCGCAACAGCCATCGACAGGAAAATGCCGAAGATATAGAACGGCAGCAGGGGGATTATCAGGCGCATTATCACAAGCTGAATCACGCTCCGGAAATCCTCCAGACCCCTCCGCAGAGCCGTCGCTTGCGGAAGCATGGCCCCGCCGAAACCCAGTACGAACGCAAATATCAGCGCAGTCATAACGCTCATCAGCGGTTCGATGTCAAGCGTGAAGTAGGGCGCAAGACCCGGCGATGTCTCCGCCGTTAAGCTCGTCTCGGCAAGCTGCACTCCGCCTAAAAGCCGCGGGAACACGCTGATCGACGTCACATACGAAAGCATTCCCGAGCCGAAGGTCATCAGGTACGCGATCAGAACCGTCGCCCCAAGCATCGCGCCCGCCTTCCGGCCTACATCCGCAATGGCCGGTGCAACGAAACCGATTATCAGCAGCGGAATCAGGAAGCCCAAGAACTCGCTGAAAACTCCGTTGAACGTCATGGCAAGTCGCGTAAGCCAGTCAGGGAAAATAAATCCCGCGCCTATGCCCGCGGCTATGCCGATGATTATTTTTATCAGAAGTTTCATGCTCGTCCCGGACGTTCGCCTTCTTATTTTTCCTCCCCCTTTTCTTCAGACTTCTTTTCCGCCGGCGTGTTCAGCTCGCGCTTCGCATCCTCAACGCCGTCCTTGAAGGATTTCACTCCTTTGCCAAGGCCTCGCATCAGCTCCGGAATCTTTTTCCCACCGAAAAGCAGAAGTACGATTATCAGGATTATTATCCATTCCGACCCGTTGATGCCGAAGAAGAGGGGTATGAGTGCGTCTGTCATTGTTTTGTCCTTGTTTAATTTGCTGTAAAGTTAAGCATTATTCCGCAAAAATGCGTAACTTTGTCCCCGGTTTTAACATTTAAATTCGACACTCAATGAAAGCTTACGTTTTTCCCGGTCAGGGAGCGCAGTTTGTAGGTATGGGTAAGGACCTCTACGACAATAGCCCCGAAGCCCGCGAGCTCTTTGAAAAAGCCAACGAAATCCTCGGTTTCCGTATCACCGACCTTATGTTTGAAGGCACCCCCGAGGACCTTAAGAAAACTGCTGTTACACAGCCCGCAATCTTTATCCACTCCGTTCTGCTCGCAAAGAGCCTCGGTGACGATTTCAAGCCCGACATGGTCGCAGGACACTCCCTCGGCGAATTCTCCGCACTCGTCGCTGCCGGAGCGCTCAGTTTCGAGGATGGACTCCGTCTCGTCGCTGCCCGTGCTAACGCCATGCAGAAAGCCTGCGAGACAAACCCCTCCACCATGGCCGCAATCATAGCTCTGCCCGATGAAAAAGTCGAGGAAATCTGCGAGCAGGTCCCCGGAATCATCGTTTGCGCCAACTACAACTGCCCCGGCCAGCTCGTAATCTCCGGCGAAGTCGAAGCCATCGACCGCGCTTGCGAGCTCCTCAAGGAAGCCGGCGCAAAGCGTGCCCTCAAGCTCCCCGTAGGTGGTGGATTCCATAGCCCCTGCATGGAGCCCGCTCGTGCCGAGCTCGCCGAAGCAATCGAGCACACCGAGTTCCACACCCCCGTGTGTCCCGTATATCAGAACGTCGACGCTCTGCCCCATACCGATCCCGCGGAGATCAAAGGCCTCCTCGTCGCACAGCTCACAGCTCCCGTACGCTGGACCCAGACCGTGCGCAACATGATTGCCAACGGCGCCACAGAATTCATCGAACTCGGCCCCGGCAAAGTCCTGCAGGGCCTCGTCGCCAAGATCGACAAGACAGCCACAGTATCCGGCCTCCAGTAAAGAGAGGCATCAAGCACAACGCGCGCGGACCCTCCAGGCCCGCGCGCCCTCGTTTACAACCTGCCCATTAGTCATATTAGCCTTATTGGACCAATTAGTCTAATTAGTCTTATTAGCCTTATTAGTCCAATTGGTCTAATTAGTCCAATTAGCCCAATCCCCCCCGCAAAAAAAAGCACCCCCATCATAGACGGAGGCACCGGAAGGCTATTGTAGCGAATCCGGGACTCGAACCCGGGTTTCCGCCGTGAGAGGGCGGCGTGCTAGACCACTACACTAAATCGCCGTTTGCGCTGCAAAGTTACAACATCTTTTCCATCCTTGCAAGCGCTTTAAGATTTTTTTAGATTTTATTCCTTACTCGAAAATATGCTTTAGCTTCGAGAATATACGGTTCTTGTCGGCTTCGCTCGCCTGGATATTGGGCTGCCCCTTAAGCGACTCGATTGTCTTACGCTCCTCGTCGCTGAGCTTTTCAGGGATATACACCATCACATTGATCAGCTCATCGCCATGGCCCCCGTTCTCAGGGTCAGGCAGACCCTTGCCGCGGAGACGAAGAACCTTGCCAGGCTGCGTACCAGCAGGTATGTTCAGGCGTGCGCGCCCCGTGATTGTAGGAACTTCCACACTTCCGCCAAGCGTTGCCGTCGGAATGTCGAGCATCAGATTGTAGATCACATCCGCGCCGTCGCGTATGAGTTCCGGATGCTTGATTTCCTCGATTACTACCAATAGGTCACCACGGACGCCGCCGTTGCGCGGGTAGTTACCCTTGCCCTTGATCGTGAAGACCTGGCCTTCCTGGGCTCCCGCCGGGATGTTGAACGAGATTTCCTGATCCTTGCGGTTCACGCCCTCGCCGTTACAGTAGGTGCAACGCTCGGTGATCACCTTGCCCGTGCCCTCGCACGTCGGGCACGTTGCCACGGACTCCATCGGGCCTAAGAACGACTGCTGAACCTGCGTCACCGTACCCGATCCGTGGCAGGTCTGACACGTAGCGAATGCCACGCCGTCCTTCGCGCCCGTGCCCTTGCAGTGTTCACATTCCATGAACGTCGGGATACGCAGCGTCTTCTTCACGCCGTTCGCGATATCCTGAAGATTCAGCTTCACGCGGATTCGAAGATCCGAACCGCGGCGCTGCTGACGTCGAGCCTGTCGGCGCCCGCCCGTGGCCGAGCTGAAGCCGCCGAAGCCGCCGCCGCCGAAGATGTCGCCGAATTGAGCGAAGATATCTTCCATGCTCATACCGCCCGCGTGGAAACCGCCGCCTCCGCCCGGGAAGCCCTGCGGACCCATGTTGTGGCCAAACTGGTCATACTTCTGGCGCTTCTCTTCATCGCTCAGAACCTCGTAAGCCTCCGCCGCCTCCTTGAATTTCTCCTCGGCAGCCTTGTCCCCCGGATTTCTGTCCGGGTGATATTTCAGGGCCAGCTTGCGGTAAGCCTTCTTTATCTCATCGGCGCTCGCGTTCTTCTGAACGCCAAGCACCTCATAGTAATCTCGTTTATTTTCCATAATGCCCGGTCCTCAATTCGTTTATTCCCCCACTACAACCTTTGCGTGGCGAAGAACCTTATCGTTCAGCGTATAGCCTTTCTGCACCGTGTCAAGGATCTTACCTTTCTGATCCTCCGAAGGAGCAGCCACAGTAGCTATAGCCTCATGCACGTCCGCATCGAAGCTTGCTCCGGTCGTTTCCATGGCTTTTACGCCGTTCGATTCCAGATATTTCACGATCTTGTTGTAGATCAGCTCCATGCCTTCAACGATTGCATCCGTGCTGTCCGTCTTTTTCGCTGCATCAAGCCCGCGTTCGAAATCATCTACGATAGGAAGCAGACCCTGAAGCACCTTCTCGGCAGCATTCTTTACAAGCTCGCCTTTCTCGCGTACTACACGCTTGCGGTAATTGTCGAATTCCGCCATCAGGAACAGATATTCTTTCTTTTCCTTCTCTATGGCCGCACGCGCGTCTTCAAGCTCCTCTGCAAGAGTCACGCTCGCTGCCTCGGCCTGAGCCTCTGCTTCTGCGTCGTATTCTTCCGTCGGTTCTACGTCAACGCTTTCTACTCCGTCTGCCACCTCGGCATCATGCAGTCTCGTCTCTTTTTCAGAAGACATATCGTTAGTCTGTGTCATAGTCGTATGTGTTTTTACTTGTTTTATTCCTTACAAAAACATTGCCAAACTCGTCGTTTCGAGATGCATGCCTTTAAAAATATAACAATTTTAGACCAATAACGTTCAGTCTGCCTCCTTCGTCGTCTGCGTATTCGTCGGTGGCGTATTCGTCGGCTTCCCTCCGAACACCCTCGAGAGATATTTCTCGTTGAAGCGCTGGAAGAGTTCCCAGAAGTTTGGCACGAATAGCGTGCCGAAAAGTCCGTTCACTGCCATACCGAACACCACTGCCGTCCCCAGCGAGATTCGTGAAGCCGCACCGGCTCCCGTCGCGAAGATCATGGGCATTACGCCGAAAACAAATGCCAGTGCGGTCATCATGATCGGACGAAGACGCACACTTCCCGCGTCTTCCGCAGCTGTCCGGATGTCTTTTCCAGCCTTGCGGTAGTCCATCGCGTACTCCACGATCAGAATAGCATTCTTGGCTGCCATGCCTATCAGCAGGATTATGCCGATCTGAGTGTATATACTGATGCTCTGACCCAGGAACCAGCAGCCTATCACAGTTCCCAATATTGCCGTCGGTGTCGTGATGATTACGGCAAGCGGGTCTGTCCAGCTTTCATATTGGGCTGCAAGCACCAGGAACGTTATGATCAACGCGAATATCAGCACAAGTCCTATCGTCGTGCTCGCCCCCGTTTCCTGATAGGCCTCACCGGTCCATGCGTAGGAATAGGACGTGCCCGCAACTTTGTTGAAGATTTCTTCCATGGCCTTGATGCCGGCCGATGAGCTCACGTGCGCCGCAGGGCTCCCCGTCACAGAGGCCGTCGTATACATATTGTAGCGGTCCACCGTGCTTTGGCCCATCACTTCCTCTACCGTGGCAAAAGAGCTGAATGGCACCATTTCGCCCGAGGAATTGCTCGTCGTAAGCCGCAGCACGTCGCTCACATCCTCGCGCGACATAGCCTCCGCCGCTACATTCACCTGATACACGCGTCCGAACTTCACTATATCGTTCACATAGCTCCCGCCCATAAAGCGTGTCAAGGTAGCGTAGACATTCTCAAGTGTCAGCCCCTGCATCTTCACCTTGTCGCGGTCTATCTTGATCGCGTACTGCGGCACCTCCCCTTGGAACAGCGACGTCAGCTGCGCCAGTTCCGGATATTTCGCCGCCTCATCCTGCATCGCCGCTATGGTCTGCGCCATTTCGTGCGCCCCCAGATTGTTGATGTCAAGTATCTGCATCTGCAGTCCCGAACTGTTGCCCAGGCCCGGAATAGCTGGCGGGTTCACCGAGAAGACAACCGCCTCCTGGACTCCGGCCCCGAACTCGTTCACCTTGGCCATCACGCCGTCCACGCTCTCGCCCTTCCCTTTGCGCTCGCTCCAGGGTTTCAGGATCACGAAGAAGCTGCCCATATTCGAGCCTGCGCCTCCGCCCACGAACGAATTGCCCGCAACCGAGATCACGTCCTTCACCTCCGGAAGGCCAACGATTTTAGCCGAAAGATCATCCATCACTTTTTGAGTGCGCGATAGCGATGCGTCAGCCGGCAGCTGTACCGATGTCATGAAGTAGCCCATATCTTCCGAGGGAACATAGCTCGTCGGCATATTCTCGAAACCCCAGAATGCACCCCCGCATAGCACGGCGAACACTGCCAGAGCGGCGGCCGGATGTCTGAGCATCTTTCCTACAATCCCGTCATACCCGTTCTGGAATTTTGCCCAGAACTTGTTGAACCAGCGGAAAAGGAAGAAGCGCGTTTCGGTGCGCGGTTTCAGGAACAGTGCGCACATCGCCGGCGTAAACGTCAGAGCATTGAAGCCTGAGAAGGCCGTCGACACGGCAATCGTCAGAGCGAACTGCTTGTAGAGCTGCCCGGTGATGCCCGAGATAAATGCTGTGGGGATGAAAACCGAAAGCAGAACCAACACCTCGCCAACGATCGGGCCCTGAAGCTCCACCATCGCCTGCTCGGCTGCTTCTCTTGGTGTTTTCTTCCCTTCATCAAGTATTCGCGAACAGTCCTCAACCACCACAATCGCGTCATCGACTACGATCGCTATCGCAAGTACAAGTCCGAAAAGCGTCAGCGTATTGATCGTGAAGCCCATCACCTTCATCACCGCGAAAGTTGCGATCAGAGACACCGGAATCGTTATCATCGGAATCACCACTGCGCGCCAGCTCTGGAGGAAGAGCATTATCACAAGCATCACGATCAGCGTTGTCTCAAGGAAGGTGATCAGCACCTCATCGATCGAGGCCGTCACGAATTCCGTCGTGTCAAGAATCACGTTATACTTTATATCCTGTGGGAAGTAGTGCGAGAGTTCCTCCATTCGTGCCTTCACCTTGCCGGCTACCTCAAGTGCGTTTGCCCCCGGAAGTTGGTATATGCCGATCAGACCCGCCTGCTTTCCCGATACCGTGCTCGCCATCGAATAGCTTTCCGATCCTAAATCCACGCGCGCTATATCCCCCAGACGCAGCATCGACCCGTCATCGCCCGTGCGGATCACGATATTCTGGAATTCATCTGCCGAATCAAGTCGCCCCTGGGCTGTCAGCGTGAACTGGAATTGCGAGTTCGAGTTCACGGGAGGTGCCCCCACGGTGCCCGCCGATACTGCCATATTCTGGCTCTCGATAGCCGCGATTACCTCGTCCGTCGTAAGGTTACGCATCCGCATCTTTTCCGGATCGAGCCACACTCGCATGCTGTACTTACCCGAACCGAAAGCATCCACACCGCCCACACCGTCTATTCGCGAAAGCTCGTCCACAATGTTCAGCTGCGCGTAATTCGTCAGGAATAGGCCGTCATAAAGGTCCGGACGGTCCGTCTTGAGGCCTATGAACAGGATGATGTCTGACGATCGCGACATCACGTTTATCCCCTGTTCTGTCACCGACGAGGGTAGCGTTGGCTCAGCCATCGACACGCGGTTTTGAACCTTCACCGAGGCGATATCCAGGTCCGTACCGTTTTCGAAGGTCACCGTAAGCATGTACGACCCGTCCGATCCGCAGCTTGAGCTCATGTACATCATGCCCTCTACACCGTTCACCTGCTCCTCGATCGGCGCCCCCACGGTCTCTGCTACCGTTTGCGCGTCGGCCCCGGGATAAGTCGCGCTCACCATCACCGTGGGTGGCGTGATGTCCGGATACTGTGCCACAGGAAGGCTCTTGAGTGTCATCAGACCTGCCAGAATCATGATGATGGCAAGCACTGTGGCGAAGATGGGCTTGTCTATGAAGAACTTACTGAACATTGTCGAAATCGTGGATGGGATAAGGTAAGGAATAGAGATGGGGTAGGGTATGGAATGAAAAAGGTATGCTTATTTTACCGTCACGGGATCTACCTTCGCGCCGTCGCGCACCTTCAGAAGCGCTTTCGTCACATAGCGGTCCTGTGCCGTAAGGCCGGAGGTAACGATGCGCAGTGTGTCGTTCACCAGATGCCCGACCTCCACAGGCGTGTACACTATCTTGCTCGAATCATTCACCGTGTAGACATACTTCCCTCGCTGATCTGTGCCGATCGAAGCGTCTCTGATTAGTATTGCCTTCGGATCGATGGCGTAAGGAAGGGTCACTGTCGCATACATTCCGCTCTTCAGCTCTCCGTAAGTGTTTGCCATCGAAGCCTGCATCCGCAGCGTACCCGTGCTGCGGTCGATTTCAGGCGCCAGATATGTCAGGTCGCATGTATAGCTGTGTGGAATGCTGTCCCCGAACTGAACAGGTATATGCTTAAGATCCACGTTCAGCTCCTCGCTCTTGTCTTTCAGCATCTGGAGATAGCTCTCATCGGCAACATAGAAGTTCACTTTCATCTCCGAGTCGTCGTATATGGTCGCAAGTTTGACCGGCGAGGCCGACCCCGCTAAGAACGCACCCTTGCTAAGTGTCGACATTCCAACATGACCGTCGTAAGGAGCTCGCACCGTGCAGTAGCTCAGGGTCGTCTCAGCCGTGCGTAGTGCAGCTTGTGCATTGGTTACAGCGGCATTCGCCTCGTTCATGGCGCTTTTGGCCTGCTCGGCCTCCATCGCGCTTACGGCATCGCTCCGCAAAGCCCGTTCCACAGCCTCGTAATGCGACTTTGCATATGCCGCGGTCGCACGTGCCGATTCCAACTGAGCCTGCGCCTGGCTCACCGCATCCCGGTAGCTGCTGTCCTCGATTCTGAATAGCACGTCACCCTTGTGCACATAAGCTCCGTCGCTGTAGTTCTGGGCCACAAGATAGCCGTCAACTCGCGCCACCAGATCAACCGTGTTATTGGCCGATAGATATGCCGGATAGGTATTGCTCAGCAGAACTGTATCTACCGTGGGATAAGCAACGTCCACTTTCATTGCGGGGGCCTCCGCGTCGGCCGAATGGCCTTTCTTGTCGCATGACGACAGGCCGAGAAGGACCGGCACCGTCAGAAGCAGTATGTTTATGCTTTTCATATCTGGAGTATTTTTTTTCGGAATATTCTGTTTTGGTTTTTCTTATTCGCTTAATTTGCCCCCAAGTGCCTTGTGGAGATTGATTATGTCCGACGCCGCACGGCCCCGGGCTTGAACTGCCGTGCTTTGATAGGTCAGATAATTGAGCTGCGCGTCCACCACATTCGAGAATGGCGTCAGCCCCTCTTTGTAGAGGTCTACTGACAGCCGCATCGCCTCCCGGCACTGTTCTATCACGTCATCGAGACTTTCGATATATTCAACCGAGCTCCGGTAAGAACTCAGCGAATTATCCGCTTCCTCGGCCGCTGTCAGTAGGCTCCTGTTGTAGAGTGCTATATCCGCCTCCATTTGCTGGCGGGCGCTTTCTGTCGCGAACTTTCGTCCTAATCCCTCGAAAACCGTCCAGCTTAGTGTCGGGGCGATACTGTAGGTGAAGGACCGTTTCGTGAAGAGATCTCCGGCGCGGTGCGCTTCCGTTCCCACACTGCCTTCTATCGTCAGCGACGGCAGGTATTCTTTCCTCGCAACTCCTAATGCTGCCGCATCGCTTTCTACTTGCGCCTGAGCCTGAGCCACATCCGGCCGGTTCCTAAGCAGATCCATCGGCACCGTCGCAGGAACAACCTGACTGTAGGGTAGCATTGCTCCCGGATTTCTCACGCCGGACGGCAATCCGTCCGGACCGCAGCCTAAAAGCACGCCCAATGCGTTCACATAACTGTCGATATTGCTCAGAAGCAGCGGAATCTGAGCCTTGGTGGAATAGTACACCGTCTTTGCCTGTGCCACGTCAAGCTTCGATGCCAGGCCCGCTTCATATCGCGAGACAACCATATCCATCACATGCTCCTGCGATTCCGTATGCTCCAACGCAACCTGATAGAGACGCTGGCTCATACGCAGCGATGCATAAGTCGAGGCTATTTCGGCTGCAATACTCAGCTGCACACCATCGAATTCTGCGCGGCTCACACGCACATCGGCCTTCCTCGCCTTAACCTGGGCTGTGATGCGTCCGAAAATATCCGGTTCCCAGCTCACATTGGCCTGCCCCGTAAATGCCGAGGTCCAGCTTGCATCGTTCTGCTCTCCGCGGCTCGCTACTCCCGAGATTCCCGTGCGCGACCATCCGGCCGAAACTCCGATCGTCGGATAGTACGCCGCACGCGCCTGTCCGACGGCTGCACGGGCCATCTCGATACGATGAACGGCCGAGGCTACCTCATAGTTCGCCTCAAGCCCCCGAGCCTCAAGGCTGTCCAGAAGACTGTCCCCGAAGGTGCTCCACCAGTTCTCTCCGGTGGATTGTGCTGTTGTTGAGAGCGTTGCCGCCAGTATAATTCCCGCAATCAGGATTTTGGATTTCATAAGCGTCGAAATAGTTTGAAACGAAATTACTATCTAAACGCCGGCCGCGCGACGAAAGTTCGTCAGCGCGGCACATTTAACAAATGGGGATTTGATTGCTTTCTCTTCTCTAAATCACTGCTAATTAGGGCTACGCTCCTAAATACTCGGCAATTTTTTCAATTGTGTCAGCTGTCTGGAGCCGTCCGATGTATGGCTCCAGCTCCGGGGGCACGGGCAGTCTGTTTGGGTTGTACCAGATGGCCCTTCCCCAATCTGCGCGCAGTGCTCCCAGAATATCTGTCAGTGGGTTATCTCCCACTATGATGCTGTCTTCCGCATTCGTGCCGCTTACATCCAGCGCATAATCGAATAGCCTCCTGTCAGGCTTGTTCACCTCGATGTCGTCGCTAAGGACAACTACACTGAAATAGCGCCTGATATCAGACGAGTCAAGTTTGCTGAACTGAACTTCCCGGAAGCCGTTCGAGATTATTCCCGGCTTCCCCAGCGGTGAGGCGTCCACACGCTCCAGAAGCTCCCTCGCTCCGGGAATCATTTTGCTGCACGCCCCGAGCAGCTCCAGATAGTACGTGTCCAGGAAAGCGGCCGTCCGCTCAGCTTCCTCGTCATCCAGGCCCCCGGCGCGCAACGGACGGGCAAATCGTTCCCGGCGCAGATAGTCGCGGCTTATCAGCGCCGCTGCATAATCCCGCCACAACTCCCCGTTCATGGCGTGATACACGTCAATCCACTTGTCCTCCCCCTCGGGATACGACCTCGCGATAGCCGGAATTTCGTGATAGAGCCGCCGCAGAACATCACGCGAGTTCTCCGTCATGGCCCACAATGTGTCATCGAGATCAAACCAGAGCATACCCTTCTGATGTTTCTGCTTGCTTATTCCTCGGGAAGACTCTCAGGTGCCTTCTCTTCGGTCTTTGTCTTTTCTTCTGTCTTGGCCCTCTCATCGCCTTTTTCCTCCTCGGGCTCCTTCTCGCTTTCGGATGCAGTGCTCTCCTTCAGCGCACGGCGGTTGGCCGAACCGATGAAGAAACTTTCGAAAAGTGTCGCTGCCCCGAACACAATTGCCGAGATGCCCGTGGTCAGCATCACGTTCACGTCAGTGATGTAGGCCGAGGGGATGAAAAGGAATACGGACCCGATAGTCAGCAGGATAACTCCGATGTACAGCCATCCGGGCAGATGTACGGGCCGCGAACCGAACAATAACAGAAACAGTTGATACAAAGCGCCTACAGCTATCAGAACTGCAAACATGAAGTTCACCAGCCCGATAAATCTGTCGTTGAAAATCAGCATCGAGAGACCAAGCAGAACCGACGCCGCGCTTGCTCCCCAGCCGAAGGCCGTGGAGAAGAAACCGCTCCGCGCCTTACCTTCCTTGTCGCGACTACCAAGGAATATTCCCATGTTCACTACTCCCGTAGCTATGAAGAAGATACCGCCAACTGTCACCAGCGTGCTGCTGTTGATTACGTCTTTGAAGATTATCAGCGCTATACCCGCTGCCAGCGACAGCAGGGCCGTCAGAAATAGATTTCGTCCTTTCATAATTCCTTTATGTTGAATCGTGTTAGTGTCGTTTTTATTTTATAACACCTCCGGATGCAAAAAAGTGCGCCCCGAGGACGATAAAGTTCGGGAGCGTATCCGGACAGCATTGTCCCGATACACTCCCGGCTCAATTCGTCTTGATTGTTTATTTGGTCTGCTCGGCTATGATTGCGCGGATGCGTTCGGCCAGAGTCTCGGCTTCCGCTGCCGTGTGAGCCTCGGAGTAGATACGGATGATCGGCTCGGTATTGCTCTTGCGCAGGTGCACCCAGGAGTCCGCGAAATCTATCTTCACGCCGTCGATATCCGTAATCTTCTCATCTGCAAAACGATCCTTCATTGCTGCCAGAATCCCATCCACATCAAGCTCCGGAGAGAGCTCGATCTTGGTCTTGAATATCTCGTATTTGGGATATTCTTCACGCAGCTCGCTCACTTTCTTGCCCTTTTTGGCCAGAAGTGTGAGGAAAAGAGCCACGCCCACAAGTGCGTCACGGCCATAATGCAGCTCGGGATAGATGACACCGCCGTTGCCTTCGCCGCCGATAATGGCATCCGTACGCTTCATTTCCGTCGTCACGTTCACCTCTCCCACAGCTGCCGCTGAATAGCTTCCGCCGCGCGCTGCAGTCACGTCCCGCAGTGCCCGGGAGCTGCTGAGATTGCTCACAGTGTTGCCGGGAGTATGCTCGAGCACATAATCGGCAACCGCCACGAGCGTATACTCCTCGCCGAACATCCGGCCGTCCTCCATTACCAGAGCCAGACGGTCCACATCCGGATCGACAACCACACCCAGGTCAGCGCCGGCCGTCTTCATGAGCTCGGAAATGCCCGTGAGATTTTCCGGAATAGGTTCCGGCGTATGGGCGAAGCGGCCTGTGGGCTCGCAGTTCAGCTCGATCACCTTCTTTACGCCAAGGGCACGTAGAAGCTCGGGGATGATCACGCCACCCACCGAATTCACAGCATCCACAGCCACTGTGAAACCGGCTTTCGAAATTGCCTCGCGGTCCACAAGCGGAAGTGCAAGGACGGCATCGATGTGCCGGCGGTTATATGTCGTGTTTACGCTTACTCTTCCCAGTTCATGCACATCCGCAAACGTGTATTCCCCCTCGGCTGCAATGCGCAGCACTTCCTTTCCCTCGGCATCGTTGAGGAATTCGCCCCGGGAATTTAGCAACTTCAGTGCGTTCCACTGCACGGGGTTGTGCGAGGCCGTCAGTATCAGGCCGCCGTCGGCGCCCTCGCCGGTCACGGCTATTTCCGTGGTCGGTGTGGAGGCAAGCCCTATGTTCACCACATCGCAGCCCATGGCCTGGAGCGTACCGATGACAATCGACGACACCATCGGACCCGAAATGCGAGCATCGCGGCCCACGACAATCAGCGCACGACGCCCCGTTGTAACTCCACGCTTGATGAAAGTGGCATACGCTGCTGTGAATTTTACAATGTCTTCAGGGCTAAGGCCCTCGCCGGCGTGTCCGCCAATGGTTCCGCGGATGCCGGATATGGATTTTATAAGCGACATGGTGGCTTTATTGTATTAGGTTGATAGTCTTAGATTTGTGGACGCTGATATGTCAGACGGTAAAGATAAGGACGAACCTCCGACTGCTCGGTTGTAGGCCCGTAAGCGGCTTTGATTATGATATTTACCTCGCAGTCTATCGGTAGAAGCGTCAGAGGATACTGGATCCCCGATCCCCATTGAGCCGAATTCGCCAGCGACAGGTTCTGGAAGCGGAACCACGCCGAGTTTAGCGAGGTATTGTTTCCGGCTCCGGTAGGAAGTTTGCCGTCGTCGTAATAGGCTAAGGCCCAGCGCGTATAGCGGAAATAGATCAGATCATCATTCTCCGCCTTATTACCCTTTGTGCCGGCATTAAGCACCTGCATGTACATGTTCCCGTCCTCGTCCAGACGGTAGTAGGGTGCCTCCGGGCCGGTCTCAAACACCGTGTCGGCCGGAATTTCGCCTATCACTCGGTGGTCGGCCAGGAAATTGTTCACATACTGCCTTTCTTCCGTCAGAAGCTCGGCATAGGTCTTGTCGTCCTTGCACGACCCTGCAAGCACTGCAAGTAATCCCGTGAGGACCGTAAGAAATATGTTTCTGTAGTTCATTGGTTTAGTACTTTCCTGTTTTTTTTTGTGTTCTCCGGAAGCAGCGAGCGGAACAGTTCCGCACATTCCTCGAGAGTCCCTTTGAATTCGCCCCCCGCCGCATTGAGATGGCCTCCGCCGCCGAAATGGTCAGCGCAGAGTTCGTTCACCGGAAAATCGCCCAGACTCCGCATCGACACCTTTATCAGGTCGCGTTCCTCACGCAGGAAGCATGAATAGCGGATGCCCGGAATCTCAAGAGGGCGGTTCACCAGTCCCTCGGTGTCTCCCTTTGTGTAATGAAAGCGGTTAAGTTCCTCACGGCTAAGCACTATCAGCGCTGCATGATCCTCGGGAAAGAGCTCCATCTTCTTCAGAAGGGCATAGGCGTTCAGCCGCATGCAGTAGGCACTCGTGGTCATGAACAGCTGGCGTGTAAGCGCTTCCTTGTCAGCACCCTTCCGGACCAGCTCCGCAACTATGGTGAACAGCTCCGGGTCCGCAACATTGTACGAGAGGTTGCCCGTGTCGGTGAGAATACCTGCCAGCAGGCATTCCGCTGCGGGCTTGTCTATGAAGTTGAACAGCTCAAGCCGACAGAAGACCCTGAACATCAGCACACACGTAGCGGCCATGTCGGGGTGCGAGATGGTCACCTCGGCGAAATCTCCCGGCAGCAGATGGTGGTCAATCATCACCTTGGGAGCCTTTGCCGCCAGAAGGGCGTCGGCAAGTTTGCCCGTGCGTGAGGCAACATTGAAGTCAAGGCAGAGTATCAGATCCGCCTCGTCAAGCAACTGACGAGCGAAATCCGGATATTTCGAAGCATCCACTATCTCCTTAGCTCCCGGAAGTTTCCGCAATTGCCCCAGAAAACCGTCTGGGGTCACAACGCGTACCTCCTTGCCCAATGCTGTGAAAACGTGCATAGCCGCCAGAGACGACCCTACGGCATCGCCGTCGGGGCCCTGATGGCATGTCACTGTTATCTTGGAGGACGATTCAAGCAGTTCGGCAAGCCGACGCACGCTTTTCTCGTCGATTATCTGCGAAATCATTGTCTTTTACGGATTATTTGGCAAAGATACGTTTTTCGCATGAAAGCACAAAATCCCCCTCCCCCAAAAAATCCTAAAGCGCCCTGCGACGCCTGCGTCTTCTCATTTTCAGAGTGCTTATTTCTCTGGCCTTGCAAAGAAGTAGCCGTACGCCTCGCCGTCGGCCGAAAAGATTGAATCGGGAATTGTCTGAAGTGGTTTGAAATCACTGATTGAGTCGACAGGATATAGTGGTCGCATTAATTTGAGATTATATTTTTTCCCACGCTTGCATGAGTCCATCCATGATGACAGAGCCTCCTCGTCGGCCTTATCATAGAATAGCATATCTCCCACCGGACGATATAGCGAAGGACGGACAATATTAAAATAGAGACCGTTTTTTTCAAGGATGAGCGAAGCACATATTCCCTTCTCCTCATCGAAAGTTTTCTCGATAATCTTGAAGCGTCCTGTTTGCCAATTGCACTTTATAGCCTCCCACGGGTAATATGGCGTTGCGGGGTTTGTTCGCATCCATTTAATCTCATAGTAGAATAATTTAAGACTCTCTAATATATGTAGCTTCTGAAGACGATCATCATGGCTCTCGCTACCGGTAGATATTATCTTTTTAGCCGCCGTATTTTTTTTTCGCCAGTTATAATCTCTACCTTTGTATATCTTTCCCCAAAAAGTTTTAGAGTATAGTTCCCTTCCCGGAATATAATACATATGTTCAGGCATATCGTCTATATAAAAACGAGGAACGACCCGGAACCATAGCAGTAATTCATCACCATAGTTGCGAATTAGTGCGTAATCCAGATTATTTTTTACCGTTTCTTTATAAAGAAATATAGTGTCGGCAGTCTGAACCCAGCACCCGCTTAACTTTGTCTTTGGAGAGAACTCCGCTGTTAAGGGAGTGCGATAAATATTGAATTTTCCTTTTGGGAAAATTTTTATAATTTCATCGCCGGGGCCAGGCGGAATTCTTATTATTCCTGTCCATAGGTCCAAAAAAATATAATTCGGGTATATACTATATATAGGACTACTTGGTGATTTAAACTTCTGCGGTTCACTACCTATGGCTGTCAGACACGGGAACATCGCTAAGCAAATCGCAATAATACCAATAGCTTTCATGACTTTATTCATTACTTTTTAAACAAGGAGCTGTATATTCAAATTCCCACTCCTGGCCTGGAAGGCAAGGACTGACTCTGGAAGTAGTTTGAGATAGAAGTATTTGGAATGGACGAAATATATCTGCATTTTCAAACGTAAAAAAATACACGCGGTCTCTATATTTTACCGTCGACTTGGCGTCGGACTTCAGCTGTCTGTATTGAGTGATATGAATCTTGTGTGGTTTTCCGTCATTAATGACAATTGAGTCCTGTAGTGCGCCATTGTCGATTACCACCTTGTAATACCTCTTTGCGCTTTGCACGAGTTGCCGGGCACCCGGATCCATATCAATAAAAGGAGTGGAATCGTTTATGTCGAGTATGGAATCAATATTGTTGAAAAAGGCTTCATCCTGAACCAGTTTCCAATTATGTTCGATATCTAACTTTAGAGGAGTGGCCATGGAAAGGCCGGCAGTTACAACTGCTATTATTGACAATAAATGCTTCATATTATTAATATCCTGATTCTCCGAATCCTTCGGAGACAATTCGTTTATTTAAAATGTCATATACAACTCCGGTAAATGCATCAAGCTCATCGTATGTGTAATATGCCTCCGCAATCCGATCATCAACGATTTTGAAAAACCAGAGCGGCGAACCATGGGAATAAAACCGCATGTAAATCATATCGAATTGTTGTTTGATACCGAGCTTGGTTTTGAATAAAATATCATCGAAATCAAAAGCCGTAAAGTTGTAATGTGATGTATTAAAATAATAATTACCGACAACGTCGTCCTCATCTTGACATATGCCGCCAATGCATAACCAGTATTCAGTATTATTGCATGGAGGATCCCAACTATCAATACTCACTCTGTTTATGTCGAGTATATCATATCGTTTACTCTTTATCCTTTCTCTATATTTGGGCTTGACTGTCATCGTTATATCAGTATTGTAAATAATACTGTCAATTCTCTCGAAAAGAGCTTTATCTCTAACTGCCACTTTCTCTAGAATTGCAGGGTAAGGCTCAACGGCTGATACGTAGATACAGACTTCCGTAATAAAAAATAATAGAGCTGCTAAATGATACCGATTCATGTAATTTCGCGTTTTTTTAATACTGAGATTATGTCCCACTCTTGGAGTGATAAACTTTGAATTCTGGAATATTGGTCACACGCCCAGCAATATCGAAGAAAGTGGTTTCATTCCAAGTCACTACCACTCTTTGATATTTAAAGATCCTTCCGCACATACTTCCTTCCATCCTTCATTGTATAATAAAGCAATCCCACCTCCGAACTAAACGCGTAACCACTTATAGAATCGTTATAACCTGGAAAATCATATAAATATCTTTCAGTATTAGCTGAATCTGCAACTAGACAATTCTCAAAACATTCACCTTTGATCTCCAACTTACGTAGGTAATATTGTATATCGGAATGAAGAAAATAACATAAAGTGCCAATTCTTGAATTGAAATAGATAATGCATTTGTCGGGAGTAGAAAAATCATCGGGCTTGGTATAAAGTCTGACACCTCCAGTAATTTTTTCAGAATTATGCTGAATAATAATATCACAATCCGCATAGGACCCAAGCTTCTCAAACATGCCATATGCACTTGATATTATGATCGGATCTGAAAACTCAATTTGAGATGTCCATACAAAATCCTGAAACCCTTCCTTAGTTTCAAAAACAATCCAATCTTTTTTCTCTAAAGATTTAATAAATTGAAAAGCAAGCGTTTCTTCGGAAATTTTATTTACGCGAATTTGAATACACCCCGAAAGCAAGAACGCCATCACACATAATATGGTATATCTATAATATCGAGCATTCATTGCTATCAAGATTTTTATATAAACATACTTTCACCCCGCAAGTTAATGATTTCCCGCGAAATATACAAATCAAATTACTATTCGTCTATATTTGTCGCAAACTATGAAAATAACCGTATGACGATAAAACATGCAAGAATCATATTTAATAAAATGTATGTACTGATCATTCGAAATGGTTTTGAGGTAAACAATAGTCGATACACCGGCTTCCTCATCCCAAACAAAGCCAAAGTTGCTAATTGCGCAGAAATGGTATATGGCGGGAATATCCCAAACCAATGCTTATCTTCAAACGGAAAATACATGAAGGATATAATTATCAATAGAACAACCATAATTTTGTCTGCGGCAGGCAGACATGTAAATTGTTTTATAATACTTCCATTACATTTCTCTTTATGGCCGATCTCGTTATCAATAAACCAAGACATTGCGCCTCCCGTAATAACTACATATGAACACAGATTTATTACAGTGGATATTGGACGATCAAAATCGGAGAAGCGCACCAGTACATAAATAGCGCAGCATACAATATTCCATATCCACCTAAAACTTGAATATCGTATCCTAAAGTCCGTAACAAGCATTTTGTGTTTCATCCAAATCATGAATATTGCAGGTTTAAAAGAAGAACTATTAATATCAAGAAATAACCTAACAGTAGAACTTCCATAACAATTGCCTTTTTCATCTGGTTATTGCGGTAAAACCTATAAACACAAATAACGCTCAAAAATAAAGCGAAAACCGCCCCCAAACACCCAAGGAGGGAAAGAAAAGCATTGAATCTTGCAATCCCAACCATTCCAAACGCAAACATCAACGTAGGTTGCATGGATGGTATCCTATCCAGTTTTTTTATTAAAGAGCAGACCATACTATTTTCGTCATAATAATTAATACGCCAAGATTGCGAATATAGCTGAAGCTCATACTTAACGCTCCTTGAATTTGGTGTATGTTTTTTTCTTTAGATCATATATTCCATAACATTCCTCCCATGGCGAGTAAAGCATTACTTCCGCGCCTTGAATCACACCGTCCATACATGTAAACTTCCAAACAAGTGTCATTCCATCCATACCGAATTCATCCGGAAGAAAAACCTTCTTTTTGTAATTAAATGTAAATAGATCGGCGTACCACTGGCGGGTTGTAAACAGCAAGCCTCCCTCTGCAAAACAAAATATAGATTTCTTATCAAGGAGAAAATCCCCTATAAAAAATATCTCCTTGTACCCCCTTGAGAGTGAATCCACACTCTCGTGATGGCCCTTTCCGATGTCTGAAAACTTTTTATAATTCGGGCTCTTCTTGTCCTTTACAATCATGTGGTAAAAGAATCCTTTACTTGTCAGATCGCCGAATAACCCGAATGCCCCCTTATAGTCGCAATTATTGATAGAATCAGCCATTTCAATCATTAAGGGCAATCTGCGGATATGTATAAACGAGAAAGACTGGTACCATTCCAATCCCCTGTCAGAATCATATGTTTCCTTTGTCTCTACGGCCTTTTCAATTCGCTTTCTGATTTCAGATGGCACTTTTGATTCCTTTCCATAGGACAATATAAAGCATGTACTTAGAATAATTGTAAAAATAACTAATTGTTTCAGTCGGGTACCCATGTTACTATTCTTTTTCTTTTGCTGCCTTGAGGAGCTGGTCGATATATCTTGCATGCAGGCATTTGCTTATTTGTCTTTTTTGAAAAATCTCTAATTTTTGTGAATGTGTCTATATCTGTTGTACTGAAAATAAGATTATCTCTATGGGAATGAATATAAGTATCGTAATTCTTCTTTTTAAAAGTTGAATTAAATATATCACTGGCAGCTTCTTCATGATTCTCATGGTGAGATGTTTGTACATAACCACTTGAATCATGTATGGAGAACTTGGAAACCCAAGCAGAGAATTCTACGCCATTGTTTGCTGTTATATTATCCGCCAGAAAATAGAATATTTCCATAGTGGCACTCCTATTGGCAGTCTTAAAATATGTATTCCCTGCTTTCTTATCATTAACCTCATCTTTGTCGTCGACCTCTTCTCCTTTTGCATCCACTTCCTTTATTGTTCCGGCATCATAAACTTCAGAACGTTTAAGTTCCTCGCCCTTATCATTTACGATGGTGATATAGTCATAATCCTCTGTCTTAAAATGCCCCACAATATTTCCGTTTTCATCTAGAGCCCATCCGTCCATCCCCGTCGGGTCTGTGTTCAGTATCGGATTCCCCGCACACATCGTATAGGGATTCACGTTCGAGTAGCTATCGGCCTTCATGTCCGGCGCTTCCCAGAATAGCCCCGCGGCATGGAAGTCGCGAGGGCCGTAGTCGTAAGTCGCGGTCTCATCAATCCGCTCCTTGCCTATATACAGCCGACGCTGACCCGCCGGATTGCGGTGCTGTTCGCCGTATGGATAGTAGCTGTTGTGCTGCTCCACATTCCCCACCGAGTCCACCACCATCACCACCGACCCCTGATAGTCGTTGATGATATAGTGCACCTTCCCCTCCGAGTCGAAATAGCCGCCAGGGAAATACGAGTATTCCAGATTCGCGCCCTTGTAAACGCGCCCCGCAATGAAATTGCGCACATAGTTTGAATACGACGAGTTTATGATCCGCGTATAGCTCCGCTGGATCAGGTTTCCGTCAGCATCGTGCCTGAAGCCCATCGACATCGTCCCGCCCGGCACGTCCATCCGCCGCGATGTCAGCAGACCGCGGTAGTCGTAGGTCGTGGCCGTGATTCCGCGCGAACTGTCCTTCGCGAGCTGTCCCGCCTCGTTCCACTCTATCTCCGCATCCTCGAGCGCAAAGCCCGTACGGCCGTAGAAATCCTCTCCCTCGCCCGTATTCGATATATAGGTCGGTCGACCCGACTGGTCGTAAGAGTACAAGAGCTCATCCAGCAGCCCGAACTCCTCGGTCCCCTCCGTGTCCATGTCCGTAACGCCGTAGCGCTTTACCGTCAGAGGATTGCCCAACTTCCCGTAGCTGTACTCCGTCGAGAAGTCCTCGCCCTCCGCTGCCTTCTCCCCGGGCGTATAGTCGGCCTTGATCAGGCGGTCGTGCGCATCGTAGTGATAGTCATAGCGGCCGCCCAGACTCGTGATTCTTGCCGACGGACAGCCCGTGTAGCGCCGAGCGGCAGCATCCGAGTCGGCATACAGCAGCCGCTCCGTATAGTTCGTCAGCCGCTGAAGTATCGGAAGGTCCTCACTCCCCAGTGGCGGACCTATCAACGAATAGTACTCCATTCCCAAAGACAGCGGCTGCTTCCCCGTCATCAGCCGGTTTACTGACAGCGTCGACTCCGTCAGCCACCCGTGCTCATCGTAGCTGAACTTATGCTCCATATTGAAGCCCATGCTCTTCTCCGCAAGCATTCCACGCTTGTCGTAGCTGTAGCTGAACTTGGCCGTCTCGCCGTTCTCCGTAATCCGCGTCGATGTCACGCGCCCGGCCATGTCGTAGTCGTTCAGCGTCACGCGGTCGAAGGTCTGCGTCGCCGTCGTCTTTAGCAGCTCACGTTCGCTCAGTATATTGCCCTGCGTGTCGTAGGCATACGTCAGCTCCTGCCTGCCACTTAAAAGAGTCTTGTACGCGCGGTAGACACGCCCCCGATCGTCATAGAAATAAACCGACGCAAGTCCCTTCTTCAAAAAAGTGAAGTCGCACTCCCCCGTCAGCTGCCCGTAGCCCGTGGTCGTGTGATTGTAGTCGCAGCGGAAGTCCGGCGCATCCGCGCCGTAGTAGAAGCTCTGATCGTCGATAAATTCGTAGGTGTCGTAGTACTTAGCCCGCTGCAGCGTACCCGTCCCGTGGGCGAGCGCAGGCGTAAACGTGTAGCCTCCGTTATCGGCACCCCCTGTAAAGCTTGCGATAGGCAGCTTCGTGCACATCGAGTCGATAGCGCTTTCGGAGATCTCCGCAAGCGAGGTCAGCACCTCGCGCCCGCAGCGGTCGTAGAAATACAGCAGCCATTCATTGCCGCTCATGTTCGGAAGCTGCTGCGCCACCACGCGGCCGCCCTCGCTATATTTCACGCGGCTCTTGCGGCAGCCCGGCGTCTTGGACGAGATCCGACGGCCCCGATCGTCGTATTCGTATATATAGGCCTTCTCCTGTAGAACGGCGCTCCCCGCCGTGTAAGTGCCCAAGGGCACATCAGGGGGAAGAATATAACGCAGACGGTTGTAGTCGTCGTAGACATAGAGAGTATAAAACATGTCGCCCTCACGTCCTTCCGACGTGGCCAGAACGCGCCCCAGGCGGTCGGTGAACTTACAGCTTATATGCCCGTCCTCGTCCACAGCCTTTTCCACAAGCACCGACCCCGGGGAATAATAACCGGCAAAGCACACCTTGCCGCTGAGGTCGGAATATGTGATCGGACAACCCAGCGTCCCGTTCGCATAGTTCATATAGGTCGTTACAGAGGCTCGCTTCCATCCATCCTTCCAGGCCTTGCCCGGCTTCATCGTCGCTTGTACAAGCTTTCGGGGCGAAGGCTCATAGTAGGTATAGGTCCAGTCATATTCCCCCGGATCGTCCGTCGACGGCACCGACTGCCTGTATGGCCGCCCCATCGAGTCGTATTCCGTCAGCTGCGAGATGCCGGTTGCCTTATTGGTGGTGCGCACCGGCTGTCCCAGGCCGTTGTACTCCGTTTCCACCGTGTTCTTCATGATCTGGCCGAGTACGTACGTGGTGGCGCGCACAAGGTTAGGGCCTCCCTCCCCTATCTTATATTCATAGGCCGAAATCGGACTGCCATTGACGGCTATGCCCGTCAAGCGCCCTACCGCATCGTAGCTATACTCAGTGCTCGTGCCCGAAGGACTCGTCTCCAACGTCATGCCCACAAGCGGCTTGTAGGTAAAGCGCCTCTTTGTTCGTAGGCCAGTTGTCAGAGTCACGTTCTGCGCATTATCCGTCTGGACCTTCAAACCTTCCCGACCCTTGACCTCCGAGAATGTAGTGCCCGCGATCTCATACACCGGATATTTGCCTCCATAGCCCCATAGATAGGAGGTGGAAATGCCATCGGCATCCCTCACCTCGGCCACACGTCCGAAATTGTTATAAGTGAACACCGCCGACTGCAACGCTGCCCCTGTTGCGCCTCCGAAACGTGTGGTCATGCGCTCGGGCACAAACATTCCCTTATAAGGATTGGTGTAGGTAAGGGAATACTCCGTAGTTGCCTTGCCCTGCACCACAGTTTCCTTTACCGGCACCCCGACAACATTCGCACTAACCATTGCAGCCTCAATGCCGCCATTGGCCTTGTCGGCATATTTCAGTGAGATTTTTTTTGAAGTAGAGCCTGCCGCACCGGTCGTGATCACCACCGGAAGAGCCGTCTCCTTGG
>CAZBNM010000013.1:0-25829 GCA_964493495.1 uncultured Bacteroides sp.
TGGAGGGTATCCACTCACGCACTAATTTCGACCTCTCGCAGCATGAGAAATTCTCGGGCAAGAAAATCCAGTACTTCGATCCGGAGCTTAACGAGAGCTACACTCCCTATGTGATCGAGACGTCGATCGACGTAGACCGCATGTTCCTGTCGGTTCTGTGCTCGAGCTACGAGGAGCAGCCTCTCGAGGGCGGCGAAACGCGCACGGTGCTTCACCTGCCTGCGGCTCTCGCACCGGTGAAGTGTGCCGTTCTTCCCCTCATCCGCAAGGACGGTCTGCCCGAAAAGGCCCGGGAAATCGTGGACGAACTGAAATTCGATTTCGCCACGCACTACGAGGAAAAGGACACCATCGGCAAGCGTTACCGCCGTCAGGACGCCATCGGCACGCCCTACTGCATCACGGTTGACCACCAGACGCTGGAGGACAATACCGTGACTCTTCGCGAACGCGACAGCATGGAACAGAAGCGCGTGGCCGTTGCCGACCTGCACCGACTGATCCACGAAAACGTGAGTCTCACATCCTTGCTTCGTAAACTGAAATGAAAAAGAGCTATATCATAATCGGGGTGCTGGTAGTGCTCGCCCTCGTCCTGTTCATCTCCGGCAAGAACAGCTACAACAAGTTTGTATCGCTGGATCAGAGCGTCGAACAGACGTGGAGCCAGGTCGAGAACCAATATCAGCGACGTCTGGACCTCATTCCGAATCTTGTTGAAACGGTCAAGGGCTATGCTCAGCATGAGAGCGAGACCTTCGAGAAAGTGACACAGGCACGCGCCGGGCTGACGGAAGCCTACAACCGCGCGGCCGAAAACAACGCCGAGGCTGCCACAGCCACGGCCCCCTCGCAAGCCCAGCTCGACAGCTACTCCGAGAGCCAGCAGAGCCTGCAGCGCGCCCTGAGCATTTATGTGAACGCCGTGCGCGAGGCTTATCCCGATCTGAAGGCCAACCAGCAGTTCAACGACCTGATGGTGCAGCTCGAAGGCACTGAGAACCGCATCGCCACCGAGCGCGAGCGCTACACGGAGGCCGTGAAAGCCTATAACGTGAGCGTGAAGAGCTTCCCGGCAAATATCTGGGCCGGCATTTTCGGCTACGGCACACGCGCCCAGTTCAAAGCCGATCCTGAAGCAGCGCACGCCCCGAAAGTACAGTTCTGAACGATGAAAAAACTACTGATAGCCATACTTCTGCTGACGGGTCTTGGAGCCGGGTGGACATCGTGCAACAACGATGAACAGACGACCTGGGACAAGTACAAGGACTGGCGCGAGATGAACAACGCCTGGCTTGCAGACATGCAGAGCCGGACCAATCCCGACGGGACGCCATACTACGAGGTGATCGTTCCGAGCTGGAATCCCGCCACGTTCATACTCATCCACTACTTCAACGACCGCGCGGAAACGGAGGGCAATCTCTCGCCTCTCTATACGAGCTATGCCGATACGCGCTATATCCTTCACGACTGCAAGGGCGCAGGCCTGGATTCGTCAACCAATATAATGCAGACGGGAGTCAAAGGAATATACCGCAGTCAGGTTTCGTCCAATGTCCAGGGCTACGCGACCGCCCTGATGGATATGCGATGCGGCGACACGGCCGAGTTCATCGTGCCTTACGGACTGGGCTACGGCTCGCAGGTGATAGGTACTATCACGCCCTACTCCAACCTGCAGTTCAACGTTCGTTTAGTGGATATTCCCTATTACGAGATTACCCCCTGAACCGAGGGCAGGGCTTTCTCAGATGAACCTGCATCTGTTCAATCCGGAAAACGATCTGGCCCTGGGCCTGGATCTCGAAAATTATACGGCACCCCCCGCGGCCACAGCTTTGGCCATCGCGGGGGGTGCGCTCCCGTTATGGTACGGGAAGCCGGGGGATATGTTTGCCTGCGAGGGCGTCAACGCCCGATGGCTACGGGAGATGCATGAGAGCTTCAGGATGGACGTTCAGCCATGGAACCACGATTGTAGCGGGCTCCGACCAATGCCCTGGGGATGGTCGAAGGCAGCCCGACGCAAATTTCGGCTTATGGGCTTCGACGCATCGGAGCTGCCCGACGACAATGCATTGGCCCGCATACGGGAACTGTCAAGCCGTCGGAGCGCATGTCTGCTTGGCGAACGACTTGTCAGGGCCGGGCTGCAGGCTCCCGAGCGGGTAGCTCAGACGTTGCGAACACTCGAGGAGGCACGCGCATACTGCAGCGGGCATACCGACGCGCTTTTCAAACTCCCATGGTCGTCGAGCGGCCGAGGGCAAATCCGGGTGAACGGCAAAGCGGACTACAGGGCCCGCGAGCAGGCCTTGAGCGGTGCGCTGCGACGCTACGGCTTCATGACTGCGGAGCCGTTCCACAGAGATAAAGCCGTGGATCTGGCACATCTTTTCGAGGCGCGTGACGGACATGTGAGCTATTCGGGACTATCAGTTTTCAAAACCGAGGCGAACGGCGACTATGCCGGCAACGTGCTTGCATCCGAGGGCCGTCTGCGCGCAATGCTCGAGCTGCGGTTTCAGGGCATAGGGCAGCAACTTGACATGTTGGCCGAGGCACAGCGTCAGGCGCTTGAGGAGCTGAGCGGCCAGGACTACGAGGGCCCGATGGGCGTGGACATGATGATACTGTCCGACGGGTCGATAGTCCCTTCCGTAGAGCTGAATCTGCGCATGACCATGGGGCATCTCGCCCGCAGATTCCATGACCGCTACTGCGAGGAAGGGAGCGCGGGAACCTTCAGGCTGGAGGGCCATGCTTGCGGCCGCGAATATCCGGGACGCTATGCGGATGGAGTGCTGAAGGAGGGATGCCTGCGGCTGAATCCACCGGAATACCAGACTGCATTTATGGCAGAAATCAAGGAATAATTGTGGTTTTCAGTTTGTTTAACGCCGGAAATTTGGATTTGGCACCGATAATAGCTAAATTTGCAAGAATTTAGCGAGTATCTTCCTGAAAACGCGCTGAATGCGCCAATCAATGAAACCGGTCCGTTCCAAACACATTTCTACATTTGGTTCGCAGCTCACTTCGATAGTAAGTGTCACGCTGGTATTGCTCCTACTCGGACTCGTCGCGCTGACGGGCCTGACGGGACGTGCGCTCACGGATGACGTGCGCCGCAATATCGGTTTTATCGTGCGTATGCACCGCGATGCACCCGAGTCGAGCATCAACACAGTAAAGAAAACACTTGGAAGCGCCCGCTATGTGGAGCAATATGTATATTCCTCCGCCGAGGATATACTTGCGGGGGAGAGCGCGATGTTAGGGGAAGACATTTCGGAACTTGTGGAAATCAATCCCTTCTGCAGCGAATTCGACGTCAAGGTCCGTCCGGGCTATGCCAACGGCGACAGCATCGAGATGATCGGCGGGGAGCTCGGCGCCCTTAAGGACATCGAAGAAATTATTACGGAAGCTGATGTGATAAAAAACGTGGACAGCACGTTCAGGCGAGTATCCGGAGTGCTTCTGATCGTGGCCGGCGTGCTTCTGTTCATATCATTCGTATTGATAAACAACACGGTGAGCCTTGCGATCTATTCGCGACGCTTCATAATACATACCATGCGACTGGTAGGCGCAACGGCAGGGTTCATCCGCCGTCCTTTCGTGCTTGCCGGATGTCGCAACGGACTGATAGCCGGACTGCTGTCGTGTGCGGTGCTGGCAGGCGTGCGTCTATGGGCCGGCGAGGCCGAACCGATGGCGGCGAGTGCCTTGCCATGGGTTCCCGTCATGATATGGGTTTTTGCGGGCACGCTCATCACCGGCATGGCAGTGTGCGCAGCCGCCTCGCTATTTGCAACGACTCGACAGCTGCGGCGGTCGTTTGACGAAATGTTTCTGAAATGAAAAAAGAAAAAGAGAATCTCCGTCGCGAGGCAGCGGCGGACAAGCCATTAGGGCGTAAGAATTTCATAGCCATGGGCATTGCGGGTGCCTTGATTGTATTAGGGTTCCTGCTGATGCTCGGGAGTGCGAATGGCACGGACGGCACCTTTAACCCCGATATATTCAGCACGCGCCGTATTGTCGTGGGCCCGTTCATCGCTTTCATCGGTTTCGTGGGCATGGCCGTGGCAATAATCTGTCCTTTCGGACGTAAAAACTAATCCGATTACGCAGAAGACATGGATATAATCACCGCCTTAATCCTCGGCATCGTGCAAGGTCTTGCCGAGTATCTGCCCATAAGCTCATCGGGCCACCTCGAAATCTTCCGACAGATCCTGGGTATGAAACTGGACGGAGCGGAGAGTCTTGAATTCGACACCATCCTGCATGCCGCCACCGTACTTAGTACCATCGTTGTGCTGTGGAAGGAACTGTGGCCCATGATCGTGAGCTTCTTCACCATCCGCAAGGACAGTAACTTCTATTATGTATGCAAGATACTTGTGTCGTGCATTCCTATCCTGATAGTAGGCCTATGCTTCAAGGACGCCATCGAGGCTTATCTGTTCGGTCAGGGGCTTAAGGTTGTGGGCTGGTGCCTTCTGCTGACTGCCGCCCTCCTGTGCTTCTCCTATTTCTTCCGTACGCGTCCGCTCGATGAAGCGCGTCCGGGAGCAAAGCCATACCAACCGCGTGACATCAGCTATAAGGATGCGTTCATCATAGGCCTGGCGCAGTCGGTGGCCATTCTTCCGGGCCTTTCGCGCTCGGGCACGACAATCGCAACGGGCATACTCCTCGGCGACAAGCGCGAGCAGGTGGCCAAGTTCTCCTTCCTGATGGTGATCATCCCCATTTTAGGTGAGGCACTGCTGCAGATGAAGGACATCCTTGGCGGCGAAGCTGCCGGGGAAGCATCTATCGGCTGGGCTCCACTGCTCACGGGATTTATCGCGGCCTTCGTTGTGGGCTGCGCGGCCTGCAAATGGATGCTGGCGATTGTGCGCAAAGGCAAACTCGTGTGGTTTGCGGTGTACTGCGCTATCGTGGGCCTGATCTGTATCCTCAAGAACTACGGAATAATCTAAGTCCCTCATGAACTTCATAGACGGAACTGTTCTCTATATCGACAAGCCGCTGGAATGGACGTCGTTCGACACGGTGAAACGTGTGCGTGCGGCGCTGACCCGCCGCATGCATGTGCGGAAACTCAAAGTGGGCCATGCCGGAACGCTCGATCCTCTGGCTACGGGCGTTATGCTCGTATGCACGGGCAAGGCTACAAAACGCATCGAAGAACTGCAAAGCGGGGTAAAGGAATATGTGGCTACTCTGGCTTTGGGAGCCACGACGCCATCGTTCGATAAAGAGACGGAGGTGGACGCTACATACCCTACCGACCACATCACCCGTGAGCTGGTGGAGGAGGCTCTCAACAAGTTCAAAGGGAGAATCGAGCAGGTGCCTCCGAGCTACTCGGCCTGCAAAGTCGACGGCCGGCGTGCCTACGATTTCGCCCGTAACGGGGAGGAAGTGGAGCTAAAGCCCAAGACTCTGGTGATTGATGAAATCGAGCTTCTCGATTATAGCCCCGAGGAAATAAAAATCCGCGTCGTATGCAGCAAGGGCACCTACATCCGCGCCCTGGCCCGGGACATAGGACAGGCCTTAGGCTCGGGAGCACATCTGAGCGCGCTTCGCCGAACCCGTGTCGGAGATGTGCGTGTGGAGGACTGCCTGAACATGGAGCAGATCGTGGAGCTTATCCGCTGTGTGGACATCGAAATGCCTGAAAAATAAAACTGACCATTACAGATATACCAAGAAATGAAATTATCACAATTCAACTTCGACCTTCCTTACGAGCTGATTGCTGAACACCCGGTTGCCTCGCGCGACCAGGCCCGCCTGATGGTCGTGAACCGCAAGACGGGAGAAATAAGTCATCATATCTTCACGGACATTCTTGATTTCTATGAAGAAGACGACGTAATGGTATTCAATAACACGCGCGTCTTCCCGGCGCTTCTCTATGGCAACAAGGAAAAAACGGGTGCGCGGATCGAGGTGTTCCTTCTGCGCGAGCTAAGCGCGGAGAACAAGTTCTGGGACGTGCTGGTGGAGCCGGCGCGAAAAATCCGCATCGGCAACAAGCTCTACTTCGGCGACGACGATTCGCTGGTGGCCGAGGTGATAGACAACACCACGTCGCGCGGACGTACGCTGCGTTTTCTCTACGACGGACCGCACGATGAATTCAAGGAAGCACTTTATGCCCTTGGACACACTCCGCTACCTCCCTACATCAAGCGCGAGCCGGAGCCTCGCGACATGGAGGACTATCAGTGTATCTTTGCGGAAGTGGAAGGCGCTGTCGTGGCTCCCGGGGCCGGGCTTCATTTTTCGCGCGAGCTGCTCACACGTCTTGAAATCAAAGGCATCAAGCGTGCGAAAATAACCATTCACAGCGGGCTGGGCGTATTCCGCGAAATCGACGTCGAGGACCTGACCAAACACCGCATGGACTCCGAGCAGATGGAGGCTTCGCCCGAGCTTGTGAAGACCGTGAACGAAGCAAAGGATCACAACCGCCAGGTGTGCGCCATCGGCACTTCGGTGCTTCGCGCCATCTCCACGGCAGAGAGTATGGGCGGCCACATGAAGACCTACTCGGGATGGACAAACAAATTCATCTTCCCTCCCTACGACTTCAACGTATGCACTTCGCTTCTGACCAATTTCCACATCCCCTATTCAACGATGCTGATGATGGTGGCAGCGTTCGGCGGGTATGATCTGGTGATGAAAGCCTACGAGGAGGCCGTGGCCAACAAATACCGCTTCGGCGCCTACGGCGACGCAATGCTGATACTTTAAAGGGACAAAATTTGAAACGCATACCGGCTAATAACAGATTGGAATGAACTTCCACTGTTATTAGCCGGTATGCGTTTTGCAATTCTACAAGGAGAAGCTCTTTATCCTTTACCTTTAGATATGAATTCTTCCACCAGTTCAATGTAGTCCTCAACCTTTGGTATCAGAGGGACAACGTCGCTTTCCTCCCAGTCGAACAAGTCGTCATAATCACCTGTCTGCCTCATTGTAAAGAGTCTTCCAAGCAATCGTGAATATTCAGGCGATAAAATTCCTTTTCGCACAAAACCGTCTCCGATCATTCTTATAACCCCTTTATGGGTCACTGCATCTATGCCATTGTGGATCAATAAAGCCACACTTGCATAATATGCAGCATAATACAGTCTGTTAGCTGCCAGGCTCCAATATCCGAGCGCTCCGACATCTTTCACTTCATGGATAGTATTACGGGCTTTTTCCAATCTGTATGCAACAATAGCTGCTCTCTCTTCGGGATTTAGGGTCATGACTTCAATTCTCAAAAATTATTATCTTATCGCGTTCGACATTCTTATAAAAAGGTAAAAAACTCCGTTTCAGCCATCCGGAAAAAGAGTACAGGCGGGGAGTGACAAAAGCGTCAAAACTCCATCCAACCTGTTCCAGCGGCCACGCATACCGATCCCACAGATCCGGGAGGAGTTTTTCGTCACCTGGAATAAGAATGTGCACGTCCCAATCTGAATCAGGACGAGCATCCCCGCGAGCGCGAGATCCAAACAAGACAACACGCGAGCCTTCGGGCAATATCTCAGCAGCTTTCTTGGACAGAGCAGCTATCAGAGCTATATATCTCTCATTTTCCGACATCTAACAAGGATATTGGCAGATTGATTTTTCGGTTCACACGCAAAGATAAGACTTTTTCCCGATAGTTACATTATCTGAACGCGCTATAATGTGCGGAGCCATGTGATGAAGGCAGTGGAGTCGCCGTTGAAGGTGTTGAGATCGACCTTTCCGCGGACGCCGGGGATGCGTCCGATATGGCTGTGCTGCCACAGGCGCCAGGGCACGGAGGCCGAGATGGGCGGAGAAGTGAAGGAGCATATCCAAAGATCCACATCGGAGAGACGATGATGCAGGAAGCGTGAAAATCCGGCCTTATTGGTATAGACCATAGATGGAATACCCGCGGCTGCGAGATGAGCGCGCATGGCCTCGAGCCGTGCGACTATCACCTCTGTCGGCACCTGAGCAGGATTGCCCCACTCTTCGATGTCGATGGCTACGGGGAGATCAATAATGCGCCCGTTGAGCGTGGAGATGATATTCAGGGCCTGTTCGACACCGTCGGTATCGAAGCGGAAAAAGTGATACGGCCCGACAAAGAGCCCGGCTCTGCGCGCGGCATCGAAGTTGGTGGCAAAGGTGGTGTCGCGGAAGTCGGCGCCTTCTGTGGCCTTGAGATAGGCGAAGGCGACATGTCCCTCGGTCTTGGCCTTCACGAAATCGACCGGACCGTTATGGGCGGATATGTCGATGCCTATGAGGGGATAAGTGCTCCTGTCGGGATCGATATGCGGAGTGCGGGGCATGAGCACGCGCCATGCGGCGAATGTGAATATCGCTACACCTGTGAGGGCAATTATCGCGATGGCTATTGTGCGGGGTTTGATGCTCATGAAAAAAGCGGAAGCCCGCCGAGAGAGGGGGCATCCGCCACAAAGGTATGAATTTTTTTCAGATGTCGCAAATAATTGGAGCGCCACGCAGAGAGGGAATCCGCTCCATAAGATCTTAATAGACGAAGCCAACGTTGTCGACCCAGAAAGTCATGTCGGGAGTGCCGGTGTAGGGTTCGCCGGATCCGCTGCTCATCATGAGGATAACGTGTGTGGGAGTTGCATCGGCATCGTCCCAGCCGACTTCCTTGACGGGCACCATCTTGCCGTGGGAATTGCGTGCGTAGTAGCTCTTCGCTTCAGGGATAAGTCCCATGAAGGATTTATAGCCCGGCATGGAAGTGACGTCGCCATAGTTGATCTTGAGGTTGTGGTTGTTCACCCAGCCGGAAGTGGAACGTCCGAGGAGTTCCCGGCCTGTGCCTACGCGCTTGGCATATATATTGCCTGCTGCATCTTCCCAGCGGCGCTGGAGAAACACGAGCACTTCGGCCTTGTCGGCACCGGGAAGTTCCTTTTTAGCTCCGAAGCCTGAAGAGTAGATACGGCCTGCACCTTCAGGAATGCTAAGCTTATAATCGTAACGGAGAGCTTTCGGACGCTTCGTGAAGGGGACGCCCATCTCCATCTTCGAATAGGGATTCTTTGTGTTCTTTACAGGTTCGAGCATTTTTCCGAGGAAAATGGAACCCGCTACCATTACATCGATATTCACCATTCCGGCGGCCTTGCACTGCTCGATCTGAGAAGTGAGCTTGGCGCAGCGGTTGCCGGGTGTGCGATCATCGGGATAAACGGCATTGGATGTTTTTGTAATGCCCATGACCTTAGCGAGCACATTGGATGTAGCCCATTGCGAGCCGCCGGCATTTGTATAAGGCTTGTCGCCGGGAATGGTTGCATTGGGGCCGATTTCATATATTGTCTTAGTTTTTCCGCCTATAATACCCGATTCTTTGATGGGACGTGAAATCCAGTTTTCAAAATCACCGTACTTGAGCATCTCGACATTTTGCGCGGAAAGAGTAGTCGATACAAAAACGAGTGTGGAAACCAATAGTTTAGAAACGTTCATAGGATAAAAATGTATAGCGGTTTAGAATTAGTCTTTGCAAATATAACACTTCCCTGAGAACTAAGTTCTGCAATGAAGACTTTTTAACCAGCACTGAGGAGAGATTGAACAACAGTTTTGAAGTATATTAACCAAAAAGGATTTAAAAGTTGAAGGATAAACTTACGGAGGGTAAGAAAGGAGCGCAAATATTTGGATATGTTGTAAGTTTTTAGTAACTTGCGGCGAAATTGCAAAGGACAGAAAGCACTGTCTTCACATCGGTACGAAAAAAAACCAAACTTTATTTCATTTCCAATATACAAATTTTATGAGAAAGCTTTACACACTCATCATGGTGATGCTTGTGGCCGTGCTGTCGTTCGCAGCCGAGGCCAAGAGCTTCACAATCACCCTTGACACGCCTGCCGGTCTGCCGACGGACCAAGCCGCGTATGTCTTCAATCCATCGACATATAACTACAGCTACTTCAACGGGACAGAATGCAAGATCTCAGCCTCGGATACGGACAAGCTGGTCATCCGCTCGATGACCTCGAATTATGTGATCTCGGCACTTACGGACGCCGCAACAGGCGCCAATATGGCTCCGGACACGTCTTTCCCTTGCGGTGAGGTTTCGATCAAGGCTTCCGACGTCGAGGAGGGGGCCAACCTGATCCTAAGCTTCACGGAGAAGCAGACGCCGAAAATGACCATCGTGTGCGAGCGTATCGACGTGCTCAGCGTGAGCTACCAGTATTCGGAGTGCACACCTCAGGACGGCAAATTCGTGATTTCTCTGGACAACGAATACGGCTCCGTCCAAATCCGCTCGAACAGCGTTGACTGGAAGCTTGTAAGCGCCACGGGCTCAAACGGAAGCGAATGGAACGCCGACTACTTGGGCCAGATCTCTATCTACTGCGGAAGCATATACGGCGACATCACCGTGACCGTCACGCTCAGGAATCTTCTTGAGAGCCGCACGGCAAGCATGACTGTCAACGTCGACGGCAATCCCTCGGACGTACGACTGAGCAGAAGTAACGAAACGATCCCGCTGACTTCGGCATCTACCGTTGTGAATTTCGATCCCGAAACGGAGAACAGCTACTCGGTGTCGCACAATTCCTACAACATGAATCTCTATCAGGTTAAGGTCGGTGATCGCGTCATAGAACGTAGCGGCAGCTATTTCAACTTCAGTGTGGCTGATGGCGATGTCGTGAATATCACTACGGAATTCCCGGACACATATGCTCCCGTGAGCTTCGAATTTGCCGAGGGTATCGGTGAGGACATCATTGACACCTTCGCGGTAAACGGCGAAAATGTCTCGGACTGGACTCCGGAGAATTATCAGGTGCAGCTGGGCCAGCGTGTACTTATCACCTTCAACAAGAGCAAGTACAGCGACATAAGGCTCAAGCGCGGATCGGAAGATATCTATATCAACATCTACAATCCAAGCTACGAATTCACGGTGCTCGACGAAACTCCCATCGTATTTGAAGTCAACGCTACCATTCCGCAGCCCTATTTCGTGACTATAGTGACGGATTGCCCGGAAGGACTTCTGGTCTACAACGGCTATGGATATAACCAGTCCGAGCTTATCGCTCTAACGGGTGAAGAATCGGTGATCGAGATTCCCTCCTCATACAATTACCTCACCATCAAGGCCGCGACAGGATACATTATCGAAAACTGCGTAGACGAAAACGGCAATGAAATACGAATCGGCAACTCCAACACGATCGAACACGATATGACCATCTTCGTAACGGTCACCGAACTCAAGCGCGAAAACACCCTGACGCTCTACGTTGAGCCCGCAAACCAGAGCGGTTCATGGAATTATTGCAGCTTCACGCTTTCCAATAGCGACTATGACACGCGTGTGATGTACTCGAATCAGTCTGAACCGCTCCTCTCGTATGGCTACAACTTCATCAAGTACGGTAATTTCGATCTTCCTTTCGCTATCAGCGGCTATCCCAGCCTCTATGCATACCTGAACGATGAGCCCATCACTATCGAGTACGGCAGCATGGACAGCGAGCAGGAAATAGCAGACGGCGACGTGATCAAGCTGTTCCGCACGGAGCCCGAGAGCCACTGCGTGACTTACGAAATCGCTGAGGATGTAAACGTGACGGTTCACCACGATCACACTCGTCAGATCGGCGAGCCATCGGTACACACTGTGTTCCACGGCACGGAGATCGTGATCGAAGGTGTGGCTGAAGAAAGCCCCGTGGCCCGTGTATCGGCCGAAAGCAAGTCGGCAATCGCCGTTAAGGTCGGCGATCAGGAGGTCATGCCTGATGAAAGCGGCAAGTTCATTATCGCCGTAAGCGATGACGCCAACATCAGCGTAAGCAAGAACGAGACCGTAGGCATCGACGCCATCGAGGTTTCGGAAAGCGAAGACGCACCCGTCTACAATCTCCAGGGCATTCGCGTCGGCAATGTTTCTGAGCTTAACAAGATGCCAAAGGGCACTTACATCAGCGCCGGCCGCAAGATCCGCAACTAATGGTTGAAAAATAAGAGAAACCGTTTTCCTACGCCTGCCGGAGTGTTTTATCCGGGAGGCGCGGAAAACGGTTTTCTTTCCCGCAAGTCTATTTCATCGTATTAAACAATCGATTATCCGCATAATATGAAAAAAGCATTTCTCCTCGCGCTCATGGCCGGACTGAGCCTGGCCTCGGGTGCGCAAAACAAGCTTGACATGGGTAGCCGTGCGCGTCTCCGTGCCGAAAAGGCTCCTGTGGAATTCCTCAAGGACGGCAAGCACGGCGCGGCCAAAGCGCGTCAGCGCGTGGCGGCTGCGGAGCCTTCAGTTCGTGCGTTCGTCAGTGTATCTGATTCGGAAACGGCAGCAGCTGCCTTGGCAGAGGCAGGCGCAACCATTACCGGCGGACGCGGAAACCTGCTGATGGTTGAGTTCCCGGAAAGCCTCATGGAAGCTGTTGAAGCTATTCCTTCCGTGAAGGAAATACGCACGGAAAAGCCTCTGGCCGCCAAGCTGGACATTGCCCGCGAAGTCAGCGGCATCAATAAAATCCACAACGGCATCGACCTCCCTCAGGCTTACACGGGCCGTGGCGTGGTCTGCGGCATCGTGGATGGCGGTTTCGACCCCAACCACATCAATTTCCTGGATGAAAACGGCGTGACGCGCGTGGGACAGTTCACCAACTTCCGCACCACTTCCAGCGGGCAGCTGATTCAGGAGGTGTACACCCGCAGTAAGCTCGCCTCCTTCACCACCGACGACGTGAACAATTTCCACGGCACGCACACTTCGGGCATCATGGCCGGCGGCTATCGCGGCACGGCGAACGTGGCCGTGCCCCTCAACCAGTTCAAGGGCGAGATCAAGGAGATGGCCAACCCCTACTATGGCGTGGCCACCGGTGCGGACATAGCCATGGCGGCCGGCTCCCTCTCGGACTATTACATAGCACTCGGCATCGAGGATATCCTCAACTATGCCTGGGACGAGGGCAAGCCCTCGGTGATCAATCTCTCGCTCGGCTCCAATGTAGGCGCACACGACGGCAGCAGCATCATCTGCCAGTATCTCGACATGGCATCCAAGCAGGACCGCGTGGTATTCTGCATCTCGGCCGGCAATGAAGGCGATCTGCCCATAGCCATGAACAAGACCTTCACGGATGATAACAATACGCTGCAGACACTGCTTCGCCCCGCGACGGAAATGCAGAACTACCCCAACCTCCGATATGCGCAGGTCTATATCTACAGCAACGATGCCACGCCTTTCGAGGTGCAGGTGATTGCCGTGAACATGAGCCGCAGCGGCAAGGTAGCATGGCGCGGCTCGCTGACGGGCACCGAAGACGGCAGCACCGTGAGCAAATACTGGGTTTCGAGCAGCGACTACATGGCCTCTGAGGACGACACGGTCGATCCGCAGTTCGGCAAATGGTTCGAAGGCTACATAGGTGTTGGTTCCGAGCGCGACCCCGACAATGGCCGCAGCTACGCGGTAGTCGACTGCATGTGCTGGGATGTTCCCGGGAACAATCCCGACGGCCGCTATGTGCTTGGTTTCCTCATCAAGGGCGTGGACGGCCAGCGTGTGGACGTATTCTGCGACGGCAGCTTCAACGACCTCAGCAACTACGGTCTCGAGGACTTCCAGGACGGAAGCACCGACGGCACGATCAACGACGTGGCCTGCGGACACACCTGCGTCATCGTAGGCTCCTACAATACACGTGACGAATGGACCAGCATGGACGGCGATGTCTACGGCTATCAGAATCTTTTCGTTCCGGGCAAGGTATCCGGCTTCTCGAGCTACGGCACGCTTTGCGACGGCCGCAAACTGCCTACGGTTCTCGCCCCGGGCGCGACAATTATCTCTTCAAGCAACGAATACTATCTCGACTACTACCGCGCCGGCAACAGCGAACGTCAGGCCACTGCCGAGGGCAACGGCCGCAAATACAGCTGGCATCAGTGCGTGGGCACATCTATGTCCACCCCTCTTGTGACAGGCGCTATCGCCCTGTGGATGGAAGCGGACCCGACTCTCGACTACAGCGACGTGCTGGACATCATCAAGACAACGGCCGTGCGCGACGAGGCTGTCGAGTCTCATCCGATTCCCGTTCAGGCCGGAGCCGGCAAATTCGATGCGTATGCAGGCCTCAAGGAAGTGCTTGCGCGCAGCGGCGCCGGCATCGGCAATGTCATTGCCGGCAACGAAAGGGGCCTGGCCGTCTCGGCAGTGGGACACCGTCAGTTCAAGGCTATCCTCGACGGCAATCAGGACTTCACGGCAAAGCTCTACACCGTTTCCGGCACGCTCGCCGGCAGCTACATCTCGCACAATGGCGAAGCCCTTGTGGATGCATCCGCGCTCCGTCCGGGTGTTTACCTTCTGAAAGCCGAAGGCTCGTCTGCTCCCGCCGTGCGCGTGCTCGTAAAATAAACACAAGAACATCAACCATAAACATAGCTCAAAAATGAAAAAATTTCTCAAGAGCATCGGACTTCTTGGCCTGGCTCTGCTTGCGGGCATCCCGCAGGCAGCCGCCGAGACGGCCGAAGAGCCGATCATGCAATTCCATACGACAATTGCAGGCTATTCATTCCATTTCATTATCGGTGCAAAAGAAAACACCTACATCGATGTCGACTGCGGCTACGGCCCCGTGGAAGTAGAAGTTGGACAAGCAGTCTTCGACTATGAGGTCGGCGAGGTAGTCGGCACGGCCGTGTCTTGCCAGACTACCGAGGAAGGCATCGTGCGCATATACGGCGACGCCTCCCTGATCGATTACCTTGACATGGAGGGCTGCTACATCACCGACATCACCTGGCCTCAGATGACAGAGGTGGAAATCCTCAATCTTACCCATAACAAGTTCGAAAGCCTCGACCTGAGCCACATGTCGAAGCTTCAGGCTCTGTATCTCGACGACAACCCCATGTCGACAAGCGGCGTGATCGTCGGCCCCAACAAGCCCGATCTGACGATCATGATGATGAGTATGGTTGGCGATGTAGACCCGTCATTCAATCTCTCCGACTATCCGGCCATGCGTTCGTTCATAGCGTTTTCCACGCCTTCACTCACCCGGATCGATCCCACAGGCTGCCCCTACCTGATTCAGCTGTCGGTTGACGGTGCGAGCATCTCCAGCATCGACACGAGCAAAAACCCGCTCCTGAGAATCCTCAATGTCTCCGACACGAAGGTCACCTCCCTCGACCTGAGCAAAAACAGCGCTCTCACCGAGCTCTATTGCTCGCATAATTCCGCCATCAACGACACGTACAAGATCAAGCAGCTCGATCTCAGCCCGGTGCCCAATCTCGTGCGACTGTTCATTGCCGGCAACCACATGGAAAGCATCGACGTGAGCATGCTTCCCTACCTGGAGGACCTTAGCGCCGCACACAACCGCTTCACCGATCTTAACATCGACGCCAATCCGGCCATCCTTACCCTCGACCTGAACATGAACAACATGGACTACGTCACGCTCCCGGCCGAACGCTCCTCCTTCATCGAATACTATTACACCCAGAATCCCTTCCCCACCGAGAAGTCCTATGCCGTAGGGTCCGTTATCGATTTCTCCGACAAAGTGAACCGTCCGGAATCCACCACCGATGCAGCCCTCTATCTCTACAAGGAAGAGAATCCATCCACTCCCGAACTTGTCGACGCCTCCGCCTACTCCTGGGACAACGGCAAGCTCACGCTCCTCGCGGCGCAGTCCGACAGTGCCTTCGTCGTATTCCACAACTCGGCGCTCCCCGAATACAATCTCCAGACGGCGAAATTCGCCATCAAGAGCGCCGCTGACTTCGGCAAGCCCTCGGCCGTGGCATCCTTCAAGTTATCACCTGTCGAGCGCAATTACGCGCTTTCCGCAGGTATTGCAGGAGCAACTCCGGAGAATCCTAAGAAATTCTATGTAGACTTCGGCAATGGCGTCCAGCAGGAATTCTTGGCCACGGGCAATACGCTTCCCGCGGCTCCCAATGCCAGCGCATCGAAGCCCTCCGGCGGCAACAGCACCGTCACAGTCTATCTCTCCGAAGGCGATCAGCTCACGGCACTCGGCGTCGACAATCAGCGCATACTCTCGGCCGACCTCACCCAGGCACACGCACTGAAGGAGCTTAGTCTCACCGATTGCAAACTCCCGGACATTGATCTGAGCTGGAACCGCAGTCTCGTCGCCCTAAACCTTTCCGGCAACAGCCTCTCCACACTCGACCTCACGGGCATAAACGGCCCATACGAAAAATATCAGCTCGAGATTCTGAACGTTTCCGGCAACAATCTCACGCAGATCACAAACCCCGTTCCCGGAAAACTGAAAGAAGTCGACTACTCCAACAATCAGATGGCAGTCGTCGAGCTCTTGAAGATGAATCAGGTCAAGCAGCTCAATCTGAGCGGCAACCTGCTTGAGGAAGTCGATCTCCGCGACCTCGAAGCGATCGAGAGCCTCAATCTCTCCAACAACTCGCTCACCTCGGTTCTCCTTCTCGACTATCTGCCCCTGACCGATCTCAACCTCAGCAACAACAACATCGCCTTCGAGTCGCTTCCCGCTGTCGGCGTGGTTGCGAACTACACCTACGCACCCCAGAAGGAAGTCTCGCTGCCCGCACGTATCCCCGTGGTATCCCTCACCAAATATCTCTTCGACTCGGCTGCCGGACAGACAGTCTACACATGGTACATGGCCGACACGGACACACCCGTGGCTGAAGGCAACATCCGAGAGAACGAAGGACACTTCTTCTTCACCAATCCCGACCTGGGCAGAATTTACTGCACCATAGCCAATCCCGCCTTCCCCGACTTCGCCGGTGCAGACATCATCCGCACCTCAGTAGTCGAGACGGCACCCATGCCCACTCATGTATTCGCCACCTTCACGCCCGAGGCCGACGGCATCGGTTCGCTCATCCTCACGGGCCAGACCAAAGGCACCGACATATATGTCGACTGGACAGGCGAAGGCGACATGGAACAGTACATTCTCGAAGGTCCCGGCGCTTACACCGAATTCACAGGCGCCATTAAAGCCGGCAAGCAAGCCAAGTGCTACAGCTACGACGACAACGACGGGGTCTACGTATTCTCCATCAGCTGCGGCAAGCTCTCGCAGCTCGACGCATCGCTCATGAAGGGGCTCAAAGCATTCATGGCCTACGGCACCGGCTTGAACCAAAGCAATCTCAAAATGCCCGAAAGCCCCGTTCTTGACGAGATTTCATTCTCCGATCTCACACTCTCCGGCTCGGACTTCCTCCGGAAATATCCCGAGATGGCTGCATTGACATTGGGCAACTGCCGTATCGGAAACGTCGATCTTAGCGTCGCTCCCAAACTCGAATACATTTCCATCGTCAGCTGCGGACTCACCGACATCAAGCTCAACAATCCCCACGCATGGAACCTCAACCTCGCAGGCAATCAGCTCCGCAGCATCGACCTCTCAGGCATGACCTCGCTCCAGCAGCTATACCTGTTCGACAATGAGCTCACAAGCATAGACCTCGAAAACCTCAACGCACTTCGAATCCTCCATCTCGAGAACAACAGTTTCACCTTTGAAACCCTGCCTCTTCCCAAAGGCCAATGGACAACCTACGGCTATGCCAACCAGGCTCTCATGGAAATCGAAGTCGCCGACAATAAAGTCGATCTTTCCTCGCAGCTCGAGGTCAACGGCGTCCCCACCGAATACCACTGGTTTATCGACGCTCCCTACCTCGATGAGAACAACGAACTCGCAGGCGAAGAACTCGTCGAAGGCGATGAATACACTCTCGAAAACGGCATCACCACATTCAATTACAGCTTCGACCACATCATGTGCGTGATGACCAATTCCGTATTCCCCAACCTGTATCTGCTCACGACCTATGTCGACGTAAATGTCTCCGGCATCGAGAACGTGACTGCAGAAGCAGCTGAGGCTGACGCGGAATACTTCAACCTCCAGGGCGTGCGCGTAGCCAAGCCCTCCCGCGGCCTCTACATCATGCGCCGCGGCTCCGAAGCAAGCAAAGTATTCATCCGCTGAAGCAGCCCCTACAACCCTTAGACGCGAAAGACGCGACGGCTCACCCACTCAGGGAAGCCGCCGCGTCTTTCCATTTCGGCCATCGGGAAAAGGCACGCCCTATCTGTTAAATTAATTTAAT
Source organism: uncultured Bacteroides sp. (assembly GCA_964493495.1). Classification (GTDB taxonomy): domain Bacteria; phylum Bacteroidota; class Bacteroidia; order Bacteroidales; family Muribaculaceae; genus CAG-873. The sequence goes on from CAZBNM010000013.1 coordinate 18,235, forward strand.
TCGAACTCTGTTCCACTATTTTGCAGTATCTTTACCTCAAATTCAAAAAACAAATACTAATACCATATTTTCCACCTCTATATGAAGCTGACCTTCCATGTAGACTACCGCACAAACTGGGGCGAATCGGTGTATATCACCGGCTCAATTCCCGCTCTGGGCGGCGGTGATCTTGCCAAAGCTCCGAAACTTGAGCTGCACGACGACTCGAAATGGACACTGAGCATCAACGTGCCCTCCGACACTCCCGAATTCGAATATCGCTACTTCGTAAAGAACGACAACGGCGAAATCAAGAACGAATGGGGTCCCTCGCACATCTTCCGTCCCGGAGCTGAAATCCCCCACTACCGCATACACGACCGCTGGCAGGACATGCCCTGGGACAAGCCCTACTACTCCTCCGCCTTCACCGACTGCATCCGTCTGCGCTCCAAGCGTCAGGAAGCCGTCGAACCTCGCCGCGGAGGCCTCACCCTGCGTGTAAGCGCGCCCATGGTGCCGCAGGATTGTGTGCTCGCCGTCAGTGGCTCCGGCCCCGCTCTGGGCAACTGGAAAGCCGACGCCGCCGTGCGCATGAGCGATGCCAATTTCCCCGAATGGACCTGCACAGTCGACGGACCTGCCATCGGTGCCGACACCGAATACAAATTCCTCATCCTTGACAAGGACGGCAAAGTAGTAGCCTGGGAAGGCGGCGCAAACCGCGTCCTCCGCCACGCCACAGGCCCCGATAGCGCGCTCACCATCAGTGGCATGCGCTTCATCTCCACACTCTCGCCCTGGAAAGGCGCCGGCACCGCAATTCCCGTATTCTCCCTGCGCAGCGACGACGACTTCGGCGTAGGCGATTTCTACGACCTCAAGAAGATGGTCGACTGGGCCGTTAAGACGGGCCAGACCTTCATCCAGATTCTGCCCATCAACGACACCACAATGACCGGCACCTGGACCGACTCCTATCCCTACAACGCCAACTCCACCTTCGCCCTCCATCCGATGTATCTGCGTCTGAGCGAGCTGGGCACCCTCAACGACAAGGCACGTCAGGAATGGTTCGATCAGCAGGCACGCGAGCTCAACGCCCTCGAAACAGTCGACTACGAGCGCGCCACACACACCAAGGACCAGTTCTGCCGCGAGATCTTCGCTCAGGAAGGTGCAAAGACCATGAAGAGCCCCGCCTTCCGCAGCTTCCTCAAGAAGAACGCATACTGGCTCACGCCCTACGCGATGTTCTGCACCCTGCGCGACCGCTACAACACCCCCGACATGAGCAGCTGGGGCGAGTACGCCGAGTTCACCCCCGAGAAGATGGAAGCCTTCGTAAAGGAGAACCCCGACGCAATCAACTACGTATACTATCTGCAGTATCATCTCGACAAGCAGATGCACCACGTCAAGTCCTACGCCAACTCTCATTCCGTAGCCATCAAGGGCGATATTCCCATCGGCATCTCCCGCACCAGCGTCGACGCATGGGTCAATCCCCGGCTCTTCAACCTCGACTGCCAGGCCGGTGCACCGCCGGATGATTTCTCCGTTCTCGGCCAGAACTGGGGCTTCCCCACTTATAACTGGGAAGAGATGAACAAGGACGGCTTCAGCTGGTGGAAGGACCGCTTCCGCAAGATGAGCGAATACTTCGACGCATACCGCATCGACCACGTCCTGGGCTTCTTCCGCATATGGCAGATTCCTATGGACGCCCTCCACGGCCTCCTCGGCGTCTTCAACCCCGCCCTGCCCTACAGCCCCGATGAGCTCCGCTACAACTACGACTTCTGGATCGACGTGGACAAGCAGACCACCCCGTACATCATGGACTACTTCGTCGGCGACTTCTTCGGCCCGTACACCGGCGAGGCACTCGACCGCTTCATGTACTCCGTAGGCGACGGTCGACACAAGCTCAAGGAAGAATTCAACACCCAGCGCAAGATTGCCGACTTCTTCGCCACACAGCCTAAGGACGACAAGAACACCCGTCTTTGCCAGGGTCTGCTCGGGCTGGTAGATCAGGTGCTCTTCATTGAGGACCCCTACGAAAAGGGCAAGTATCATCCCCGCATCTCCGGCCAGTTCACATACACCTACCGCTCGCTCACCGACTATGAGCGCTGGTGCTTTGACCGTCTCTACAACGATTTCTACTATCGCCGTCACAACGACTTCTGGTATGGCAAAGCCATGTGGAAGCTGCCCCCGCTTATCGACGCCACCGACATGCTCTGCTGCGCCGAAGACCTCGGCATGATTCCAGCATGCGTCCCCGCCGTGATGCAGCAGCTCGAAATCCTATCGCTCGAAATCCAGCGCATGCCCAAGGATCCCACAACCCCCTTCGGCAATACCTGGAACTACCCCTACTACAGCGTCTGCACCACCTCAACCCACGACATGGGCGGCATCCGTGCATGGTGGGAAGAGAATCGCGACAAGACCCAGGACTACTACAACAACGTCCTCCATCAGCATGGCGCGGCTCCCTACTTCGCCGAGCCCTGGATCTGCGAGAAGATAATCGACCTCCATCTCCAGTCTCCCTCCATGCTCTGCATACTCCCGCTTCAGGACTGGATGAGCATGGACGGCAACCTGCGCCGCGAGAAACCGGGCGACGAGCAGATCAACGTGCCCGCCAATCCCCGCCACTACTGGCGCTATCGCATGCACCTCACGCTCGAAGAGCTTATGAACGCCGACGAGTTCAATACCCGCATAGCTGAGAAAGTGAAATACTCCGGCCGTTAAACTCCCGGCCCACACACACAAAGAATCCGGCGATGACTTGCACAATGACAGTCACCGCCGGATTCCTTTTCAACCAAATCTATCGTACAGTCCCGCAACCTGTAGGGACATGCCTCCGGCATGTCTGCAACGGATGGTTTTTAGGTAACGGACCACCGCTCCCGTCCGCTAATACGTCCCTTCTTTACTTCTCCTTATACACGAGATAATCGCCCGCATCGATAAAGCCGTAGTTCTTATAGAACTTCCGGGCCATGGGCGTAGTCTCGAGCATGATCCTGCCGCAGCCGCGGAAGCGCGCCAGATCCACAAGCGCCTTCAGCAGGTCGCCTCCCACGCCCTCGTTGCGCCAGGCCTCCCGCACATACAGGTTCATTATATAGGCGCAGCGGCCAGTGGCATTGTCCGGCGAAGGCAGCTCCTCGTAGAAGCACACTCCGCCGCAGCCTATGGCCTCGGGATTCCCGTCCTTGTCAGGAAGCTGGGCCTCGAATGCCACATGCGTGCCGTCGGCATTGTGGAAATCATAATAGCGGGCGTTGGCCTTCAGAAGTTCGGTCGATGCCGGAGCTCCGAAAACGTCCTTTATCACCTCCGCGCGCCAGCGCAGAAGCTGCTCGAGCGAGCGTATACGTTCAATTTTCAGACCTTTCATGATTCTTGTGTATTAGAGAGGGGAGAGAATATTTGTTGTCAGATGCATTCTATTGTTTTTCCGAAAGTTCCAGCCAGCGCATTTCCGCCTCGTCGAGCTCATCCTTCACAGCCTCGAAGCGCGCGCTCTTTTCCGCGATGTCTTCGCCGCCTCCGGTATTGAAATATTCCTCCAGTGCGGCTTTCTCCGCCGTCAGGGTTTCGATAGTCGCTGTCAGCGCTTCGAATTCCTTCCGTTCCTTGAAGCTCATGCGCGCGGGGCGCTCCGTGCGCGGGCGAGGCTTCTCCGCGCTCTTCTCCGCGCGCGCATTCTCCTCGGCGGCCAGACGGCGGGCGCGCTCGTCGGCCCACTCGCGATACTCCGTGTAAGTGCCCGGGAAATCCTTTATCACGCCGTTGCCCTCCATCACGAACAGATGCTCCGCGATCGTATCGAGGAAGAAGCGGTCGTGGCTTATCACGATCACGCAGCCCTTAAAGCCGGCCAGATATTCCTCAAGGATACCTAAGGTGATGATGTCAAGATCGTTTGTCGGCTCATCGAGAATCAGGAAATTGGGATTCCGCATCAGCACCGTGGCAAGATGCAGGCGGCAACGCTCGCCGCCGCTCAATGTGCGGATATACTTCTGCTGGTCGGCCGGCGAAAAAAGGAAGCGCTGCAGATATTGCATCGGCGCAACATGCTCGCCTCCTTCGAGAGCTATATCCTCCGCAAGCTCCGTCACGGCATCGATTACCTTCTTGTCCGGACTGAAGGAAATTCCGTCCTGGCTGTAATAGCCGAAACGCACGGTCTCTCCCACATTCCAGCTTCCGGAATCCTGCGCCACGAGCCCTTGGAGCATCTTTATGAACGTGCTCTTGCCCACGCCGTTGGCCCCGATCAGGCCCAGATGCTCACCGCGCGCGAAGGTGTAGCTGAACCCGTCGAGAATCACCTTCTCGCCAAAGCGTTTGCATATGTCCTTCGCCTCGAAAATCTTCGACCCTATATAGGACGACTTCGCATCGAGCGACACGTTCTTCTCATCGAGCCTCACACGCGAACGCTCCTTCAGATCGTAGAACGAATCAATACGGAACTTTGCCTTGCCGGCACGCGCCTGAGGCTGACGGCTCATCCATTCCTGTTCGCGCCGCAAGGTATTGCGCACACGCGCAAGCTCCGCGGCCATAGCTTCGATGCGTTCGGCGCGACGGCGCAGGAAGTAATCATAGTTCCCGTTGTAGGAGTAGATCGAAGAATTATCGATCTCCAGAATACGGTTGCAGACACGGTCGAGAAAATAGCGGTCGTGCGTCACCATCAGAAGCGTGGCACGCGCGCGTCGCAGATAGCCCTCAAGCCACTCGATCACCGGAATATCCAGATGGTTCGTAGGTTCGTCCAGGATTATGAAATCAGCATCCTGCATCACCACACGCGCCAGAGCCAGACGCTTGCGCTGACCGCCCGAAAGCTTATCGACCGATGCGTTGAAGTCCGTCAGGCCCAGACGCGTAAGCAGCTGACGCAGGCGGTCCTCATAGTCCCAGGCGTGCTCGGCATCCATGCGTTGCGAGGCCGCGGCCTGCTCCTCGGGCGTGCCGCCCTCGATTGCGCGGATATATGCGCGCACCGTCTCTGCCAGTGGGCCGTCGCCATCGAGCGCCGCCTCCAGGACGGTCGTGCCCGGGCGGAATTCCGGCGTCTGTTCAAGCAATGCCACCCGCTGCGATCCGGCGAAGGTTATCCTCCCCGAATCATAGTCCTCACGGCCCGCAAGTATGCGCAGGAGCGTACTCTTGCCGCTTCCGTTCCGGGCCACGATGCCTATCTTCTCGCCGCCCTCCACTCCGAGAGTCACGTCGGCGAAGAGCATGCGGTCGCCGTAGCTCTTGGTCAGGTTTTCTATGCTGAGGACGTTGGCCATGCTCTGTCTTAGTTTTGGATAGCCGCAGGGCAGCCGTTGTCGAGTATGGCCTGCACGGCATTGATCTCAAGGAACGTTGCGCCCGTGCCGTTGATTGCGCCCAGATATGCTATGCGGTCGCTCGGCTCCAGAAGGCCCTGGCTCACGAAGTCGCGAAAGGCCTGCAGCGGATAGCGCTGCTCCGCAGTATAATCCTTATAGTAATAGGCCTTTACGCCGTAGGACAGGCTCAGCCAGCGCATCGTCCGGCGCCGGTAGCAGATCGCATACACCGGGCGCATGCTTCGGAACGAAGCCAGAAAGCGGGCCGTGCGACCGTAGAGCGCATCCGCAATGATGGCCTTTACGCCGATCTCACGCCCCGACACCACAGCCTGGCGCGCCAGAAACGACGTCACGTGCGCATCCGCCAGCTGCGGCACATGGTCGGATGTCGCTGTGGCCGACAGCGAGGCCTCCACCTCGCATGCCACGCGAGCCATCGTCCGAACAGCCTCCACGGGATAGCGTCCGCTGGCCGTCTCGCCCGAAAGCATAAGGCAATCCGCACGCTGGTAGACCGAATTGGCAATATCGCTCACCTCGGCGCGCGTGGGCCTCGGATTCGAAATCATGGAGTGTAGCATCTGCGTGGCCACGATCACGGGATGGTGTGCCGCGATGCACTTCCGGATCATCTCGTGCTGAATCACCGGAATACGCTCCGCGGCAACCTCGATGCCGAGGTCGCCGCGCGCTATCATGATGCCGTAGGAGGCTTCAAGTATCTCATCGAAATTATCCACACCCTGCTGGTTCTCGATCTTGGATATGATCTTCATATCCGAACCGAGACGGTCGAGTTCCTCCTGCACGGCGTGCACGTCCGCTGCCGAGCGAACGAATGAATGGGCCACGAAATCCACGCCAAGGCGTGCGGCCACGGCCAGTGTATCCCGGTCGCGGGCCGTGAGGGCCGGAAGGCGGATATCGCTCCCGGGGATATTCACGCTCTTGCGCGAGCCCAGCCAGCCGTCGTTGAGACAGCGAGCCGTAATCACGCCAGTCGTCCCGTCCACCTTCTCGATCAGGAAATCAAGCTCTCCGTCATCGATCAGGAAGTGCAGACCGGAGTGCACGTCCGAGGCAATCCCCGGATAGTTGAGGCATATCCGCTTCTGGGTCGTGCTCTCCGACGCGTTCCCTACAAAGTCTACAATGTTGCCTTCACGGAAAAAAATCTTGTCGTCGGGATTTTCGTTCGCTGTCGTGCGGATTTCAGGGCCTTTCGTGTCGATCATTATGCCGATACGCGGCGATACCTCGCGACAGTTCTCTACTATGCGCGTGATGCCGCTCTCGCCGAGGTGGGCCGAGTTCATGCGCACCACATTCATACCTGCCTCGAAAAGGCTGCGTATGAAATCCACTTCGCAACGGCGGTCCGAGACGGTGGTGATGATTTTCGTGCTTTTCTGCAACATGATATGCTTGATTGGGGTGGAATATTATTTTTTACGCGCCAGAATCAGGGCCGATGTGGGAGTCACCACAATGCTGCCCCCCTTGGAGGCCTCAAGTCCGTCGGCCTTTAGCTTGCCGTCGCGGGCTATTATCGTCCAGTCGCCCTTGGGCACGCGGGCCACATAAGGCGTATCCGATCCGTTGAAGATCAGCTTGATTTCCTTCCATTCGTCGCCATTGGCGTTGTTCTTGATGGAGTAGCTCACAACGTTCGGAGCCACAACCTTGTCGAACACGATATTGCGTGCGATGTCCTCGGCCGTGGTCATGCGGAAGGCCGGATGTTCGCGGCGAAGCTTGATGAGTTCGCGGTAGTAGTCGAACTGCTCGGCGTTCTTGTGCTTCAGGGTCCAGTCGATGCCGTTGATGCTGTCCGGACTCTTGTAGGAGTTGTGCACGCCCTTCTTGTCGCGGAACACCTCTTCGCCGGCAAACATGAACGGTGTGCCCTGCGAGGTGAAGACGATTGTCTGGGCCAGGCGGGCGGCACGTTGGCGCTCGGCCTCGCTGCTCCCGGGCATCGACTTGGCAAGCTTGTCGGTCAGCGTCAGGTCGTCATGGCAGGAAACGTAATTGATGATCTGTGTGGGAGCCGACGCGTAGGCAAACTTCGAATTGTTGCCCTTGCTGTAGTCCACCTGCGGGTGGGCGGTCGAGGCCACGATACCGATCTTCACGGTCTCCTCGTTGCCGGGTTTGCCCGTAGCGAAGCCGCGGTCGGCGGCGTTGCTGTAATGGCCCTTCACGGCATCGCGTATATCATCGGAG
>CAZBNM010000013.1:25839-39634 GCA_964493495.1 uncultured Bacteroides sp.
CTCAATCCTTCTATATTGGCTGATTTTATACCACGCAAATTTCGAATTTCTAATTCCCGCAACCCGAGGCATCGCTGTAGCTGCCGTCCTCGCGGTGGCGGTAGTAGTAGCCCGGAGCCGTAAGCGAGAAATTCGAGTCGTCGTTATTGGCCGTGTGGTTGTACACCACGTCCATCACCACGCCTATGCCTGCATCGTGCAGAGCCTTCACCATCTCCTTCATCTCGCGTACGCGGGCCTCGGGATTGGCCGGGTCCGTGGAATACGAGCCCTCGGGCGTATTGTAGTTATATGGGTCGTAGCCCCAGTTGTATTGGTTCGAAGGCAGATTGGCCTCGTCCACGGAGTTGTAGTCATAGCTCGGCAGGATGTGCACGTGCGTCACGCCAAGCTCCTTCAGATGGTCGATACCGGTCTTGTCGCCAAGCGGGCTTGTAGTCTCAGGCTCGGTCAGGGCCAGGAACTTCCCTTTGTGAACGATGCCCGATGTAGGATCGATGCTGAAATCGCGATGATGCATCTCATAGAGCACGGCATCGGTAATGCTCTTCAGCTCGGGACCTTTGTCCGTGCTCCAACCCTCGGGATTGGTCTTCGAGAAGTCGATGATGGCCGCGCGGTGGCCGTTGGTGCCGGCGGCCTTGGCCCACACGCCCGGTGTCTCCGCAAGGCGCTTGCCCGTCGAATCGGTGATGCGGAAGGTATAGAACTTTCCGTAGAGAGGCTTGTCGACCTGTGCGCGCCACACACCGTTTTCGCCGAGGGTCATCTGCAGCGAATCGTAGGGAGCCGTATTGCGGTCGGTGTTATAAAGATAGACGGTGGCCGCCTTGGCCTTCGGCGACCAGAGCGCGAAACGCGTGCCGCTTGCGTCGACGGTCATTTCAAGATCCGTGCCCCCGTATGTGGGCCACGATGCATATTCGCTTTCCATGGTCTGTGCGTAAGTGGGTGCTGCGATAGCCATTGTCAGCATCGCCGCGCTGAGGAGTGTTTTCATTTTATATAGTTACGGTTTGTGTTTATTGTCATTAAACTTAAGGTCACACGGGCCTTCATACAAAAATAACAATTATCCGGGTCATTCGCAAATCGAACAACCCGGATTTATAATTTTTTTTGAAATATTATTTCCTGTAGCTTATTTCAGAATAACCTTGGTGGCCATCGCGCCGCTGCGCACGATATACACGCCGGCAGGAAGTGCGCACGATGCACTCGATCCGCTGTGAAGCCGGCGACCGTCCACGCCATAAATCTCGAAGCTCCGGCCATCGCCCATGCTCACCACCCCGTTCTGTATCCGCAGAGGAAGTGTCTCTACAGCCTCCGCAGCCTTAATGCCGGTCAGCGAGGGATCATAACCGATCAGTTCGTCCAGATCGCCGAAACGGTCGGCAAGATAACTCTTCACACGGTTCACCTCGCCAGCATAGCTCCCCGAAATTGTCGGATTCTGATGCACCCACTCATTCATTATGGGCCAGCGAAGGAAATTCAGCTTCTGCGATTCGTTCATCTCCTCGGCCTTCTCGTCGATGAACGAAGCCAAGTCCTCGTACGTGAGTCCCCGCTCATTTCGGGCCAGCGACCAGATGGTCTTCAGGTCCGACTTGGTGCGTCGGTCGTTGTGCAGCACGCAGTTCACAAGGTAGTTCATATTGTTTGCCGCCGACGCGAGCCCCGACGCGTAAAGGAAGCAACGGCTGCCCACGCGGTCGTGAATCGGATAAGTGCGTCCGTCATTGTCGAACGCGATGTCGAAATCCCAAACCGGTCCGGTGTAGATCACATCACTGCCGCGGTCCTTGTACATATACGTGCTCCAGTAAGTGTCCGTATTGCCCGAGAGCTCGCCCACGAGCATGTGGCGCAGGAAGGAATCGATGTCGAAGATATTACGGTAGTCATTATCTCCGGGAGTAGAGATGTTCGGGCTCCATATCATGTTCTCGAGCTTGTCGAAATACGAGCGGATGTAGGCGTACTGCTCGGGGGTCCCGCCGTCATCGGGCGATTTGATTGTAACCGGGATCTGCAGGCGGCTCGTCTCGAACCATTCGCCCTCGGGCTCCTCGGTCGCATAGGCGTCAACCTCCACGAGATACCCGCCCGTCAGGGCCTCGCCATCAGTGTCCGTGGTCTCCATCTCGGTGATGTTCACACGGTTCTTGTTCACTTCCACCTGGTCGCACAGCTGATAGCAACCCTTGTATTCGCCGTTCAGCACCACATCCACCGCGCGGCCGTAAGGCACGTATGCCATCCCGAGACGATTTGCTATTTCAAAAGCTATCAGATTGCGCATCAGCGTCTTGTCGCCGTAGTTGTTGATCAGCGTCCACTTCTTGGCCTGTGCCGGCGCATCCGGAAGTACCCGCTGCTTCTTGTCGAACTTCAGGCGCCAGGGCTTCTTGGGGAACACTCGCGAGGCGTTGCCACGCTCGCGGATGGTGCCGGGCTTGTCGACATAGGCCTGGTGGTCAGCGATGATGATGATGTTAGCCGTGATGTCGTGTTCCTTGTCATAGGGTTCCTCGGCGTTCACCGTATTCACGCACACCGTGGGAAGGTTCGTGATCTGGAAGAGGTAGTCGTCAGTGCCCTCGCCGGCCGTGCCGTAAAACTCGAGCTCGCCGATATTGCAGCGGGCATCGCCCGTGCTCACGAAACGCACATACCGGAATCCCTTGGAACATTCAACCTCGCCGTAGCTCATGGTGCCGATGATGCCGGCCTCGCGGATGATGTAGAGAGGCACCGCATCGAGGAAATCCTCCTGATTCGCGCCCTGGATCACACCGAGACGCACGCGGTTCGGACCTACGCTGTAGTCGCTGCGGGGAGCCCAGCCCACGCGGTCTATCACATGCGGAGTGCCAAGGTCCAGACCAACCCATGTGTACGAACGGGCATCTGTCGCAAAATAGGTGTCGAGGTCGCCGTCGAAGGCATTGCCCTGGATATTCCATACCACGCGGGCCTCTTCGTAGCTGTAGCCGGCGGCCGTGCCTATGGGCGTTCCGGTGAGCTTCTCACCGGCCGTGGCCGTAAAAAAGCATGCCATGAACATCACGCCCATAACTGCTGCCTTTGTGGATAAATCGATTCTGAATTTGAAGAATTTCATGATAATAAATGGTCTATATGTGTACAGCATGCCCGTGGCGATCCACAAGCATGCTGCAAAGATACGAAATATTTTCCGCTATTCAGCCGAATTTTGTCGGGCGCCGGACAAAATTCGGTTTTTTTAACCGCAAAACGCTCTTAGAGCGTATTATACGACATTCTGCGGACGCCCCGACTCCCAGGCGCGCAGATTGGCAAGCGCAATCTCCATAAGCCTCCCCCGCGCCTCCTCCGAGGCCCAGGCGATATGCGGGGTTATCACACAGTTCCGCGCAGTGAGCAGCGGATTGTCCGGTCGAGGAGGCTCGCTCGACAGCACATCAAGCCCGGCTGCCGCAATCCGGCCCTCATTCAGCGCATCGGCAAGCGCCTGTTCGTCTATCACCGGGCCGCGTGACGTGTTGATGACAATCGCTTCCGGCTTCATCGTCGCCAGTCGCTCGGCACTCAGCAGGCCGCGCGTCTGCTCCGTCAGCGGGCAATGGAAGCTCAGCACGTCCGCTTCCCGGAAAAGCTCGTCAAGCTCCTGCTTCACATAACCCTCCGGAAGCTCATTCTGCGGTTTCGACGTGAAAACCTTCACCTTCATGCCCAGCGCCGCGGCAATGGCAGCCGTGGCCCTGCCCGTATTCCCGAACCCCACTACCGAGAAATTCTTCCCGGCAAGCTCGGTCAGCGGAAAGTCGCGGAACGTGAAATCCCGGCAGTTCGACCAGCGCCCCGTGCGCACCGCCGCCGAATAATGCTCCACACGGTTGGTCACGGCAAGAAGCAGCGCAATCGCCGTCTGTGCAACCGAGGCCGTCGAATAAGCCGGAATATTGGTCACAACTACACCCCGCGAGGCCGCCGCTGTCAGATCCACGATATTCGTCCCCGTGGCAAGCACCCCGATATACCTCAGACGGGGCAGCGACGCGATAGTCTCAGCCGTCAGCGTCACCTTGTTCGTGAAAACCACCCTTGCATCCCGGCAACGGTCTGTCGTCTCGGCATCCGTTTCCGTCCGCTCGTACACCGTCAGGGGCCCGAACTCCGCAAATGCCTTCCACCGCTCGTCGCAGGGAGGATAAAGAGTAAATCCGTCCAGAACCACGGTCTTCGCCGACGGCGCCGGACCTTTGATTTCCGACATCGACCCGTCGGGCATATAGAGAACATCCATAACTTCTTGCTTTTTATAGTTTTGTAAGGCCTTCAAGGATTTCATGCACCTTCACGCAACGCTTTTCGAGCGCGCTTTGGAGTGCCGGTGCGTCCTTGGGATCCACAAGTTTCAGATCGGCATATCGGTCCTCGCCATTGATGAACGGCAGGAATCCCGTCGTATCCGGCGCAGCACTGTCCACAGTAAGCGGCTCCTGGTTCTGCGGATTGTAGCGGTAAAGCGGCCAGTATCCGCAGCGGACGGCATTGCGCTGCTCCACGGCCGAATGGCTCATGCCCGTACGGATGCCGTGATTGATACACGGGCAGTAGGCGATCACGATCGACGGCCCGGGATAGGCCTCGGCCTCGCGCAAGGCATTGATGGCCTGCTGCATGTTCGCGCCCAGCGAAATTGAAGCCACGTACACCTCCGGATAAGTCATCATCATCCGGCCCATATCCTTCTTGTAGGTCCGTTTGCCGTCTGGCGAATATTTTGTCACGGCACTCAGCGGCGTGGCTTTCGACGTCTGGCCGCCCGTATTGGAGTAGCACTCGGTGTCCATCACCAGGATATTGATATTCTCGCCCGAGGCCAGCACATGGTCCAGGCCCGCGAAACCGATGTCGTATGCCCAGCCGTCGCCGCCTATCGCCCAGACACTCTTGGTGCCCATAACGTCGGCATACAGTGCGAACTCCGCCGATACCTTCACCAGAGCCTCGCCCGTCGTGCGCGACTTCTCGGGATCGTCGAATGCTGCAAGCCATGCCTGAGCCGCAGCCTTTGCATCGGCCGGAGCCGTGGCGTCAGCAGCAAGCCCCTCGGCAAGCTCTTTGGCCCGCGCACGCCGGTGCTCGAGCGCCGTGGCGATTCCATATCCGTACTCGGCATTATCCTCGAAAAGCGAATTGCCCCAGGCCGGACCGCGTCCGTCCGCAAGCGTGCAGTAAGCGTTGCTCGGATAATTCGCGCCCCAGATGCTCGAGCAGCCCGTCGCATTGGCTATCACAAGCCGCTCACCGAACAGCTGCGTCAGCAGCTTCACGTACGGTGTCTCGCCGCAACCGCCGCACGCACCCGAGAACTGGAGCAGCGGCCTGTGCAGCTGTGCGCCCTTAACCGTAAAGCGCGGGAACAGATCGGGCTTCTCGCTCACATTCTCCGTTACCCACTTCCAGCGTGGCTCCTCCTGCGTGAGCTCCGGATAGAGCGGCACCATATCGAGGGCCTTGCCGGGACACATCGTCGCACATGAGCCGCAACCCGTGCAGTCCGCCGGATAGACCTGAATTCTGTATGTATAGCCTTCCACGCCCTTGGCCGGAATCGTCGCCACATCTGATGGGCAGGCTGCCTGCTCCTTCTCGTCAAGCAGATAAGGCCGGATGGCAGCATGCGAGCATACGGTCGAGCAGATCGTGCACTGTATGCACTTCGACGGATCCCAACGCGGAATGTCTATCGCTATCTTGCGCTTCTCGTAAGCCGTCGTACCCATCGGAAGATTCCCCTCCGGATTGAACAGCGACACCGGCAGCTCATCGCCTTTCAGGTTATCGCAAGGAACGGCCACCTGCGAGATAAACGCCGGCACCTTCGTTGCATCCTCCTGTTTTGCAGCATCGCTCGCATCTGCCCACGACGCCGGCACGGGAATCTCCCTGATAGCCGACACAGCCTTGTCTATCGCAGCAAGATTGGCGCTGACCACAGCCCCGCCCTCGTGCATGTAGGTCTTGCTCACAAGCTCCTTCAGCGCCGGCATCGACACGGATTCCGGAATCACACCCGAGAGATGGAAGAACACAGCCTCCATCACCGTGTTGATTCGTGCACCCAGATTTTCTTCTGCAGCCACAGCCGTCGCATCAACGGCATAAAACTTCGCCTTCTTTGCTGCAAGCTCACGTCGCATCGAGGCCGGAAGCTTGCTCTCCATCTCTTCCGCCGTCCATGGCGCATTGAGCACAAATACTCCTCCCTCGCGCAGCCTCGCCACCATGTCGTAATGGTTCACGTATGCCGCCTTATTGCAGAAAACGAAATCCGCGCTCTCGATCTGCCACGCCGCCGCGATCGGGGCTGACCCGAAACGGAGCTGGCTCACCGTGTAGCCGCCCGACTTTTTGGCCGAATAGCTGAAGAAGGCCTGGGCATACTTGTCGGCCTGCGATCCGATGATCGCGGCGATCTGTTTTGATGCGCCCACCGTGCCGTCCGAGCCGAAACCATAGAAAACGCACTCTGTGTCGGCCCTGTGCGGAAGAGCAAAACCGCCATCCACCGTCAGCGACAGATGCGTCACATCGTCCGTAATGCCCACCGTGAACTCCCGTGCAGGCTTCTCCTTCGCAAGCTCGTCAAAAACTGCCTTGGCCATCGCCGGGCTGAAATCCTTGCTGGCCAACCCGTAGCGGCCGCCGATCACAGTGATGTCCCTTCCCGAACGCAGAACCGAGGTCGCCACGTCCTGATATAGCGGCTCACCCTGCGAACCGGGCTCTTTCGTGCGGTCGAGAACGGCGATCGCCTTCACCGTATCGGGAAGCGCTGCCACGAAATCATCCGTCGACCACGGACGGAACAGACGCACGTTCACCACGCCAACCTTCTCGCCCGAGGCCACCAGCGCATCAGCCGTGCAACGTGCCACCTCGGCTCCCGAACCCATCACCACTATCACGCGCTCTGCGTCCGGCGCGCCAAAGTAGTCGAATAGATGATATTGACGCCCGGTCTTGGCTGCCACACGGTCCAAGGCCTTCTGTACGATCGCCGGAAATACCGCGTAAGCCTTATTGCAGGCCTCGCGGTTCTGGAAATATACATCCGAATTCTGTGCCGAGCCTCGCAGCGAGGGGTGTTCGGGATTGAGAGCGCCCGCACGGAAACGCGCCACTGCATCCCTGTCCAGAAGCGAAAATATCGTCGGATAATCTATCACGTCTATCGTCTGCATCTCCCCCGACGTACGCCACCCGTCGAAAAAGTGCAGAACAGGCAGCGAACCGTCTATCGCTGCAAGATGGGCAACAACGCCAAGATCCATCGTCTCCTGCACATTGCTCGACCCTAAAAATGCGAATCCCGTGGCGCGGCAGGCCATCACATCCTGATGGTCGCCGAATATCGACAGCGCATGCGAGGCCAGCGACCGTGTGCCAACATGGAATACCGCCGGCAGACATTCGCCTGCAATCTTGTACATATTAGGAATCATCAGCAGCAGACCCTGCGAATTCGTGAAAGTCGTGGCAAGGGCGCCACCGGCCAGCGCACCGTGCGTCGCGCCCGCAGCTCCAAGCTCCGACTCCATCTCCTTCACCGTCAGAGGTGCGCCGGCATAATTGGTTCGTCCTTCAAGGCCCCATTTCTGGGCCACCTGACCCATCTCCGCCACCGGGGTGATAGGGTAAATCGTTGCCACATCGCTCAGCGCGAATGCCACATGTGTCGCCGCCGTGCAGCCGTCCATTATTTCTTTCATCTGATTCTTTTTCGGAAAAAGGTTATTACGAGGGGAAAGTATATAGATATAAAACACCCGAAGCCCCTCCTAATGTTCGCATACCCCCTGTGTTTTAGAGCCCATTCGATAAGGAATGTTAGTCCTAACGCCACTGCAACCGGTTCTCACACATCCATAAGACATATTGTCTAATCCCCGCAAAATTACTATCTTTGCACCGCAGGCCCGACGGGCCACCTCTCAAATGACTGTTTCAGAATTTCATAATATCATCGACTGGCTCCGTAGCCGCATCGCCGGCTCGGTATTCGAAGGCAAGGTATATGCAGTCGGAGGCTGCACTCGCGACGAAGCCCTCGGACGCCCGGAAATCAAGGATGTCGATCTGGCTGTTGAACTCCCCAACGGAGGCCTCGAATTCGCCCGATGGCTGTATGAGAAGCATCTCACTACAGGCGTCCCCACAACATTTCCCCGATACGGCACCGCTATGCTGCGTCTCCGCGAGTTTCCCGACGATGAAATCGAGATCGTACAGACCCGACGCGGCAAGTACAGCGGCCTCGAAGGGTCCGATCCGGCCGAGATGTTCGGCCCCGTCGAAGGAGATGCCCGACTGCGCGACCTCAGCATAAACTCGCTTTATCTCAACGTTTCCACCGGCGAACTTATCGACCCTTCCGGCCGGGCCTTCGAGGACATTCGCCTCCGCAGGCTCCGCACACCCGATGACCCGCGCCGTGTATTCGAGGACGATCCCGTGCGCATCCTGCGCGTAATTCGCTTCGCCACAGCCTTCGGTTGGGAAATACCTTCCGAAATGCTCGAAGCCATGGAGGCCAATGCCCCCGGCCTGCGCAATATCAAAGTCGAACGCATGCGTCAGGAAATAGAGAAGATGTTCTCCGGTCCCGACCCCGCGCGTGCGCTCGAACTGATGGACCGCACGCACGCCCTGGGTTACGTGCTCCCCGACCTCTGCCGCGCACGCAGCTTCCAAGTCGACGGACGCCCCCTGATGGACCATCTCAAAGCCTCCCTCGCCCAGGCCGCCCGCATCGACGGGCGCGTAAGCGTCCGCCTCGCCGCCGCTATGCACGACCTGGGAAAAGTCGCCGTCGAATGCCGGCGCAACAAAGACGGCCTTATCGTTTACCCCGACCACGAGTCGCGCGGAGCCCGCATGGCTCGCAAGATGCTCGCACGGCTGCATTTCGACACCCCCATTGTCCGCGAGACAGCCTTTCTGATCGCACATCATCACTTCCCCGGTCCTCTGGAACTGAAAAACGAGCAGCGCGCGACATCCCGCCTCCGGAATCTGCAGACCGAGTGCCGCTCCCCCGAAAGACTCGAACGCCTCCTGGCCCTGATGGCCGCAAACCGCGACGCCAAGCCCGAAAGCGAACGCCTCCCCGACCGCATAGAGTGGCTCAGGCAGACCTCCGAAGCCATGCGTGCCGCCGGAACATCCGCCTTCGCCAACGACCTCCGGCCCGAACAAAAGGCCGATGATCACGCCCCCGGCGCATCAAAGGTCAAAGGGCGCAAACGCACCCATCGCGGCGGCCGCAGGCGCCGTCACCGCAGACGCCCGCAAGGGTCCGCCCCGCAATCCGGGAACTGATAGCGTCACGTACTCTACTCCACACGCCTTATCTCGCCCCCGGGATGCGAGATCTCGATTTTTCGCCCCTTATAGAGCTCGCCTACGGCCTTCTTGAAATCCTTCTTGCTGCAGCCGAACAGAGCCTTGATTTTCTCAGGCTCCATCTTGTCCGACAGCGTGGCCTCCGGACGATTGCCGTTAAGTCGGATATACTCCATGATTCGGCCCGCAAGCGAATGCACGCGCTCCTGCGTCTCGCCTCCCACACTTAAATCCAGCTTGCCGTCCGGACGCACATACTTCACGAAAGCCTCCACCGCCTGTCCCACTTCCAGCGGGCGGAAAAGCTCGTTGTTATAGAACATTCCGAAGTGACGGTTGTCCACCACACAGCGGTAGCCCGTCTCATTATGCGACAGCACAAGCGCCTTCACCTTCTGCCCCGTCTTGTACTCCGGCAGCGTATTGCCCGCGAATTTCTCCAGCTTCGCCGAAGCCACAACACGCTGTGATGCATCGTCCAGATACACATATACCGGATAGACCCCTCCCGCGCGCATCTTCACCTTCTGCTCCGAATAGGGCACAAGCAGATTCTTCGTAGGCAAGCCCCAGTCCAGAAAAGCGCCCGTAGCGTTCACCTGCGCCACCTGAAGGAAGGCAAATTCCCCCACCCTCGCAAACGGAACTTCCGTGGTCGCTATCAGACGGTTCTCCGAATCCTTGTATATGAATACCTCAATCGTGTCGTCCGGTCTCAGATCTTCCGGCATATACCGCGCGGGGAGCAGTATCTCGCGCCCGTCGCTCCCATCGGCATCCGTCAGATATGCACCGAAATCAACCAGTTTCACCACACGCATTGTGTTGTCGCGTCCAATCTTTATCATCGTGTCTTATGCTCTTGCGTTTCGAAAGTGTAAATATCGGGATTTTTTTTTAATTTTGCTTCATCTTAAACAACATTCCCTCACTCCGGGTTTTTAATATCGAAAATGGAATCGTCAGAAATCATACTCGAGGCCTTCCCGGCGCTCGACTCCCGACAGCAGGAGCAATTCGACCGCATGGCCGAACTGTACGCTCAGTGGAACGCGCGCATAAACGTCATATCCCGCAAGGACATCGACAACCTCTATACGCGCCATATCCTCCACTCCCTCGCAATAGCCCGTCTGTGGGGCTCTCTGGCCGCCGGCACCACAGTCCTCGACATCGGCACGGGCGGAGGCTTCCCCGGCATTCCTCTCGCCGTCATGTACCCCCGCGTCCGCTTCCACCTCATCGACCGTATCGGCAAGAAAATCCGCGTCGCATCCGAAGTGGCTGCAGCCCTCGGCCTGGACAACGTCACCTTTCAGCACGGCGACATAGGCGAATGTCGCGAGCGATTCGACTATGTCGTGTCGCGTGCCGTCATGCCGCTGGACAAACTCGTGCGTCTTATCGACAAAAATGTTGCCCGCACGCAGCCTCGCCCCGGAAATACCTTCGCCAACGGACTTTTCACCCTCAAAGGAGGCGACCTCACTGACGAATCTGTCGCCGTCCGTTATCCCGTGGTGGAGTATTCCGTTCACGAACTCTTCTCCGACCCCTTCTTCGATACAAAACTCATTGTCTACGTGCCCATAGGGCCAAAATAACCATGCTTAAGATCAAGAAATTCACCTTCAACGGATATGGCGAAAGCACATATCTCGTCATCGACCCCGACACACTCGAGGCTGCCGTTGTCGATCCCGGAATGACCACTCCCGCCGAACGAGCCGAGCTCGACTCCTTCATTGAACGCAACAAAATCCGGATCACACAGATCATAAACACACATCTCCACCTCGACCACTGCTTCGGCCACAACTACGTGCGCACAAAGTATGGCGTGAAGGCCGCCGCGTGCACCAAGGATGCCTTCCTCACCTCCGCAGTCCCCGACAAAGTGGAAATCGACACACCGCTGGCAGATGGCGACACCATTCAGGTGGGCTCTGATCATCTCGAAGTCATTCATGTGCCCGGACACTCTCCCGGCAGCGTGGCTCTATACAGCCCTACAGGCGGATTCGTACTCACCGGCGACGCACTCTTTCAGGGCAGCGTAGGCCGTGGCGACCTTCCCGGCGGCGACATGGCCACGCTACTCCGCAGCATCAAGTCTCGGCTCCTCACCCTTCCGCCGGACACCGTTGTTCTCCCCGGCCATGGCCCGCAGACCACAATCGGCATCGAAACACGCACCAATCCCTTCCTGCGCTAAGAGCCTGTCCCTCTAATCGTCCGTCCCTATTTCAGCGTCCCCTTCCTTCTTCGCGAGGCCCCTCCATAAGTTCGCGCAGAAAGAAGCGGGCGCCCTCGTCTGCACGCTCATAGAGATCTTGAGCCACGATTCGCGCCATGATGCCGAATAGCTGCTCCTCCTCCGTGCGCCCAGTCTCATGCAGCGAACGGGCATAGAAATAAGCCACGCGCGGCCCGGCCGCCAGTCCGTTCATTATCTCCATCACATGCTCCGGCCCCGAAAACAGCTTGCATACGCCCTCGTAATCCCCGCCACGGAAACAACACTCGGCCTTCATTGCCCGCAGATCATCGTTCTCCCCTATCAGCCCGGCATAACATTCGGTCAAGCGCATCGCATCGTCGTAGCGGCAATCTTCGATCAGACCTTCTATCATTCGTAGCACCTCGCCGTAGGAGAAAGCTCCGCCCCCGGTGGCCACCATTACTGTGGCGAAAATATCCGTAAAACACCCGAAATGCAGCTCAATGGCAGCCGACACAGTCTCGCGCGTATGCGGGCACCGCTCGGCATAGTCCAGAAGCACCCGCTCGGCATCGCGGCCGCGATTGCAGCTCGCATACAGCCCCGCAAGCGTGCACGACGAGCGGAAATATTCCGGCTCCGCCTCCACTGCAGCCTCGAGCTTTTCGATAGCAACAGGCACCAGGTCGGGCATCGCGTCTATCGCCGCGCCGCCAAGACACACGGCCGTCTCCGGGTCCTGTATCTCGAGCCCGGCCGCAAACTCAAAGGCCTCGCGCGCTTCCGGAATACGTTTCACTCTCACCATCAGCGCACTGTAAAGCGCCCAGTAAGCCGCCTCGAACGGACACAGCCGCGTAAGCTCCTCGACATATATAGCCGCACGCTCATAGTCGAGTGCATCCATAAACGCCATGCCCGATTCATACAGAAGCACTGGCAGATACGATGCCCGCGCCCGCAATTCGTCCGTACGGGCCATTAGCCAGTCATAGCAGCCCGTACGGGCTGCCAACTTCACTATCCGGATGATTTCCTCATCTTCCAGACGGTCCTCCGATATCAGCAGTTCATCAAGACAGCGCTCCGCCTCCATGCGGTCCTTAGCTTCATCTGCGGCACGCTCGATTCGCCACAGAAGGCTCCGGCTATCCGCATTGTCGGCAAGATAACGGCTCGCCGTGTCCGAGCCCGGAAACATCTCCCGATAGAGGATCGCACGGCGCGCACGCAGCCCATCGCTGTCCGGATACAGCCGTTCGCCGCAGAACAGAACTTCCCAGCGCACATAGTCGTCGCCACGGTCGCCCGCGTAATCGAAAATCTCTATCAGTTCGTCCTCTTCGAAATATCGCTCCCGCACCGGCTTTACGAGCGCCTTCAGAAAGCTCTCGTAAAGACTCGGCCGAAAGTCTTCGTTATCTTCGGGCATCACGCCTTCTTCTGTACTTTTTCCCAGGTGTCCTTAAGCGCAATCGTGCGGTTGAACACCGGGGCCTCCTTCGTATAGTCGTAGTCCGGAGTAAAATAACCTATGCGCTGGAACTGGAATTTATCACCGGGCTTGGCCGTCTCTACTATATACGGCTCAAGCTTCACGCCCTTCACGACCTTGAGTGAATCCGGGTTCAGCAGCTCGCGGAAATCGCGCTCCGCTTCCGCAGCCGGATTCTCCACATTGAACAGACGGTCGTAAAGGCGCACCTCGCCGTCCACCGCGTGCGGGGCCGAAACCCAGTGCAGCGTGCCCTTGACCTTACGCATCGAACCCGGCATGCCGCTGCGAGTTTCAGGATCGTAGGTACAGTGGATAGCCGTGATATTGCCGTCCGCGTCGCGCTCGATATTGTCCGTGGCCTTGATGATGTATGCACCCTTCAGGCGCACCTCCTGCCCCGGAGCCAGACGGAAGAACTTCTTGGGCGGGTTCTCCATGAAGTCCTCCCGCTCGATATATAGTCTGCGTGAGAAAGGCATCTTGTGCGTGCCGCTGCCCTCCTGTTCGGGATTGTTCTCCATCTCCACGGTCTCGGTCTGTCCTTCGGGATAGTTGTCGATAATCAGCTCAACCGGATTCACCACAGCCATCACGCGTGTGGCCACACGGTTGAGATCATCGCGCACGGCATGCTCAAGAAGGCTCACGCTGTTCAGGGCCTCATACTTGGT
>CAZBNM010000014.1:0-37992 GCA_964493495.1 uncultured Bacteroides sp.
AGTCCTTGGCCATCATGTAGTTGACGGTGATGTGCTTGCCTACGTCGCGGATAAAATCGAGGAATGAGAAGTTCTTCATCCAGTCGTAGTTGTTGACGAGCTCGGCGGCATTGGGCGCGGAGGAGTCGAAATCCAGGAATCTGGCGAGCTGCTTCTTGATGGCTTCCTGATTATGGCGGAGGGTTGACTCGTCGAGGAGCTTGCGTTCCTGGCTCTTCATGGAGGGGTCGCCGATCATGCCGGTGGCGCCACCGACCAGGGCGATGGGCTTGTGGCCTGCGCGCTGGAAATGCTTGAGCATCATAACGCCTACGAGGTGTCCGATATGGAGAGAGTCGGCCGTGGGGTCGATGCCCAGGTAGGCCGTTGTCATTTCTTTCTTGAGCTGTTCTTCGGTTCCGGGCATGACGGTGTGGATCATGCCACGCCAGGTGAGTTCTTCTATAAAGTCCATTTCTACAGGGAGATATAGTGATTTGTCTTAAAATTCGGTGAAAGCGAGGGGAAGGAGGGATGCTACGGAAGGGATGCGATAGACGGCATCGGCGCCTGCGAGGAGGACGGGGACGGGGCGTCCGGCGAGCATCTCGTATTCGAGGAGCGCCTGTCGGCAAGCTCCGCAGGGGGCGGTAGGGATGGGGGTGAACCGACCGTCGGTGCCTCGGGCTGCGATGGCGATGCACTTGAAGCGGGCATCGGGGAAACGCGATCCGGCATAGAAACAAGCGGAGCGCTCGGCACAGGTGCCGGAGGGATATGCGACGTTTTCCTGGTTGGAACCCTCGACGATCTCGCCGTTGTCGAGGAGAATCGCGGCGCCAACGCGGAAATGACTGTAGGGGGCATAGGCGCGTTCGGTGGCGGCTTGCGCTGCCAGTACCAGGGCACGCTCCTGCTCGGGAAGTTCATCGAGGGCGAGGGATTGCACGCGGAGGGTAATGTCGAATTCTTTCATAGCACTACAAAATTACGGACTTTTGGCGTTAAAATAAAAAATTGGGAGAAAAAATTTTCATAATTGCAGAAATAGCACTATTTTTGCAGTTCGGAAGGCCTACGAGCGCCTTCGGAGCCACAAACGCAAACAAAAATAAAACTGACTATAAAATGGAAAATACCAAACCTCAGGCACCGCAGGGCAAAAATGAGGAGATGCCCGAAGAATTCATGACCTCCGCGAAGAAGAACCAGCGCACGATGGTTGTACTGGCGACGTTTCTTGTAGCATGCGCCATCGCGGTCTGCGTGTGGATCTTCGTGCAGCAGAACGGCAATTCGAAGGCCAATGAGAAAATCGCTCTGGCCGATATCGAGCAGAACGATTCGATCGCCACGGAGCTCTACGCCGAGGCAGCCAAGGCCGGCTATAAGAGCGGCAACCGCGCGAAAGTAGAGATGGGTATCCGCCTCTACCGTCAGGGCAAATACGAGGAGGCCATCAAGTATCTTGACGACGCTTCGATCAGCGACAAGATCGTTGCCGCCGGCGTGGAAGCGCTTCAGGGCGACTGCTATGTGAATCTGGAGCAGTACGACAAGGCCCTCTCCTGCTACGACAAGGCAATCTCGAAGGCCGACAAGAACCCTCAGATCGTTCCGCTGATGCTTGTGAAGAAGGCCAACATCTACCGCGCCCAGGGCAACTACAGCGCCGAGGCCAAGGCCTACAAGACGATCCTTGACGACTATCCCGAATACGTGCAGGGCTCGCAGACGGACATCCGCAAGTACTACGAGCGCGCCGAAGCCCAGGCATCCAAGTAATCAAGGGGCGGCCAAACGGGCCACTCACCATCTACCGAACACGTAAGGGGCTGTATCAAAACACTGCGTTTTTGAGACAGCCCTTTCCGCAATTCTCCCGACAGCAACATGACATTTACCGAACGACTGAAAGCCGTGCGCCCGAGCCGCTGGGTGCGTTTCGCAATCGTAAGCATCATCTTTTTCCTGTGGGTGGCCTGGCTGGGCAACTGGTGGGTGGCCCTTGCGTGGCTGCTTCTGCTGGACATCTATATCACGGGCTACATACCTTTCACGGCTTGGAAGAAGAGCAAGAACAAGACCGTGCGCGGGGTCATGAGCTGGGTGGATGCGATTGTCTACGCGCTCATCCTGGTATATTTCGTCTTCGCTTTCATCGGGCAGAACTATCAGATTCCGTCGAGCTCGCTGGAGAAAACGCTACTGACGGGCGACTATCTGTGGGTGAACAAATTTGTATACGGGCCGCGCGTACCCATGACTCCGGTGCATTTCCCTCTGGTGCATAACCGTCTGCCCATCCTCAACACGAACAGCTATCTTGAGACGCCGTCCCTACCCTACCATCGCCTCAAGGGACTCCGCAATGTGGAAGAAGGTGATATCGTGGTGTTCAATTTCCCGGCAGGCGACAGCGTGGCCGCAAAATTCGAGGACACGCCGGAATATTACGAGAGCCTGGTGCGCAAATACGGCCGCGAAACCATCAAGGCCAATCCGGAGACTTTCGGCGAGGTTATCTTCCGCCCTGTGGACCGGCGGCAGAATTTCGTGA
Source organism: uncultured Bacteroides sp. (assembly GCA_964493495.1). GTDB lineage: Bacteria > Bacteroidota > Bacteroidia > Bacteroidales > Muribaculaceae > CAG-873. The sequence goes on from CAZBNM010000014.1 coordinate 2,540, forward strand.
AGCGGGCCGTGGGTCTGCCGGGGCAGCGTCTGCGCATATCGGGCGATACGATTTACATAGACGGTGTGGCGCGCGACTTCCCGAAGGATGTGCAGTTCAATTACCTCGTGGCCACGGGGCGCCCCATAGACAGCGATCTGGCGCACAAATACGGCATCAACATCACGGATGTCTATCCCCTGCAGAGCGAGATGGCCGAACAGGCTGCGGGCATCTTTGCCGAAGAGGCTCCCGAAGGGGCGCACTTCTATGTGATGCCGCTTACGGCGGGGATGATCGAAAGCATGAGCGCAGACGGCGTGCTGGGCGCATACGTGAAGTACAACGACCTGCTCGCAAGCTCCTATCCCGTATCCAACGATTACATCTTCCCGGAAGGCGTGGCCAGCAAGTGGACGCTCTCCAACTACGGGGGTAGCCGCGGCCTACTCATCCCGGCCAAGGGCATGACCGTGAAGCTGGACCGGGACGCATGGCTGACCTACCACCGCGCGATACGCAACTACGAGGGCCACACGGACGCATACTGGGACGACGAAACCGGGAAGGCTATAATCGACGGCAAGCCGGCGGATGCATACACGTTCGCGATGGACTATTACTTCATGATGGGCGACAACCGCGATAATTCGCAGGACTCGCGCTTCTGGGGCTTCGTGCCGGAGGACCACATCGTGGGGACGCCTATTCTGGTGCTTGCGTCGTTCGACGTGCAGCGCAGTTTCCTGGACGGCAAAATCCGCTGGAACCGCTTCCTGCGCGATGCGAATCCCGACAAGTAAGGCGCTGTGGAAACTTGCCCGCTGACAATCTATGCCGGAGCGGCCGCAGCCGCTCCGCGCTTGTTTGCATCGGCAGGATGGTATGCTGCCGTGGCCCGCTATGCCATCAGCGGGATGGACTTCGGGATGCGCTACGACAAGCGGCTGAAGAGCACGCACCGCTTCACGATCGCCGACCACGGACAGCTGCGCACACTTACTATTCCTGTGTCGCGGCCGGAGGGTGGATTCGTGAGCGGACGGCTCACGTGGTCCGATATTCTGGTAAGCTCTCACGGACGGTGGTGGGAGACAATTCCGACGGCACTTGAGAGCGCCTACGGGCGCACGCCTTTTTTCGAGCATTATATGCCTAAGTTCGCGCATATATTCGCCGAGCCTGCTCCCGGAGCTCTTTTAAGCGAGCTTCTCATTGAAGCTGACGCGATAGTGCGAGATATTCTGGGGCTGCCCGAGGCATGCTATCCGCTTGCGCCGGATGCATGCGACCTGCGCCATATTGCGGACGACGCACCGGCTCCCGAGGAATACTGGCAGGTGCAGGGGGCGCCCTTCATCCCGGGACTGAGCATCCTGGACCTTATCTTCAACGAAGGCCCCGAAGCCCGCTTCCGGCTGGGATATAAGTATCATTAAGACTCCGGCATCATCAACCACCGCGGGATGTCGATGATTCTTATGCCTTCAAAATCACTTTCTTCATTATGGGTGCGGGCAAGCAAGATTTTGGGATATGCATCACGAATCTTCAGCAGTGGATCCACTTCCCTTTCAAATGTTTCTTTAGCCGTTATATCATCGCTCACCTGGATGTAGATTTTTTCGCTCCCTTTCATAGCCACGAAATCAATCTCTTTCTGATACAGCTTGCCTACATATACGTTGTACCCTCTCCGCAAGAGTTCTATAAAGACGATATTTTCAAGCATTCTACCCCAGTCCATATTCCGTTTCCCAAGTTCTGCAAACCGTATCCCGGTATCAACAAGATAATACTTACTAAGCGATTGCAAATAGGCTTTGCCCTTAACATCATAACGTTTAGCCTCATAAAATACAAATGCATTACACAGATAATCAATGTATTTGCCCACTGTCATATGACTGACGCCAAAGCCATCGGTGTTCAGTGCGGTGCTAATATTTCGTGAGGATGAGATGTTTCCGGTATTGTCTGTCAGATAATGACTCACCCGTACCATCATTGCCGGATTACCAAGCTTATACTTCTCTACAAGGTCGCGGACGAGTATGGTCTCGTAAACATCCCGAATATATTTTTCCCTGTCAGTCTGCCTTGAATACGTATACGCGCCCGACATTCCTCCGAGCTGTATATACTCGGAGAAAGCACTATCCCAATCCCCTGCATCAATATCAAAATAGGCACAAAATTCCCTGAAACTAAACGGGAAGACATGGATGGCAATATAACGACCGGTAAATAGAGTCGCAAGATCACTACTGAGAAGGAACGCGTTGGATCCGGTAAGATAGATATCGTATTTTTCCTCCGAGTGAATACTGTTTATGGCAAGTTCAAAGCCTTCGCATAGCTGCACCTCATCTATCATGAGATAGTTGCTGCAACCATCCCTGTAGTGTTTTTCAATATATTCATTGAGCGCATGATATTCTTTTAGCCTTTCAAAGCGCAGCTTGGTAAGATCAATTTCTATGATATTGGCCTTTTTATCGGTTTCTCGGATATATGCGGCGAAAGCATTCAGAAGCTTTGATTTTCCGGAACGTCTGACACCGGTAATTATCTTAATGTCGGGAGTATTCATTACTCCTATCAATTGGTTGATATAATGCGGTCTGTCTATCAGTTTCATCGGGCGACAGTTTACAAACTACAAAAATTTAATCTTTTGGAAAGCAAAGTTACGAAAATTTTGCTTCCTATAAAAAATATGATGTAAATAATCCGCGCGAGAAAAATTAAACGACCAGGGGGACGATCATGCCGGCGAGGATGAGTGTGATGCTACCGATGGCGTATGTGACGGTATAGCTCATTGCGGGGAGGGTGCTGTCCAGATTGTCCTGAATGGCTCCGAGGGCGGCCACGGCATTACGGCTTCCGGCAACGCATCCCAGCGTCACGGCCGGAGGGAAGTGAAACAGCCGTGAGCCGATGATGATGGCAAGTACCAAGGGAACGGTGGTGCAGACTATGCCAATGAGGAACATTTCGAGTCCGACGGCGTGGAGACCGGAGATAAACGAGGGACCGGCTCCCAGGCCGACCAGGGCGATGAACATGTTCAGGCCCATGTTGTTCATGAACCAGACAACCGGACGAGGAATGCGGCCGAAAGTGGGTCGTTTATTCCTAAGCCAACCTAATATCAGGCCTGCAAGTATGGCTCCGCCGCTGGTGGAGAGGGAGACGGGTATGCCCTTGAAATATATTGTCAATGCGCCGATGAAGCATCCCACAGCGATACCAAGTCCTGTAAAGGTCATATCGGTGTCCTCGGTAGGCCTGTCGGAATATCCGATCTCAGGAATGGCTTCGGCCACATCCTGAGGCAATCCTACGAGCGTGATAACATCGCCGGCCTGCAGGACGGTTTTGCCGCGCATGGGGATCGGCGTGTCGTCGCGGAGGACCTTCCGGATCATTACCCCGCGCATGAAGTCCTGCCGCCGCAGCTCTCCGATACTCATGCCAGAGATGCCCGACTTAGATATAGTGACGGGGAGATTCTCGGCGGAGAAATTGAGCAGTTCGTGGTCCGTTACCTCGGGGCCGATCCATCCGGCATTGTCAATGATTGATTCCCGTCGGCCGCTCAGCACTATCACGTCGCCTTTTCTGATTCTGAGCTCGGGCTGCGGATCAGCTATTTCTCCACGCAGGCGGAGACGTTCCACAAAATGACGCATTCCAAGTTCCCTGATGTGTCGCTCGACTTCCTCAACCGTACGCGACCTATGGAAATAGTCCGATTCAACCTTATACGCCCTGAAGGATATAGGACGATTGGCCACAAAGGTGCCCGGATCGGGAATGAAGTCGCCGTTATCGAGTTCGGCCTCCAGGCGTGCAGTCTGCTCCTTTACTTTCTTAAGGCCTCCGAGCAGCACGGGCCCTAAATTCGCAATAATCCAGGCCGAACCGATGGTGCCGAAGACGTAACACACGGCGTAGCAGGCGGGGATGATTTCGAGATATGACTTCTCAACATCGGCCGGAAGACCAAGAGATTCGATTACATCGGAGCCTACGCCGATAACGGCAGAAAAAGCCTGCGATCCGGAAAAGAGCCCAACTGCAATTCCCTTGTTATAGCCCATGAGAAGAGAGACGCCAATGACCGTGACGATACACAGAGCTGTTTCTACGAGGGCAAAGGCTATCTGCTTGAGGCCTTCGCCTTTAAGCGAGCGGAAGAACTGGGGACCCACACTGTAGCCGATTGCAAACAGAAAGAGCATGAAGGAAACATTCTTGAGCTGAGCGGAGACGGGGATGTCGAGCTGTCCGATAATGACACCCACGATGAGTGTAGCTGTGACGGGGCCCAGGGAGAATGATTTGAATTTAAGATTACCGAGCCAGAAACCAAGTCCGATAGTGAGGAAGATGGGGATTACCGGATTGTCGCGAAGTATAGCTGCAAGCCATTCCATAACGATAAAAGATATAGTTGAAACGAAATAATAACGCCGGCAAGCCTTCATGTGTTCACTCCATACGGCCACCCGACAGGAAATAGTCCTGATTTGAACATTATATGCCTAAGTTTGCCCATATATTCGCCGAGCCGGCCCCCGGTGCTCTTTTAAGCGAGCTTCTCATTGAGGCTGACGCCATAGTGCGCGATATGTCGGGGCTGAGCATCCTTGACCGGATCTTCAACGAAGGCCCCGAAGGCCGCTTCCGGCCGGGATACAAAAGCTTCTAAGACTCCGGCATCTTCAACCACCGCGGGATGGATACGTAACAATATATTTATTTCATCAGGAAGAAACGGGGCTGATACGATTGCAATCTTATTTCTCCCTTGATGTCTTCTCCACTGATCAGATCAACGCACTTACCGGGCAACGTGAAAGAGGAATCTCCAAGGGGGAAGGCAACCAGAACGGTCTGATCTGTTTCCGGATCTACCTTTGTGATTACGACTCCGTCAGGAATATCTGTCGAGGTGAGCGTTCCGCGCCACAATGCCGGATATTCGCTCCTTAAGTGATAATACCGTCGTGTCTCGGCCCATTGCGCTTCTTCATCCGCATCGTTGGGAATAAGGTGTCCGGACGTGCGCCCCCAATGGCCGCCATATTCAGTATGGAAGCCCTCACCGGTACGGTCACCGAACTCATCGCCATAATAATTGATCACAGGCTGTGAACTACTTGCGATCGCAGCATGGAGAAGACGCAATTTACCTCTGTCGTTACCAATCCTGTCAAAAATGCGTGACATATCGTGATTTGACAGGAACGCGGCGGGATATACGCCGGAGCGATAGCCGCGTTGCGTAGGCTGAATCGTTACCAGCTGTTTGAATGCCGGAAGCCCCCAATGATTCATTACGTCGATGACGCGCCAATTCCACCACGTGTCCATTACAGCGTTCAGACCGCCCTCCCGGACAGTTGTAAGATGCTGCGGATCTCCCCACTCCTCCGCCAGCATGAGGCCTAAGATACCCCATTGTTCGCCAGCATCAATACGCTTCTGACACTCCTCAAGCTGCACTTGTCGGAGTTCCTCCCAATAATTATGTCCGTTCTGACAAAGCGAATATGCCGAATCCAGACGCCAACCATCAACTCCGAATGACGTCCAATAGCGTATGACTTCTTTAGCGAACTCCAAAGACTCGGGATATACGCATGTCGGAGGCCATGTTTTCTCGCCATTGTCCGCAAGAAAGCCCTCCTCATCCATTACGGGGAGTAGACCAGAAGGTGATGGTTTTACAATGCCGCAATTTTCGCCGAAGGAACAATCGAGGAAAACATAAATATTCAAGTCATGTGCCTTTTGGAGGAGTTCCTTGAATTCATCAATGGTACCGAAATGAGGGTCTATCGTGAAATAATCGGACGGGAAATATCCGGTAGCTCTGATTTTGTCGCCGTCAGGATTATCCGATGAGTCAAATATGGGAGTCATCCATATTGCATTCATTCCCAAATCCTTTATATATGGAAGAGCATCTATGACACCGCGCAGGTTTCCATTAGTGCGTTCCCCCGGCGAGGTCCAGAGGTCGCTGTATCCTTCAGCACCACCTTCGCCATGAAGAAAAGATGCAACCATTATCTGATATATCGACAACGAACGCAAATCCATTGACAGAGGCTCTTTATCTGCCGTTATCCGGAATGTATATGTAGTTATACCGGAATGGTTGTTCTTGACTTTATACACAAGGACAGACTCTTTTGGAGGGAGCGCGACAATAGAGTGGTCGGTATATTCCGAACCATTCATATCGATGCTCACCACATCTTGCGGGTTATCCAATACGCACGAAAAAGAAAGACAACCTGTCAGAGGCAACGCAATCTCGTACTCATATTGCTTCGGGGAGAAATCAACCTCAATAGGCTTGCCGTTAAGACGTAAATCAACATCAACAATTTCGGCATATGCATCAATATCTGCAAAATTCAGCAGGCAAGAAAACAAGAATGATGCCCGCATAGCTACCCCCGCAACACTTTTATATATTTTTTTCATGGCTCGCATTAATGAACGATTTTGTAAACACTTGTCTTGGTTTTTACTATATAGATTCCGGCGGGGAGTTCATCGAGGGAATGCCCCATAAATATGCCCTGAAGATTATACACTTTTTCGATGTGGGTATCATCGCACGTCAAAGTTGGAATGTCGCTTACCAACACTTCAGGCAAAGGCGAAGGGAGTGACTCTTTTACCATCCGCAATTCGGGATACCCGCACTCATCACCATCCTTCCAGAACCAAACATTGTCAAAATCCCAGTGCAACGAATTAGAGTACGTTGATTTGACATTCGGGCTCAAATCGGGCCGAACAGCATGGTCGGAGAAATCAGACCATGTCATTTGGGCGATACAAGGAATATCGATCCATGCGAAATTACCTTCAGAAACATTCAAAGAGTTATTGTTGCCTCCAAAACGGCCGACAAATTTACCTGATGCCTCAATAGATCCATTTATTGCAGCCGAGTTAACCACCGTTCCGTAATTAGCTCCGATAAGGCCGCCTGCATAATCGGCGGCGGAAATCCGGCCGGTAGCGTAGCTGTTTATGACTTTACCGGTATTTTTCCCCAACAGACCGCCGACAGCCTTCTCAGCAGGTGCGAAAACATCGGTCGAGGAATAACAGTCTGAAATCGTTCCCCCTTCAAGGAAACCAACCAATCCCCCTGTTGCTAACAAACGCGACTGCACTTCGCCCTGACTTGAAAGCGACTGAGAAATTACACAATCCTTTGCCCGACCTACGAGCGAACCAACATAACCGGCTCCTTTTACCTCGCAATCGACAAGCACTACTCTATCTATTTCAGCGCCAACAGCAACGCCAAACAATCCGGCTTCAGTCCCGGGATTACTTTTCACAATGAGGCCAGCTATACTATATCCTCTGCCATCGTAACAACCCATGAATGGAACCTTTTCGCTGCCAATAGGATTTATAGGACGGTCGAGCTCAATTGAAGCCGTCTGAACAAAATGTGTATTTTCAGACCAAAACTTATTGTTTGCGGCCAGATATTCCAAATCAGAAGCGCATTGTATCTGATAGGGATCATTAACCGTGCCTATTCCTCCGCTAAAGAATTCCTCCTTATAGATACAATCAATGTACACATTCACTGTTTGATCTGTAGTGTTTCTGGCAATTACACCAATTTGCTCGAGACCGGCACATTGCTCATCGGTCAATTTAAACCAATCCTGATATGTCCGGGTGAGCACATAGGAGTATGAACCGTCGGCATTACGGGTCATACGATATTTATCAGCTATTGCATCCTGCCAGGTCATACTGTAGCCGGACTGACCCGCATAGATACCGCACCAGGAGTAAATATAGACATCATCCCCTAAATCCCCCGCAGGGGTTATGGTAATAGTACCTTTACCGGCCAAATTCAGCGGAGACGGCGATGAAGTGCCACTTGCTTCATACTTGACTGCATAAGCCCCCTGAATGCAAACAAGGCAACAGACGACTGAAATTATTTTTTTGAGCATTGATTTAAGGTAGTTATAATAATAAGTATGTCATTTTGCCACTATATTCATTTGCCCTTGACCGGACTCTACGATACGGTCTGCAACTGCAAAATTAAAAATTATTTTTTCCTTCACCAAAATTATATTAATACCACGATGAAGCAGCCGACAGGGCAAAATCCAATGATTTGAACATTGCAAAAAAACAGAGGACTCTCGCAGGGAGAATCCTCAATTCAGTACCCGGACCCGGGATCGAACCGGGATGGGTTGCCCCAACGGTGTTTGAGACCGTCGCGTCTACCGATTCCGCCATCCGGGCTGATGTGTCGGTATTTGTGTGCAAAGGTAGGCGTTTTCGTGGAATCTTGCAAATTTTTCATGAGATTTCGAGCTGAAGTGCATTTCTTTTTGCTAATTTTGCATCAGGAAAAACTCCGATTATATTTAAGCACAGGCAGGCAAATGAGAAAATGGCGCATCGACGACAGCGAGGAGCTGTATAATGTTCGCGGCTGGGGTCGCAACTATTTTTCTATAAACGACAAAGGGCATGTGGTGGTGACACCGCGGCCCGATCACGCGGCCGTAGACCTCAAGGAGGTGATGGACGAGCTGCAGCTTCGCGACATCTCGGCTCCGGTGCTTCTGCGCTTTCCGGACATCCTGGACAACCGGATTGAGAAAATCTCGAACTGCTTCAAGGATGCATCACAGGAGTATAAATACGAGGGCCAGAACTATATGATCTACCCCATCAAGGTGAACCAGATGCGCCAGGTGGTAGAGGAAATTGTGAGCTACGGCAAGAAGTTCAATATCGGTCTGGAAGCGGGCTCGAAGCCGGAGCTGCATGCCGTGCTGGCAACGAATATCGCAGAAAACGCACTTATCATCTGCAACGGGTATAAGGACGAGGCATACATCGAGCTGGCCCTGATGGCGCAGAAGATGGGACGTCGCATCTATCTGGTGGTTGAGAAGATGAACGAGCTGCGTCTGATCGCCGAGGTGGCGAAACGCCTGAAAATAGATCCGAACGTGGGCATCCGCATCAAGCTTTCGAGCATGGGCTCGGGCAAGTGGAGCGAAAGCGGGGGCGACTCGTCGAAGTTCGGCCTCAATTCATCGGAGCTTCTTGAGGCGCTTGACTTTCTGGAGCGGCGCGAGATGAAGCACTGCCTGAAGCTGATACACTTCCATATCGGGAGCCAGATAAACAAGATACGCGTGATCAAGAACGCCCTGCGCGAGGCCACGCAGTTCTATGTGCAGCTATCGAAAATGGGATTCGATGTTGAGTTCATAGACATCGGCGGGGGTCTGGGAGTAGACTACGACGGAACACGTAGCTCGTCGAGCGAGAGTTCGATGAACTACTCGATTCAGGAGTATGCGAACGATGCAGTTTCGGCCATCGTGGACGTGTGCACAAAGAATGGCTTGCGGCAGCCCAATATCATCACGGAGAGCGGGCGCTCGCTGACGGCGCACCACTCGCTGTTGATATTCAACGTACTTGAGACGACACAGCTGCCGAAATGGAACGATGCCCACGAATTGCCCGAAGGTTCGCACGAACTGGCTGTTGAACTATACGACATCTGGGACCGCCTGGATATGAGCCGTGTATTCGAGAGCTGGCACGATGCGTTGCAGATCCGCGAGGAGGCGCTGGAACGTTTCAGCCTGGGACTGCTGGATCTGCGCACGCGCGCTCAGATCGAGAAACTTTTCTGGAGCATCGCCCGCGAGGTGGGCGACATCGCGGCGACGATGAAGCACGTTCCCGAGGATCTGCGCAAGATCTCGAAGATGATTCCGGACAAGTATTTCTGCAATTTCTCGCTGTTCCAGTCGCTGCCAGATACATGGGCCATAGACCAGATTTTCCCGATCATGCCCATCTCGCGACTCGATGAAAAGCCCACGCGGACGTGCACGATTCAGGATATAACATGCGACAGCGACGGCAAGATCGCTAACTTCATTTCGTCGCACGGCACGGTGCCCGCCCTGCCTGTACACAAGCTTCAGCCGGGGGAGACGTATTACATCGGCGTGTTTCTGGTGGGTGCCTATCAGGAGATCTTAGGCGACATGCACAATCTGTTCGGGGATACCAACGCCGTGCACATCAGCGTACTGAAGGACCGCTATGAAATCGAGCAGATAATCGAGGGCGAGACGGTGGACGAGGTGTTGGACTATGTTCAGTTCAACGCCAAGAAGCTCGTACGCAACGTCGAGGCATGGGTTACTGCCTCGATGAAAGCGGGCCGTATCACTCCGGAAGAGGGGCGCAACTTCATAAGCACCTATCGCGCGGGGCTGTTCGGATACACATATCTCGAAAGCTAAGGACGGAGGAATGCGCTGGTTCATCGACCTGGCATATCGGGGAGCACCCTACCACGGCTGGCAGGTACAACCGGGGGCACTGACGGTGCAGGAAGTGCTGGAACAGTCGCTGGGAACGCTCCTGCGTGAGCCTCGTGTGGCTGTGACGGGAGCGGGTCGCACGGATGCAGGAGTGAACGCACGCCGCATGATTGCCCATACGGACCTTCCTGACGGGTTTGACGCGTGCGACGGTCGCTTCCTCCGCGGACTGAACAGTCTGTGCGGAAGAGACATAGCAGTATATTCCTTTACACCTGTTGCTGCGGATGCACATGCTCGCTTCGATGCAACGGAGCGGACCTATCGGTATTTCGCCCACACGAGCCGGAATCCGTTCGCACAACTGGGAGGGCTCTCTTGGGAGGCTCCGCGCGATCTTGATTTCGAGGCTATGAATGAGGCGGGAGCGCTGCTTTGCGGGGTAAGGGACTTCACTTCTTTTTCCAAGCTTCACACGGATGTCAAGACCAACATCTGCGATCTCCGTGCGGCGCAGTGGATTCCGGTTGAAGGAAAAGCCGGTCAGCTGTATTTCGAAATAAGGGCTGACCGTTTTCTACGCAATATGGTCCGCGCGGTTGTGGGGACGCTGGTGGAAGTGGGGCGCGGAAAACTGCGGCCTGAAGAAATCCTTGATATACTCGAGGCGCGCGACCGCTGCGCGGCCGGCACGAGCATGCCCGGGGAGGCCCTTTTCCTCTGGGACATCAAATATCCGTACTACACTCCGCCAAATAGGTGAGCCGCGATTTAGGAGCGTTCGAGGGTGGTGAAGGTGTAGGTGAGGTCTGTGGCGGGGTCTGTGGCGGGATCGGATTGCTCGACTATATGCCATTCGGAGGGGTCGACGGGCGGGAAGAAGGTGTCGGCATCGGCGGGGGCCGGGGCGTCGACGAGGGTGAGGCACAATCGGGAGGCGAGGGGCAAAGTCAGTGCATATAGCTGCCCTCCCCCGATGATGTAGGTGTCGCCGGGGCCGGAGGCTGCCATTTCGAGGGCCTGTTCGATGCTTGCAGCGGTTTCGACTCCGGGGGCAGAGAATCCGGAATTGCGGGTGACGACGATATTGCGGCGATCGGGCAAAGCGCCCTTGGGGAGTGATTCGAAGGTCTTTCGACCCATGACTACGGTGTTCCCCACGGTGAGGGCCTTGAAGTGGCGGAGATCCTCGCGGATATGATACAGAAGATCACCGGCACGGCCTATGGCTCCGCCGCGGTCAATGGCTACGATAATGGAAATCATACGGAAACTTCGGCTTTGATGTGCGGATGCGGGTCATAGTCCTCGAGATGGAAATCGTCGTACTTGAAATCGAAGATGTCGTGAACATCGGGGTTTATGACCATGCGCGGAAGCGGGCGAGGCTCGCGTGTGAGCTGCAGACGCGCCTGGTCGAGATGGTTGAGGTAAAGATGGGCATCGCCGAGGGTGTGGACGAAATCGCCGGCGCGGAGACCCGTAACCTGCGCGACCATCATCAGAAGCAAAGCGTAGGAGGCGATATTGAACGGCACACCGAGGAAGCAGTCGGCCGAGCGCTGGTAGAGCTGGAGGCTCAGGCGTCCTTCGGCGACATAGAACTGGAAGAATGCGTGGCAGGGAGGGAGCTTCATCTCGGGGAGGTCGGCGACATTCCATGCGCTCACGATTATGCGGCGCGAGTCGGGATTGTGCTTTATCGTTTCGATGGCCTCGGAAATCTGGTCGATGAAGCCGCCCTTATAGTCGGGCCATGATCGCCACTGATAGCCGTATATGTGTCCGAGGTCGCCGTTTTCGTCGGCCCATTCGTTCCAGATCCGGACGCCGTTGTCCTGAAGATATTTGACGTTCGTATCGCCTTTGAGGAACCAGAGGAGTTCGTGGATGATGGACTTGAGGTGGAGCTTCTTGGTAGTGACCAATGGGAAGCCGTCCTCGAGATTGAAGCGCATCTGATAGCCGAAAATGGATCGGGTGCCGGTGCCGGTACGGTCGGATTTATCGGTTCCGTGCTCAAGGATGTCGGACAGCAGGCGGAGGTATTGTTTCATTGTCGGAAGGATTGTAGGGTGGTTGAGCGGGAGCATCGGACTGCATGTTTGCGGCGGCCGTGGGCTGCATCAGAGGCATGCGGAGGCGATGGCGTCCGGAGCGGTATGTGATGGCATCGTTTGGGCAGACGCTCATACATTTGAAGCAAACGACGCAGCGGGAGGGATCGACGGTATGGTCGCTGAGATTGATACATTCGGCCTTGCAGGCTTTGCTACAGAGGCCGCAGCCGATGCATTTGTCGGTGTTGATGTCGGGATGGAAGTATGATTTGGAGGAAAGGAGTCCGAGGAGGGCACCGACGGGACAGAGGGTGTTGCACAGCAGGCGCCCACGGCGGAGGGAGAAGGCGATGGTGACGAGCAGGGTCGTGGCGGCCACGGAAAATGTGGCGAGGGAGAAGGGCACGGCCGGTCCGGTGCCTGTGAGGGGGGCTGTGATGAACTGTCGCACTATGCGGGCATAGGCACCATAGGGGTCGAGGAGGAGCGGAATCATGAGCCATCCTCCAATCAGGCAAGCCAGGACAATGACGAGTATCAGGAGGCGCAGGCGGTTGAGAGGGGGATGGAATCGATATCCGAGGCGCCGGTCGCGACGTCCTGCGGGTGTGAGCCTCCATGCGGCGGCAATGCAGTCCTGGAGCGTGCCGAGGGGACATACGGTGGAGCAATATATGCGTCCGTAGACGAGGGTTGCCACAAGCCAGACCATGAGCCAGAAGGCGGCCCCGGTGAGGATTGCCATTGTGATCTGCATGCGTCCGAACAGACTGTTCCAACCGGCCACAAGGGCGATGGTCGGGGCAATCATGGCCGCGAGGGCGACAATGATACGTATGATCCGGATTGATTTGTACATCTGCACAAAGTTATGTAATTTTGGGGAAGAAAACAAAAAGGAATGGCAAGAAAAGACACACTGTACGTGACGGATATGGACGGGACTCTGCTTGGGGCGGACAGCCGCGTGAGCGAGGAGTCCCGTGAAATTATCAGCGAACTTTCGCGGGCCGGGTGCCACATCACGGTTGCGACGGCCCGTACACCGGCAACGGTAGTGCCTCTGCTGGAGGGAGTTTACACGCGGATACCGGCGATAGTGCTGACCGGGGCTGCGCTCTGGGCCCGGGGACGTTACCCGGGGTATGAGCAGGTGTATACGTTCGAGGGAGGGCTGTATGATGGGCTCAGGCAGCTGTTCGAGGATCACGGGGTGTCGCCGTTCGTGTACACGCTTCCCGAGGGGTCGGAGGTTCTGGAGGTGTATCACGATCCGCGTCACGGGATAAGCCACGCGGAGGAACTTTTTGTGGACGAGCGGCGGCACCTGCGCCTGAAGCGCTTCCACATGGACCGAGCGGCGCCGGCGGAGGCGCGGGAACGTACGCTTCTGTTTTTCGGGACGGGACCACTGGAGCGAATCCTGCAGGTGGCGGAATACATCCGGGGGCACTATCAGTGTTCGGTGTCGGCGTACCCGGATATTTTCCTGAAGGATACGGGGATTCTGGAGGTTCTGGCTCCCGGTGTATCGAAGGCTGCGGCAGTGCGGAGGCTTTCGGATCGACTGGGGTTGAAGCGTATCGTGGCATTCGGGGATAATCTCAACGACTTGCCGATGCTGGAGGTTGCAGATGTTGCAGTGGCGGTTGAGAATGCTCTGCCGGAGGTGAAGGCTGCGGCGGATTACGTGACGGGGCGGAATACGGCGTCGTCGGTGGCCCGATTCATAGAGCGGGATTGTTAGCAGATTGTTAAAACGTATTCATTCGGCGGTATTTTGCGGGATTGTGGGATTTTCTGTGTAACTTTGTGGTCGATTCGGCTTATACAGGACTCTTGATGCCGACGCATTTCTGCAAATGAAAAAGCTACTTGCATACCTGACGGCGCTGATCGCGCTTATCCTTATTCCGGCCATGACGGGCGTTGGAAACGGGAGTGCGTATGCAGCAGAACCTGAGTCGGCTCTCACGGACAGCCTGCCCTCGGGATTGAGGGACAGCATCCGGGTTGACAGTCTGATCACGGAAGCGCTCAGTGCGGACAGCATCGCGGGGGACAGTTTCGAGAATCCTATGCTTGCGCTTGCGGCGCCCCCAGCTCCGAAGAAGGCTTCGCGGATGCGCTACAACAAGACGGATCTTGAGAATCCGGTGACTTTCACGAGCTCGGATTCGATGGTGATCGTGCGTCGGGACTCGGCGTTCATGTTCGGCAAGAGCGAGGTTCACTACGGGGACATCTCTCTTGCGGCGGCAGAAATCCAGATGGATCTTTCGGACAACACGGTCTATGCCGTGGGGGCTCCGGACTCGACGGGTGAGATTCAGGGGCGTCCGGTTTTCACGGATGACGGCACGGATTACGAGGCGAAGACGATGCGCTACAACTTCAAGACGGAGAAGGGCTATATCACGGATGTCGTGACTCAGCAGGGCGAGGGATATCTGACGGGCGGAACGACGAAAAAGGGCCCGGAGAAGGTGTTCTACATCCGCAACGGACGGTACACGACGTGCGACAATCACGATGATCCGCACTTCTACCTCAATATCACCCGCGGTCGGGTGGAGCCGGGCAAAAACGTTGTGACGGGTCCGGCGTACATGGTTCTGGAGGGCGTCCCTCTTCCGCTGGCCGTACCGTTCGGCTACTTCCCATTCTCGGAGTCGTATGCGTCGGGCATCATCGTTCCTTCGTTCGGCGAGGACTATAACCGAGGGTTCTATCTTGATAACGGGGGGTACTATTTCGCGATCAGCGACAATGTGGACCTTGCGCTGACGGGAGAAATCTATACGAAGGGGTCGTGGGGCGTGCAGGCCCGGAGCACTTATGCCAAGCGCTACCGCTTCACGGGCAATTTCAATTTCTCGTACATCAAGACCATCCTTGGCGAAAAGGGTTCGCCGGACTATTCGGCGAGCACGAACTTCCAGGTGCTGTGGAGCCATCAGCTTGACGCAAAGGCTAATCCGAACATGTCGCTGTCGGCGAGCGTGAATTTCGCCACATCGGGCTACTCGCGCAACGATGTGAACGCTTACTACTCACCGGCTTTCACGGAGAACACGAAGAGTTCGACGGTGAACATGACGTACCGTTTCCCTCAGAGCAAGTGGTCGCTGTCGACAACGCTAAATCTGGCTCAGCGGACTCAGGATTCGACGCTTGCGGTGTCGTTCCCGAACGTAACGATCACGATGAGCCAGACCTACCCGTTCAAGCGGAAACGTGCGATCGGGGCGGAGCGATGGTATGAAAAAATCAAGCTGTCGTATTCGGGACAGCTCCAGAATTCGCTGACGGCCAAGCAGAGCGTGTTCTTCAAAAAGAGTCTTATCAAAGACTGGCGAAACGCGATGAAGCACAACATTCCGATTTCGGCGACATTCAACGTGCTGAAATACTTCAATGTTACGCCGTCGGTGAATCTGACAGACCGCATGTACACGAGCAAGGTGCGCCGGCACTGGGACGAGGAACAGGGCATCGAGGCAGCTGACACGACTTACGGGTTCTACAACGTGTGGGATTTCACGGCATCGGTGTCGATGGACACGAAGATCTACGGATTCTTCCAGCCAATGGGCTTTATCGGGAAGAAAATCAAGATGATCCGCCACGTGATGACTCCTTCGATAAGCTTTTCGGGAGCACCGGACTTCTCGGCGCCATTCTTCGGCTATTACGATACGTATGTGCGACCAAACACGATCCAGGGGACAATCGAGCGGCGGAAGTACAGTCTGTTTCCAAACGCGCTCTACGGTGTGCCGGGACAAGGACAATCGGGTACGATAGGTCTTTCGCTAAGCAACAATCTGGAGATGAAGGTTGCTACAAACGACTCGATCGGGGAAAAGAAAATATCGCTGATCGAGAACCTGAATATCTCGGAAAGTTATAATCTCGCGGCGGACTCGCTACGCTGGAGCGACCTCTCGACCTCGATACTTCTTCGCCTGACCAAGGGTTTCAATCTGAATCTGTCGGCGACATGGGATATGTACACCTACGCGCTGAATCCTGCGGGGAATCCGGTGCGCGTGGACCGTACGCGATTTCAGGCGGGAAAGCTTCCGAGGCTGATGCGCACGGGGACGTCTTTCTCCTACAACTTCAACAACGATACGTTCCGCAAAAAGAAGGGCGGGGACAACCGCAACAACCGGGGGAACAACGGGGACGGGACGGAAGATAATACAAACGACAGCTCACGGCGCGGAGGGCGCCGGAACGAGGGGGGCGAGGAAAGCGACGAACCGGAGGTGAACGGTGGCTACGTGGCATGGGAATGTCCGTGGAACCTGTCAGTGAACTATTCGGTGTCGTATTCCTACGGGGCATTCAACAAGGAGAAGATGGAGTATGATTCGCGGATCACGCAGAATCTGTCGTTCTCGGGCAACATCCGCCCTACCCCGAACTGGAATTTCTCGTTCACGGCCTCGTATAATTTCGATACGAAGAAACTTGCGTACATGAACTGCAACATATCGCGCGATATGCACTGCTTCACGATGACGGCGAGTTTCGTGCCTGTGGGGCCTTACAAGAGCTATAATTTCCACATTGCGGTGAAGTCGTCGCTGCTGAGCGACCTGAAGTACGACAAACGCTCGTCGCTTTCGAACGGGGTTTCGTGGTATTAGGAGGATTAGACAGGTCGGACTTTTCGGACGGGTCGGACGGGTTGGACTAATTAGTCTAATTGGGCTGATTAGTCTAATATTTTTTTCGGGGGGGATGTAATTTTTCGGGGGATGGTGCGTCTGATATAATATCAATCCACAAACTAATAATAAATACGGACTATTCTAAATTACGGACTTCTATGAAAATGATTTTTTCTCGCTTGGCTCTTCTTTCGGTTCTTGGCGCGGGTGTGTTACTGAGCAGCTGTCAGGGCTCTGTGGTTCATTCGCTTGCATCATCTTTCGGGGGACGCCAAATCGCGGCTGACGGCGAACGCGTGGAAAAGAGCTTCGACTTCGAGGCCATACGGTCGCTACGGGCCATGAATGCGGTGGTGGTGCACTATAGCCAGGACAGTGTGACGAGCGTTCGTGCGGAAGCACCGGAGAATGTGATGGAGGTTGCGGTTGTGCGCATGGGCGACAACGGTGAGCTCCAACTGGAGCTTGAAAGCGGGAGCAAGTTCCGCTACCGGAATTACACGGATCGACTGCACGTGTATGTGAGCGCTCCGGAGCTCGAGGGGATTAGTGCATTCTCGGGCTCACATATCGAGAACAGCACTCCTCTGCGGATAAGCGGTCTGCTGGGGTTGCACTGCGGCTCGGGAGCGTCGATAGAACTATCGTCGGTTTATGGGGACAGTATCACAGGCCTAAGCACTACGGGTGGAAACATAAATCTGAAGGATGTACGCTGCGCTGTGGCAGATCTTTCGGCCCACACGGGTTCGAGCCTGGATGCGGACTCGCTGATATGCGGATATGCGGACCTGCATGCGCAGACGGGCGCGAGCCTTTCGGCTACCGGTGAGGCTGCCAGCGGCGAGGTTTCGGCACTGACGGGAGCATCGGTCTATGCCTCGGGAATGCGAATCAAGAGCGGCAGGCTGACAGCCTACACGGGTGGCCACGTGAAAGCGTGCGTCGATGAGGTGAGCTCGCAGAAAGCGGCGACGGGCGGATCGATTTCCAACAAGGCCAACTGAGCGCCAGTCACAGGCAAAGGGCCGTCAGCGGCCTGTGAGGATTCGTGCCGTGCGGGGAAGGTAACGCCTCAGAAGTGCGTAGAGCCCGAGGCATATTCCTACGGTGAGAATAACCGAGAGGATGTAGGTGATGAATACTCCGGCGGGGCTATAGCCAAAGATGCCTGCAAGAGAGCGGGAGATGATGGCGAGATTGCTTCCGCGATAGGGGAAAAGTCCTACGGCATGGAAGGCATATACGAAGAAGGACGCGGAGACGAGCGTCCTTACGGGCCGGAAGCCTTTGCGCACGGCGCGGGCGGCAATTATGAATAGAATGAAGACGCCTGCAAGCTGAAAGAGGGGATAAATCCATATTCCCTCGGGTGTAGTCTCGCAATTAAAGTAGACGGCCCCGATTAGAAGGGGGCCGATGGCGGTATAAAGCACACTGCGCATGCGCAGTGCATAAGCAAGGATACTCTGCTTATGCACTGCAAACCAGGCTCCGGCGCCGAAATAGAATGCGGCATAGGCACTGAGGCCGGGGACGTCCGGAGAAAGGTGGAGATCCATGCAGAGGAAGATGAGCGCCAGGCCCCAGAGACGCAAGTAGCGCACAATGAGGTATATGACGGGCGAGAGAAACATCATGACGAAGAGGTCGCGCATGAACCAGAGTGGAGCGTTGTAGGGACCGGAATTGCAGATTGGTATTCCGAAGATGTTGTGGACGGAGCCTCCCCATGTGCCCCACTCCCAAAGGATGCGGTAAAGATCGGCGTGTCGCAGGTCTTCGGGTATAGAGTCGGGAAGTCCCGAGCGCAGAAATCCCAAGACACCATAAAGGAGACAGAAGGCGAATGGAAGAAGATTCCAGAGCATGTAGGGGACCATGCGGTGGAGTATCCTGCGCTTCATCCGTGCGCGCCAGGCACGGAAGTCGAACCCGGGCATCGAGCGGAAAAAGAGAAAACCGGAAATAAGGAAGAAGCAAGGGACCGCGAGATTGCCGATTACATTGGAGCATAGAATGAAGAAAACATTCAGCAGGCCTGTGGCAGACAGCAGGGGAAAGGAAGCCTCCGGGATGGCTACGGTCCATGGGCATGCATGGTCGATCACGACCAGAACCGCCAGCGGGAACCGGAGAAGGTCGATGGCTGCGGACTGCACATTCCGATAGCGCACGGGGGTTGTTTCGAGGGGGCGGTACATGGAGACAAAGGTAGTGAATTTTCGGTTTTGTATGTCGTATTTTTTGTGTATTTTTGCAAGATGAATTATAATGAAGCGAATACGCATCCGCGGGACTGCCGACTACAGTTCGATGCCGAGACCCACAGCTATCATGTGTTGCGAGAAGACGCGACGCGGGAATTATGCGATTCGGTGACAACTATAGTTGAGAGCCTATTCGAGTCATTTGATGCGGAATACTGGGCCCGGCGCAAGGCCACACCCACGCACACGGCAGAGGAAATCCTGCGGGAATGGGCAGAAAACGGACGGAGAGCCAGCGAACTCGGGACTTGGCTGCACGACAATATCGAGCGGCACTACTTAGGACTTGAACCGGAGCCTGAAACGTCAATGGACAAAGCTTTCGGCCATTTCCGTCGTTTCGCCATGGGGCGCGAGCTGAAGCCTTTCCGCTCGGAATGGCGCATTTACAGCGAACGTTTCCGTGTTGCAGGGACGCTTGATTTTTTAGCTGTGGACGAGACGGGTTATCATCTATGGGACTGGAAACGGTCGTCGAAAGTAGTGAAGGACGGCCGGGTCGTGCGCGAGGCCTACGGGCATAAGTGCGGTCTGCGGCCGGAGGTGGCCCATATAGAGGATACGTCCTACTGGCATTACGCGCTGCAGCTGAGTCTCTACCGCTATATTCTGGAGACGGAATACGGAATAGATGTGCAAGACGCGCACTTAGGAGTTTTTCATCCGAATTACGAGTGTCCGTATGTGGTGGAGGTTCCGTATCTCCGACCGGAGGCTATTGCAATTCTGGAGGGACGGCTATGACAGAGACGCGTAAGCTGCCTGCCGAATTCGAGGCACGCGTAGAGAGGGAATTAGGGACTATGCGTGCCGAGAGGCTTCTGAACGCACTGCGGGAAGGTGGGCAGGCTCGGGCGGCCGTGCGCCTGAACCACGGCAAAGGCGCGGAAGCCGGAAGCGGCGTATGCGCGGAGGCTGTGGCGCGCAGCGGGGGCGACGGGCATTATGTGTCGGGGGAGCGTCCGGTGTTTGCATTTGATCCGGCGTGGCATGCGGGGCTATATTATGTTCAGGATGCGTCCTCAATGGCTCTCTCGGCGGTTGCGGGCGAACTTGCCGAGGCTTCGGGGGGCGGGGCTCTGCGCTATCTCGACGCCTGCGCTGCTCCCGGGGGAAAGACTATCGCCGCTGTAGAGGCTCTCCCGAAGGGATCAGTGATTGTGGCCAATGAATACGACCGCCGGCGCACGGGGATTCTGGTTGAAAACATAGAGAAATGGGGGGCACCGGGGGTTGTTGTTTCAAACGGCGACACGGCTGCCTTCAGGGAGCTGCCTGAAGTTTTCGACATAGTTGCCGTGGATGCGCCATGCTCCGGGGAAGGGATGATGCGCAAGGAGCCGGAGGCTATAGCGCAATGGAGTGCGGCACTTGTATCGGAGTGTGCGAGGCTGCAACGTGAGATTTTAGGGAATGTGTGGGAGGCACTACGCCCGGGCGGCTATCTGATATACAGCACCTGCACTTTCAGCCGCGAGGAGAACGAGGACAACGTGGCGTGGGCGGAGAATGAACTGGGCGCAATCCCCACGCCGCTGCGTACGATCGAGGAAACGGAGGGCCCTGTGAGCCTTGAGCCGAACACCTATCGCTTCATGCCGGGATTTATCGACGGAGAGGGGCTATTCATAGCAGCGCTCCGGAAACCGGAGGAGCCAACATCAGGAAAGCGTGCAAGAACAGACAAACGAAAGAATCCACGCAAGGGATCGCGAAATGAAAGGCAGGCGAAGCCCGATCCACAGATTACAGAATTATGCCGACGCGCCTTAGGGCCGGATTATCAGGTTGCGCCGATGCCTGACGGAAGTTTTACGGCGGTGCCGCCCGAACTCAGGGACATAATCCCGGCTCTAACGGAGCATCTGCACCTTCGGTTGTGCGGCACGGCACTGGGGAGCATGAAGGGGCGCGACATATCGCCGGCCCATGCTCTGGCGCTCAGCCGGGAGCTTCGTCCGGAGGCCTTTGCGCGGGTGGAACTTGAAGAGGCGGCTGCCCTGGACTATCTCCACGGTGAAAGCCTCACGCTGCCTGAGGGGACTCCACACGGAATCGTTGTTCTGACGGCCGCGGGCGGCGCGCCCATAGGCTTCGCGAAGAATTTAGGCAAGCGCGCCAATAATCTCTTTCCGCAGACGCTGCGTCTGAAAACACATCCGGGCGCAGACCACAAGCAGGCAAACATAGCCTTCAAGACAAAAGAAACCAAGCAGAGAACCGACAAATGAAAGAATTTTTCGCCGTACTGCGGCGCTTCGTGCCGCCATATAAGAAATATCTGCTGCTGAATATCTTCTTCAATATTCTGGCGGCCCTACTTACGCTCTTTTCCTTCGCGCTGATAATCCCCATTCTGGAGATGCTATTCAAAATCCGCGAGGATGTGTATGAATTCATGCCGATCGGGAGCGCACCGCTGAAAGATGTGGTGGTGAACAATTTCTACTACTACACGCAGGACAGCATAGCACACTTCGGGCCGTCGATGACGCTGGCTATTCTTGCGGGACTGCTGGTGCTGATGACGGCGCTGAAGACGGGAGTGACTTACCTGAGCTCGTACTTCATCATCCCTCTGCGCTCGGGAATAGTGCGTGATATACGCAACCATCTCTACAGCAAGGTGACGGTGCTTCCGATAGGGTTCTTCACGGTTGAGCGCAAGGGCGATATCATGGCGCGCATGAGCGGCGATGTGGCTGAACTTGAGAATTCGGTGATGGCGTCGCTGGACATGATGTTCAAGAATCCGGTAATGATAATCGTGTGTCTGGCGATGATGCTTGCGCTGTCGTGGCAGCTGACGCTGTTTGTGTTTATCCTGCTTCCACTGGCGGGGCTTGTGATGGGTCGGGTCGGATCGCGGCTGAAGCGTTCGTCGCTTGAGAACCAGAACCAGTGGGGGGTGCTGATGAGCAATATCGAGGAGACTTTAGGCGGCCTGCGCGTGATCAAGGCCTTCAACGCGGAGGACAAGGTGCGGAACCGTTTCCGGCGGGAGAACGAGCGCTTTTTCCGTCTGAGCAATTCGGTGGCCCGACGTCAGCAGCTTGCTCACCCGATGAGCGAGCTGTTAGGGACGACCGCCATAGCGATCATCCTCTGGTTCGGGGGCAGCCTGATCCTGAACGGGCACACGGATATGACGGCACCGAAATTCATCTACTATATGGTGATTTTCTACAGCATCATCAATCCGGCGAAAGACCTTTCGAAGGCGGCGTACGCGATACAGAAGGGTCTTGCATCGATGACCCGCATAGACGCGATCCTGAACGCGGACAATCCGATCAAGGACCCGACGTCACCGGAAGGGCTTCCGGAGAAGACGGACCTACGGCTTGAGAACGTGACCTTCAGCTACGACGGCGGGGCGACAGAAGTGCTGAAAGACATCACGCTGGACATCCCGGCGGGGGCGACGGTGGCGCTGGTGGGCCAGTCGGGCTCGGGGAAGAGCACGCTTGCGGACCTTATTCCGCGCTTCTACGACCCGACAGCGGGCCGCGTGACGATCGGGGGCCGCGACATCCGCGGTCTGCGGGTTCGGGAGCTGCGGTCGCTGATGGGTAATGTGAATCAGGAGGCTATACTTTTCAACGACACTATATTCAACAACATAGCCTTCGGCGTGGAAAACGCGACGCCGGAACAGGTGGAACGTGCGGCGCGGATTGCGAACGCGCACGAGTTCATCATGGCCACGGAGGATGGCTACGATACAGTGATCGGGGACCGCGGGTGCAGGCTATCGGGGGGTCAGCGCCAACGTCTTTCGATAGCGCGTGCGATACTTAAGAATCCTCCGGTGCTGATCCTTGACGAAGCGACGTCGGCCCTTGACTCGGAAAGCGAGGCTCTGGTGCAGGAAGCGCTGGAGCGTCTGATGGCGGACCGGACGACGCTGGTGATAGCGCACCGCCTGTCGACCATCCGGAATGCGGACATGATATGTGTGCTGTCGGAGGGTCGGATCATCGAAAAAGGGACGCACGAGGAACTGATGCGACCGGAGGCTGCGGGGCACTACCGACGCCTTGTGGAGATGCAGTCGGCTTCGCCGGCGCACAGATAAAAGCAAAGAGAGAATCAAGTAAAGGAGGGCAGTGGCGGAGCTGAAGCTCCTGCGCTGATTCAAATATTCTCCGTTGCAGACATGCCGGAGGCATGTCCCTACAGCAGACAGAGGATTCGCAGGCACACCGAGAAGCAAAGCGGATAATGCGGGGCTAATCCAAGAACTTAGGCTGCAGGGATATTGTTTTTGTAATACATTTACAGTATCTTTGCAGCCTAAAATAATACGACTATGGATATAGCACTAAAGAAAAACCAAAGCTTCCGTCTTTCGATAGAGCTTATAGAGCGGCTTAAGCAGCTTGCAAAACGCCAGAACAGGAGTCTGAACAACTACGTTGAGACAGTTCTTCTTGACGCAGCTTACCACGAACCCAACGCCACGACACTTTCGGCAATGCGTGAAGCAGAGAGCGAAGCAATGCGCAAAGAAGCCCCCATAGACCTTAGCTCCATCGAAGCAATGGAAAAATCCATGGAGCTATGAAAAAGCTCAAGCCTACGGGACAATACAAAAAGGATTATAAACGTTTCCGCAATAATCCCAAAAAGGTAGAGAAGCTGTTTAGAATACTTGAGCTCTTACAAAACGAACAAGCGATTCCGGAGGAGAACCGACCGCATCCACTGACGGGAGATTATGCCGGACACATGGAATGTCACATCGAGGGGGATTTTCTACTGATATGGATGGATCCTCACACAGATGAAATAATCCTTGTGCGCTTAGGCTCGCACTCCGAATTATTCGGATAAAGCGGAGCTGAAGCTCCTGCGCTGATTCAAATATTCTACAAGGATATGTGACTATTTTTTCTCTTCGAGGATTTCGCGGAGGATGGGGGTCATCTTGTCGGCGTAGTGGCGGAATCCGAGGTCGGTGAGATGAATGCCATCGACAGTGCCGTCGTCTTCAGGGCCGTCGAGACCTTCGGATGTGACGTAATATAGCCGAGCCTCGGGATAGTCGGCACGGAGGCGATCGTAGTTGCGACGGAAAGCGGCGTTCTTCTTGGGCAGATAGTTACCGAAGAACCGGTCATATCTGGCGTAAGGATACATAGGACCTTCGAGCATGACGACTGCGGCGTCGGGGCGCTCCTCGAGGAAGATGCGGACGAAGTCGTAGGTGAGTGTATCACACATCATTTCGGTGCAGTTTGGCACGGGGTCGAGGAGGAAGAGCTTTGCGGGAATCTTGACCATCTCGCGGGCCATGCACTGATCCATCTTTCCCTCGCCGCTGATACCGATATTTACGACCTCGGCATTAAGCTCGCGGCTGATGATGTTAGTGGGGGCCATGCCTGTGCGCGATGCGCAGCCACCCTGGAGGATGCTTGTGCCATAGGCAACGATTTTCTCGTCGGGGCGTATCAGCTCTGTGGAACCGGGAATAATCTCGGAGAGTGAGTCGACCTTTATTTCGAGCTTTGTGACGCCATCGTAGAGCGGGAAGTAGACCATGTATTCGGTCATGCGTGTGGTGTCGAGATTGCTCACATATACGGATTCGACGAGCTTTTCGTCCTCATGGCCTTTGACGATATAGGGGCGGTTGGTATTGGCGTGACGCCAGACGCTGTCGCCTTCCCAGACATAGAGGTCGGTGCCCTTGAGGCCGGTATCGGCCATATGGATGAGGTGTGTGTTCCAGAGGAGGTTGTATCGGACGCCTATGCGGGAGGAGTTTGTGGCGAAGCGGACACCTATGCCCGAGGAGCACTGAGCGCGCTCCCAAAGGTCGGGACGGACGCTATCTTTGAGTGTGGCGGGTATACGGGTGTAGGGGCCGAGGGTATTGTCCCATCCTTTGTTGATGACGCGCAGTTCGGAGGCGTCGACATACTTCCAGGGTTTTTCGGGGGCATCCTCGGCATGGAGGATTGCAAAGCCGGCCAGAAGGGCAGCGGCAAGGGCGAACAAATGCTTTTTCATGGCTTGACGGATTGTTTCCGGGGACAAAGATACGTCATAGGTCGGTCAAAAAAAGACTAAAGTATGTTAAAGTTCCCGTTTTGCTCGGAAATTTTCTGTAAGTTTGTGGTAACTAAACCCCCACAGCATACGACATGAAACGCAAACTGAAAATACTACGCAACGACCCGTGGCTCGAGCCTTATACGGATGCGATCGAAGGGCGGCACGAGGACGTATTGCGCAAGGAGAAGGAACTCCTGACGGCCTCGAAGGACCTATCGGAATTTGCCAACGCACACAAATACTTCGGCTTGCACAAGCTTCGCGGGGGCCGTTGGGTGTTCCGCGAATGGGCTCCCGGTGCAACGGCCATTACGCTTACGGGCGATTTCTCGGGCTGGAAGAAGGATGAGGCTTACGCGCTGCACCGCATTGCGGGCAGCGACGGCGTGTGGGAAGCGACGTTCCCGGCTGATGCCATCAAGCCCGGTCAGCTCTACAAGATGCTTGTGGAATGGCCCGGGGGGCAGGGCGAACGCATACCGGCTTACGCAACGCGCGTGGTGCAGGATCCGGAGACACATATATTCTCGGCTGAAGTGTACGCGCCGGCGAAGCCCTACCGCTGGAAGGTGAAGGATTTCCGGCCGGATACGGAGCCTCTGCTGATATACGAATGCCATATAGGCATGGCCCAGGACCGCGAGGGCGTGGGAACCTACGATGAGTTCCGGCGCCTCATCCTGCCCCGCATTGCCAAGGACGGTTACAATGCCATACAGATCATGGCTATCCAGGAGCATCCCTACTACGGCTCTTTCGGCTACCATGTGTCCAATTTCTTCGCGGCCTCGAGCCGCTTCGGGACACCGGATGAGCTGAAGGCGCTGATCGACGATGCGCACAAGGCGGGTATCGCGGTGATCATGGATATAGTGCATTCGCATGCGGTGAAAAACGAGGCCGAGGGCCTGGCACGTCTTGACGGTACGCCGGATCTGTACTTCTACCCTGACGCGGCCCGGCGCGAGCATCCGGCATGGGATTCGCTATGCTTCGACTACGGCAAGAACGAGGTGCTCCACTTCCTGCTCTCCAACTGCAAGTTCTGGCTGGAGGAATACCACTTCGACGGCTTCCGCTTCGACGGCGTGACGTCGATGCTCTACTATGATCACGGCCTGGGGAAGGCGTTCGGAGGCTATGGCGACTACTACGACGGGGGTCAGGACACGAATGCCATAACCTATCTGACGCTTGCCAACAAGCTGATACACGAGCTTCGGCCGGATGCGATAACGATCGCGGAGGAGATGAGCGGCATGCCGGGCCTGGCCGTTCCGTTCAAGGATGGAGGCATAGGCTTCGACTACCGCATGGCGATGGGTATTCCGGACTACTGGATCAAGACGCTGAAGGAAAAGCGGGACGATGACTGGCATCCGACTTCCATCTTCTGGGAGCTGACAAACCGTCGTGCGGACGAGAAAACGATTTCCTATGTGGAGAGCCACGACCAGGCCTTGGTGGGCGACAAGACAGTGATTTTCCGACTGATCGACAAGGAGATGTACTGGCACATGATGGTCGGGGACCAGAATCCGGCGGTGACCCGCGGCATAGCGCTTCACAAGATGATACGCCTTGTGACACTCGCGACCATCAACGGTGGCTACCTCAACTTCATGGGCAACGAATGGGGCCATCCGGAATGGATAGACTTCCCGCGCGAGGGCA
This sequence comes from uncultured Bacteroides sp., assembly GCA_964493495.1. Classification (GTDB taxonomy): domain Bacteria; phylum Bacteroidota; class Bacteroidia; order Bacteroidales; family Muribaculaceae; genus CAG-873. The sequence goes on from CAZBNM010000014.1 coordinate 29,653, forward strand.
ACGGCTGGAGCTACAAGTATGCGCGGCGCCAGTGGGAGCTGGTGGACCGCGAGGATCTGCAATACCGCTTCCTGAACGCTTTTGACAATGCGATGATAAAGGAGGTGAGCGAAGTGTACGGTTTCGAGAAGCTGCCTGTGCGGAAGCTCTGGGAGAAGGACGACGATCAGGTGCTGGCGTTCATGCGCGGGGATCTGGTGTTCGTGTTCAACTTCAGTCCCACGAAGGCTTTCTCGGACTACGGCATACTTGCTCCGGGAGGTGTGTACTCGGTAGTGCTCAGCTCGGATGACCCGGCCTACGGCGGCTTCGGCAACATCGATGTGTCGGTGGAGCATTTCACGAAGCCGGATCCGCTGTACACGCCGCACGGCGTGGAATGGCTGCGGCTGTATATGCCGCCCCGGACGGCGATGGTGCTCCGGAAACATACGATGCGTCCGAAGCGGAGCAAATAAATAACGTTAAATGGCGTCGGAATTCGACGCCATTTTCGTATCTTTGTGCCCGTTAAACTATCATCGATGAAGAAATACAATCTTGTCAACAACACGCTTGGCTGGGTGTGCTTTGCGGTGGCGGCGGTGACATATCTGCTGACGCTTGAGCCGACGGCCAGTTTCTGGGACTGCCCGGAGTTTATCTCGCAGGGGGCGAAACTCGAAGTGGGCCATCCGCCGGGCAACCCGATCTTCATGCTTGCGGCTCGCTTTTTCGTTACGCTCTTCGGCAACGACATATCGCGCGCGGCCATAGCCGTGAACTCCATGAGCGCACTGCTTAGCGCGGGCACGATACTGCTTCTGTTCTGGACGATCACCCATTTTGCGCGGAAGCTGCTGGTGCGCGACGACGCGACGGAGATTCCGCCTCTGCGCATGGCGCTGATCATGGGCGCGGGGCTCTGCGGGGCTTTGGCTTACACGTGGAGCGATACGTTCTGGTTCTCGGCCGTCGAGGGCGAGGTATATGCTTTCTCGAGCTTCTGTACGGCGCTGGTTGTGTGGCTGATGCTGAAATGGGAGAACCGTGCGGATCAGCCGCATGCGGACCGCTATCTGGTGCTGATAGCTTATGTGATAGGCGTGTCGATTGCGGTGCACCTGCTGAACCTGCTGTGTATCCCGGCCTTAGGGCTGATATTCTACTACCGTAAATGGAAAGCACCGACGGCCAAGGGGTCGCTGATCACGCTGGGCCTCTCGGCGCTGATTGTGGGTGCGATACTCTACGGTCTTGTTCCGGGCTTCGTGAAGGTGGCACAGTGGTTCGAGCTGCTGTGCGTGAACGGGCTGGGCATGGGCTACAATATGGGCGTGCTTGTCTACGGCATCATCGTCGTGGCGGCTTTCATCTGGGCTATCTATTCTATCAATGCCCAGCGGTCGGCCGGGGCCATCAAGTGGTCGTTTTTCATCTGCATCGTGCTTTCGGGCATGCTGTTCATAGGCCACGGGGCTCTCCTGGGGGCAACGCTCACGGTGGCTCTGGGGTGCTGGCTGCTGTTCTTCTGCCCGCAGGTGCCGGTGCGTATTTTCAATCTGATCGCGCTGAGCATCTTCGTGATTTTCGTGGGTTATTCGTCGTATGCGCTGCTTCTGGTGCGCGCGTCGGCCAATACGCCCATGAACCAGAACGCGCCGGACAATGTGTTCGCGCTGGCTTCCTACCTCAACCGCGAGCAGTATGGCGAACGTCCGCTGTTCAAGGGCACGGCTTTTGCGGAGGAGGTGCTGATGGAGGAATATCCCGAAGGATCGGGCATGTTCTATGTGCCGGTGGATGACTACGGGCGTCCGCGCACGTCTCCGGTGGACGGGTATCTCCGCAATGAACGCGGGGGCGTAAACTCGACGCCGGTGCGCCAGTACACCAAGGTTGTGAAGACGGACCCCTCGCAGCCGGACAAATATGTGCAAGAGGTGGAGCGTCCTAACTACGAGACGAATCCGGATATGGACATGTGGTTCACACGCATATACAGCATCGATCCGCAGTCGGGCTACGCACACGTGAACGGCTACAAGAGCTGGGCGGTGTATACGACGCCGGATATCAACGAGATTCCGGCAGCCAAGCGCGAGCAGTGGGCTACGCAGGGCTATGCGCCTCTGACGGAGGTGATGCCCTATCTCAACCATATGGAGACGATCGTGACGGCACGCGACGACATGGGGAATCCGGTGGAGGAGAAGGCTGTGTGGAAACCTGGCTTCGGCGTGAACCTGCGCTACTTCATCAACTACCAGCTGAACCATATGTACTGGCGCTACTTCATGTGGAATTTCGCGGGACGCCAGAACGACATCCAAGGTAACGGCGAGCCGCATCTGGGCAACTGGATTTCGGGTATTCCGTTTATCGACAACATGCGACTGGGCGACCAGAGCGAACTGCCCGATGAATTCGGCAAGGACAACAAGGGCCACAACGTGTTCTATATGCTTCCGCTGATTCTGGGGCTCCTGGGACTGCTGTGGCAGGCTCTGGCGATGCACCGCGGGTGCGGCAACGCGCACCGGGGCATTGAGCAGTTCTGGGTGGTGTTCTTCCTGTTCTTCATGACGGGCATAGCCATCGTGCTGTATCTGAACCAGACGCCGGGGCAGCCGCGCGAGCGCGACTATGCTTTCGCGGGCTCGTTCTATGCGTTCGCCATCTGGATAGGGCTTGGAGTTCCGGCTGTGGCGATGATGATCCGCTCGCTGTTTACGCCCAAGGGCAAAGCCGGGGCTGAATCCGCTGCGGAGCCCTCGCGCAATGTGGCAATCGCAAGTACGGTTGTGGCTGTGGCGCTCGGGCTTTTCGTGCCCCTGCAAATGGTGTCGCAGACCTGGGATGATCATGACCGCTCGGGGCGCTATACAGCCCGCGACTTCGGCATGAACTATCTTTCGAGTGTCGACCCGGGCGGCATTATCTTCACTAACGGCGACAACGACACTTTCCCGCTTTGGTATGCGCAGGAGGTGGAGGGCTTCCGGACTGATGTGCGTGTGGTGAACCTCTCGTATCTCACCACGGACTGGTATGCGAACCAGCTTTCGATTCCGGCCTATGACGCCAATCCCGTACCTATGACTGCCACCCCCTCGGACTATGCCTACGAACGTCTCGGCTGGAGCTTCGTTATTCCGCGCTCGAATACTGCCGCACCGGCCGACTCGGCTCTGCGGGCACTCTACGCTTCGGATGCGAAGCGCTACGGCGCGCCCTACCTCGAATCCGGACGGCTGTATATACCTGTGGATAAAGCCCGGGCGTTGCAGCGCTATTCGCTCGGCGCGGAAGCACTGGACTCGCTGTTCCTCACGCCCTATCTGCGCGATATAAATGTGGACCTGTCCTCTTCCTCGGGCCTCAACCAGAGCAAGACTCTCTCGCTTGATATCGTGGATAATTCGGTGCGCGGCAACTGGGAGCGCCCGGTTTACTTCGCCACGACTGTGCCTTCGAGCTACTATCTGGGCATGAACCCCTATCTCTCATCGACGGGTCTGGCCTATGAAGTGACTCCCTTTGCTGGAGCGGAACTGGATCCAACGGCGGACAAGGCATTCGTGAATATCGTGGGCTCATTCCGCTGGGGCGGCCTGGATGCGCCTGACTCGGACAAGCTCTATCTCGACGAGACTGTGCGACGCATGGTATCGACGATGCGCAATGCGCTCTTCACCACTGCCGAGAGCCTCATAGCAGGGGGCACCGACATTCCCGCTTCCGCGGCGGCCAAGGAAGCTGCCGTAAAAGCCGGATTCGCAGAACCTCAGAACCAACGCGACATGGGCCGAATCCTCCTGACTCTGCTTGAGGAGAAGCTGCCGGCACGAGCCATGAAGTACGACGCACTATCGGCGCTGTTCCTTGCGCAGACTTACATAGACCTGTATGTGGAGGACGGACGGCCCGAAGACCTGAGCCGTGCACGCGAGATTCTTGAGTCGGAGAACCGCCGCAACGCCCAACTTGTGAAATACGCCACGACTCTGACGCCGGGCGAAGTGGCGTCGATGGGCTCGGCGGAGCGCAATGCGCTTCAGTATCTGAGCGCATCCATCGGCCTGGCCAATATGGTTGAACTGCTGGACCGACTGCCGGCGGACGATCTTGATGGCCGCGCGATGATCCACAGTCTCTCGATCAACGATCTGCTCAGCGTATCGCCCGTCATCTATGCATCCGGCCTTACCGCCGAAGATCTCGAGGCCCACATGGATCAGCTCACGGGCAGCGAACGCCTTATCGGCCAATGCATCGGACTGCTGAGGCTGCACAAGCGCACGGGGCTCGATCCCATGGAGATCAGCAACCGCGTGCTGTCCGAAGGACGCCTCACTGCGGGCCAGTGGCTGGCTGTGACGAACTGATGCTGTACTACGATCCCATAGCGCGTCCACCGCGACTATACCGGATGTTCTTTCCCGGCGGCATATGGCGAGTAAATCGCCCGGCCGCCGGGAAGACAGTTTTCCTGACCTTTGATGACGGTCCGGTGCCGGAGGAAACTCCATGGGTGCTCGACACTCTCGACCGCTACGGTGTGAAAGCAACCTTCTTCATGGTTGGCGACAACGTTCGGCGCTATCCGGGTCTGCTTGAGGAGGTGCGTCGCCGCGGACACAGCGTGGGCAATCACACCATGCATCATCTGCAGGGCATCCGCACTACAGCTCCTCTCTATCTTGCGGATGTAGCCGAAGCGCATGAGTTAATCGGCTCGGGGCTATTCCGTCCTCCACACGGCCTGCTCAAGCCCGGGCAGAGTTCAGAGCTAAGGAAGCGCTACCGCCTGATAATGTACGATCTTGTGACTCGCGACTATTCGGCCGGGCTACGGCCGGAGGAGGTGCTGGAGCGTGTGCGCCGCTATGCGCGCAATGGGTCTATTATAGTTTTTCACGACTCGATAAAGGCCTCGCCGCGTATGCGCTGGGCCCTTCCGCGTGCTATCGAATGGCTCTTAGAGCAAGGGTATGAATTCGAACGTCTCCCCGAGTGAGTCCGTGCGCGAGGCATGTTTCGGGGCCGGGGCGTGCGCCACAGGCTTTGCCAAGGCCTGCGATCTGGGCGAGGAATCCACTCACCGATATGCCTCATGGCTGTCCGAGGGGCGGCATGCCTCCATGGCATATCTCGAAAACTATCAGGACCTGCGAAGGAATCCGGCAAGCCTGCTGGAAGGCACAAAGACGGTTATTTCACTCGCATTCAGCTACAGGCTGCCGTCGGGGGAAAGCCGACATCCGCTTTTCGCTGATTATGCTCTCGGGGCTGATTATCATGATGTCCTGCGGAGCAGGCTAGAGCCTGTGTGCACTCTTATCCGGAATTTGTTCCCCGGGGCTGAGACGCGCATATGCGTGGATACTGCACCAATCCACGAACGCCTGTGGGCCGCGCGCGCCGGGCTCGGATTCATAGGGCGAAACTCGATGCTGATCGTACCGGGAATTGGGTCGCGAGTGTTTCTTGCAGAAATCCTCACAACCGCCGAGCTCCCTGCGGACCCATCGATGAACTTCGAATCGGATCCGTGCGGCGACTGCACACGCTGCGTGGACGCGTGTCCGGGACAGGCATTGGACGCGCAAGGCGTGGATGCGCGCCGCTGTTATTCATATCACACGATTGAAAACCGCGAGGCAGAGCTTCCGGGATTTGTACATCTGCGCGGGCGGAGAATATACGGCTGCGACATATGTCAGGATGCATGTCCATTCAACCGACAAGACTATACAGGGCCCTTCTTAGCCGAATTTGCTCCGCGGGCTGAGCTACGCGAGCTTAAAACAGCAAGGGACGTGGCGTCGCTGGACCACGCACGCTATATCGAACTCTTCCGCGGAAGCGCCATCCGCCGCGCCAAGCTCCCCCAGCTCCTCCGCAACGGCCGTCGCGCCGAAGAAGATTGAAATCTCAAAAAATATGAGTGGAAGCTTAGAGCCTTAACATATATTATGGGAAAGGCTCTTAAAAAATTTCGTACCTTTGTCGATAAACTCACGCCGAGCGTCTTCCGAGAGCGGAAGCGAGGCGGGAGGATAAAATAAAAGGCGTTTACTCGCGCTTTATTCTTGTCGGACGAAAACCTGGCAGTTTAAGAACGACAGTCAAGAATATTGCAAAGTGGGCGCTCACGGGTATGTATTTACCTATCCGGGCTCATTCTATGCCTTAACCGGCATGGAGTGGGTTTGGGGTATCTGCATAGGCGTGGGTTCTGCGTTGCTATTGGCTGTCAAGGTTCTTGCCAGGTTCCCTGTCCGAAGATAGCAACGGTAACAGATACCTACGCTTTTTTTGTTACTCAGTCGCAATGGGGTAATCGGCGACAAAAGTTTTGCCATTACAGTGAAAGCGACTGAACTGCATAAACTTGCCGAGCGTATACGCTCTATAGAGGGGCTAACCGATGAAGAACGGTCGGCATTGCTCGGCTTGCTCAATAAGACCAAGACCTATGGACTTGTGTGGGAAGATAAGCCTGAAGATGTTGAAGAACGTCTACGCGACGAGCTGCCTGTACTTGTCGAAGATAAATCCAAGGCTCTCACAGAGGGCGGTACTGATGCACCCAATCATATACTGATCGAGGGCGACAATCTCGAAGCTCTTTCCACTCTCGCCTACACCCACGCCGGCAAGATTGATGTTATCTATATTGATCCTCCATACAACACCGGCAACAAGGACTTCTACTATAATGATGCCTATGTTGATTCTGATGACGATTTCAGACACTCTAAATGGTTATCATTTATGAAGAAGCGATTATCAATTGCTAAAAAATTGCTTAAACGAGATGGATTTATTTGTATATCTGTTGACGATACTGAGCAAGCGGCATTAAAACTATTGTGCGATGAAATTTTTGGTTACCAAAATTTTATTAATTGTATCTCTGTAAAATCCAAAGCATCATCAGGAGCTTCAGGTGGCGGAGAAGATAAGAAATTCAAGAAAAACATTGAATACATTCTTATTTATGCAAAATCTGCAAATGAAGTCGAATTAAATTTCCCAAAATCAGCAACACCATTATATGATTATATAATGGATAAAAAAGAAAAAGGCATTACATGGTCTTATACTAATGTGATGTTAAATCCAGGGGAAAAAAAATATATTACTTCTACTGAAGCAGGGAATGGAGAAGAGATTAAGATTTATGAAGTGAAAGGCTATGAAATTGTATCTGTATCTTCTCTTGCTAAGAAATTGAATAAATCTGAAGAAGATATATACTTAGAGTATATAGACAAAATTTTCACTACGGAGAATGCTCAAACATCCATTAGGCAACGTGTCGCAAACGCTGTGTCAGGAGATGGATTATACATAGCAGAATATGTCCCTGTAAGCGGTAGAAATAAAGGGAAATTGACTCAAGTCGGTTTTATTGGCGACACCAAAAGACTTGTTAGCTATCTCAAATATACTTGTAGTCTTGCCCCCGATGGTGTCTATAAACTTGAAAAAATCGGAACTCTATGGTCAGATTTGAGTTGGTCATCTGTTTCCAAAGAAGGTGGTATTGCTTTCCCCTCGGGGAAAAAACCAATTTCCTTAATTAAGCGTATTGTTTCACTTTGTTTTGACAAGAATTGTATTGTACTTGATTTCTTCGCAGGTTCTGGTAGCACAGGTCATGCCGTAATGAGTATTAATTCAGAGGATTTAGGTAAACGCACATTCATTGCTGTAACCAATAATGAAAATAGAATTTGTGAAACTAAAACATTCCCTCGATTAAGTAATGTGATTAATGGATTTGGAAAAACGGCTGGATTAACCAACAATAATCTTCGCTACTATCGCACAGACTTTGTAGGTCGCAGCCGCTCCACTAAGAATATGCGCCGGCTCGTTGCGCTCTCAACCGATATGCTCAGCATAAAGGAAAACCTATATGCTGAGCAGAAGCAGTTTGCAGGTATGCCGACGTTCAAAAATATCTACCGCTATTTCGCAGACGAGGGAAAGAAAATGCTCATAATCTACGATGAGCGATATGTAGATGAAATAGTCAAGATGATAGAGCAAATCGAAACCGATACCAAAATCAAGGTTTATGTTTTCTCGCCGAGCGAGGACCCGTGGGAGGCAAGTTTTGAGCCTGTAATTGACAAGGTGGAACTTTGCGCTCTGCCGCAAGCTATTTACAACACATATAAGCGCATATTGCCGAAGCGCAAGAATAAACCCATTGACGAAACCAACGAAGATGTTCTCGCCACCGCCGGCGAAGAAGATAATCTCGGAGGACTGTTTGAGAAAGGAGGCGCGGAATGAAAACATTGCAATACCAACAGGACGCGATTAAGGAACTTACCGACAAGA
>CAZBNM010000015.1:0-37064 GCA_964493495.1 uncultured Bacteroides sp.
CTCGGGCGTTTTTCAGCATGAAGTTCACCTGCTCCGGTGTTATCTTCTCGGCAGCGACAATGATGTCGCCTTCGTTCTCGCGGTCTTCGTCATCGACCACTATCACCATCTTGCCCTGACGGAAATCCTCAATGGCTTCTTCTATTGTATCGAGCTTTATCATAGTTCCTTCTCTTGTATATCTTGGGTTTGTTTCTCTATGTTCGTATCGTCGTATAGTTTCAGCAATGCCTCGGTCGTGTGCTTCAGGACATCGATTTTTCCGGCCCGGGGCGAGAACGGATATTCATTCAGCAATCCGATCACATACTTGCTTTCCGTGTTCGAAAGATAATCGATCAGTCCCTCCATCGCCTCCTTCACCGGTGCCATCATGCGCCCCTGACGCAGCCGCCGTTTCAACCGCGACATGCCTGCAAGCCGATTGCCGGTCTCGTCCACAAGCGCTCCGAAGGCTTCCAGACGCCTGCGGGCTTCCGTCGGCTCCGTATCCTCCATGTGCACCTCCTTCAGCGTCAGCGTACGCTTCCCTTCCTTGCCCAGAAGTTTGCGGAAGAAAGCCCGGTAGGCATCCAGGTTGAATACAGCCGAATCCCCCACGGCCTTGTAAGTAAAGAATACTCCCATAGGCAGGAGCACCGCGCTACTGAGCCATATACCTGCCCATACGGCAATTTTCCCGTCACGGGCCATCTTGTAGCCGGTGTTGTCGATGATATAGTACACGATGAACAGAAGCACCGAAATCACCAGCGGCGTTCCCAGGCCGCCCTTCTTGATAATCGCTCCCAGCGGAGCACCGATGAAGAAGAAAATCAGGCATGCGAAAGACAGCGTGAACTTCTTCTGCATCTCTATGTCGTGGCGGCGCATCAGCTTCTCCTGCTCGGCGAAAGCCATGGCCCGGTATTCGTATTCCTGTTTGTTGCGGCGCACTTTTGCCAGCGCCTGGTTGAGATAGCTCTTGGCCAGCGATGGGGTGGGGCCGTTCCAGAGCGAGTCCAGTTCCTCCGCACTCAGCCCCGCGAAGCGCGATTCCCGTGGCGCTTCCCCGAAAGCTGCCCGGCTGCCGAGGATCTGCTGCGATTTCAGCTCGCGCCCGTATTCGCCCCCCACCGAGTCGATTCTTTCCTGAATAGAGTCTATGGAGTGGCGCAGTTCGCTCACGTTCTGGCCTATGTATTGCGCACGCATGGTCGATTCATCCATACGGTTGAAGTTCATGTCGAACGGAAAGTAAATATCCTTGTCCTTGAATTCCTCCCGTCGGAAAGGCAGATAGCGTTGTGAGGTGGCGCCCAGCGAATTATCCCGCATGTTCTCGAACATCTCGCCCGAGTGTAGGCTCAGGAAGAGGCGCGTACGGTCCTCCGTGAAATTGAATCGCCCCGAATCGGCCATTATCACGCGCGAATTGTCCATGCCCTTGCTCAGGTCGTAGATAATCATCCCGTACAGCATACCCGTCTCCGGGTTCTTGCTCTCGACATACAGGTTCATGTTAGGAATCTGATCGTAGAACGAGCGTTCCGGAATCTCCACCTCCGGGCTTTTCTGTCGTACCGAGAAAAGAAGCGTCCACATCTTTGTCTGCGCCACCGGAAGCACATTGTTCTGGAAGAAGAACGCCCCCACGGCTATGAAGCACATCAGCACTATCAGCGGACGCATGATGCGGAAAAGCGAGATCCCCGCGGCCTTCATCGCCGTAAGCTCGAATTTCTCGCCAAGATTGCCGAAAACCATCAGCGATGCAAGAAGCACCGCAAGCGGCAGCGCCATCGGCACCATCGTCAGCGCCGCGTAGAAGAACAGCTCCGCTATCACGCGGATTTCCAGTCCCTTACCTACAAGATCATCGATCGAACGCCATAGAAACTGCATCAGCACTATGAACAGGCAGATAAAGAACGTCATCGACAACAGCGGCAGAAACCGCTGAAGCATAAATGTATAGAGACGTTTTATCCGGAACATAAATCTGCTGCGTCCTCTTTGGCTCTCGGGTGTATGTTTCGCTTATTCGCCTTTCTTACGGCTCGCGTGGGGCCGACGGCGTGGCCGGCGCTTGCCGGGGGCCGTGGATGCCCCGTCCCGGGGTGCGTTATTCAGGGGTGCGCCCTCTGCGGCTGTGCTGTTCTTGGGCGTGCTTTCTTTGGCCGTATTGTTCTTTGGCTGTGTATCCCTGTGAGCGCCCTGATTCTTCCGGACTCCCTTCTTGCGGCCATGGTGTCCGTCGCGCGGTCTGCTGCTTTCGGCCGGACGCGCACTTGCATATGCCGTCACGCCCAGACTCTCCGGTATTTCTCCTTTACGGACAGCATAGCCCAGAAAACGCTCGATGTCCTTGAACTTACGGCGGTCCTTTTCGCCAACGAGCGTAATGGCCATGCCGTCGGCATTAGCGCGTGCCGTGCGCCCGATGCGGTGCACGTAGTCCTCCGCATCGTGAGGCACATCATAGTTCACCACCATCGTTATGTCGTCGATGTCGATTCCACGAGCCACAATGTCCGTTGCAACAAGAATGTCCACCGTTCCCGAGCGGAAGCCGTGCATCACCTTGTCGCGCTGCTCCTGGTCGAGATCGCTGTGCATCTCGCCCACGTTAAGGTTCATCTTGCGCAGGCTGCGCGACAGTTCCTTCACCTTCAGTTTCGACGATGCGAACACGATCACGCGCTTTGAATTCACGTTCTCGAACAGATGGCACAGCAAGGGTGTCTTGGCCGCTTCAGGCACGATATATGCACTCTGATCAATTTTTTCCGTCGGACGCGATACGGCTATTTTAATCTCCACCGGCTTGTTCAGTACGCTCGATGCCAGCTTCTGGATTTTCGCCGGCATCGTAGCCGAGAACATCATGGTGCGCCGGCCCTCTTTGGGCAGGTGCGACGCTATGGTCATGATGTCGTCGTGGAAGCCCATGTCCAGCATGCGGTCCGCTTCATCAAGAATGAAGAACTCCACCTCCGACAGATCCACATATCCCATCTGCAGATGGGCCAAAAGGCGTCCGGGAGTGGCGATTATCACTTCCACGCCGCTTTTCAGCGCCTTCTGCTGCTGGGCGAACCCCGCGCCGTCCGTGCCGCCGTATATCGCAAGCGAGCTGATGGGCAGGAAATACGAAAATCCTTCCAGCGCCGTGTCTATCTGTATTGCAAGTTCGCGTGTAGGGGTCATTACCACACACTTCACCTTCTCCGACGGCTCCCGTTGCCCCAGCTCGTTGATCACAGGCAGCAGGAAGGCCGCCGTTTTGCCCGTGCCGGTCTGTGCCACGGCTATCAGGTCGCGACCCGACAGCGCTACCGGGATAGCCTGCTCCTGAATGGGAGTGCATTCACGGAAGTTCATGTCGTAGAGTGCGTCAAGCACATCGTCCGTCAGGTCAAGTTCTTCAAATGTCATTTTCGCAATTTTCAGATCATGCGTCCGGCCATTGGGCCGCACTTCGGAAATATCGGCAAATATACGAAATTCCCGCAACCCCCGCAAATAATGCCCGATTTGTTTGGCGGTCACGCCGAGAGTATGTATCTTTGACACTGTGGAGAAACTGATGCAATACGTCTGGCAGCACGGGCTGTGGATTCCCGGCGACCTCCGGACGGTCGACGGACGCCGCGTGCGCGTCATCGACCGCGGATGGCTCAACACCGATGCCGGCCCCGATTTCTTCAACGCCAAAATCGACATCGACGGCCGCGTGTGGGCCGGGAACGTGGAGATACATGTGCGCGCCTCCGACTGGATGCGCCACGGCCATCACACCGATCCCGCCTACGATTCCGTGGTGCTCCATGTCGTAGGTGCCGACGATGCGCGCGTTTGCCGTTCCAACGGCGAGGAAATTCCGCAGATAGTCATGGACTGCGCGCCTGATTTCGACCGCCGCTATCGCGACATGGTCTTCGCCCCCGCAGACCTTGCTTGCGCCGCTGCCCTCTCCTCCATTCCGGGCATCTATATCTCCGACTGGCTCACATCTCTGGCCATGGCCCGCTTGCAGCAGAAGGCCGACAAAGTACGTGCCCTTGTATCCGATACATTCCGCGGCGACTGGCGCTCGGCCGTTTACCTGACTCTGGCCCGCGCGCTTGGCTTCGGCACTAACGGCGACGCTTTCGAGCGTCTTGGTCGCCTCGTGCCTTTGCGAAGCCTCGTCAAGCATTCCGACTCCCTCGAGACTGTCGAAGGCCTGCTCTTCGGCCAGGCCGGCCTTATTCCCGAGGCAGGGGCCGTGGGCGCGTCCGATTCCGTCGACGAGCTTTATGCCGCTACGCTGCGCCGCGAATATGCCTTCATGGCGCGCAAGTTCGGAATACAGCCTCCCGCAGCCCCTCTGGGCTGGAAGATGGCCCGGATGCGCCCGCAGAACTTCCCGCATCGCCGCATTGCCGCCCTCGCTGCTCTTGTTGTACCCTCCTTTGAGCTCGGCTATAGGATTCTCGATGTTACCGACGCGGCCGAGGCCGCCGGGCTCTTCTGTGTGCCCTTGCGCGGCTATTGGTCGCATCACTATTGTTTCGGCACGCCTGCATCAGGCAGTCCTTCCGCCTTCGGCACGGCAGCTATAAACACGCTGATAATTAATGTCGTCGCCCCGGTCCAGTACGCCTATGGCGAGATGTTCGGTAGCGACGAATTATGTGCCCGCGCAGTCGGACTCCTCGAATCCATGAAGCCCGAGGATAATAAAGTAGTGCGGCTCTTCGGCTCACACGGAGTCCCGTGCCGCAGCGCCCTCGACAGTCAGGCGCTAATACGCCTGCGCCGTGACTATTGCGAACCCCGCAAATGTCTCTACTGTCGCATCGGCCACCGCATTCTTGCCTCCAAGGTCAAGCCCTGACGTTTCGATGCCTTCACGCCTCATCCTCCCCGGCCTTGATTTCCTGCAGAGTGCGCAGCAGGGCCCTCGACTGCCTGAAGAACCTCCTTTCCTTACGCACACCGATGCACGCCCCTATGATTCCGCCCGCGACACCGCCCCAGAAAGCTCCTCGTCCTTCAGGCATGTCCCAGAACACCATCCCTAAGGGAATCAGCAGACACAGCCCCAGGCATATTCCAAAAATCAGGATCATCCATTGCATGCGCCGAATCTGCAGCGCCTTGTCCACCGCCTGCACCACAGGCAGTCCCATGAAATCGATACGACGGATATACAGCCCGAAGCCCAGGTTCACACAACCCATTATCAATCCGAAAAGCGCATAAAAGATACAGATGCCCACGGGAGCCGCAAGAACATAGTATAGCGGCAAAGCAAGAAACATCACGATCACACCCAGTATGGATATCCGCATATAGTCGCGCGACAGCTTGCGTGCTATCCCGAGGCTCTTTTTCTTCTTTTTGGCCTCCATGCGCACGCGTTCGGCCGTTTCCTCCAGCTTACTGCCGCTCACCGTCGTGTTCTGCCATGATTTTTTTAATTGTTCAAGTGTCAGCTCGTCCATAGTATCAAAGTGTTTTTCCCTTCTCGATCAATTGGTTCTTGATGCGCGTAAGCCGCACGCCCACATTGTTTTTCGACAGGCCCGTCACAGCCGAGATTTCCTCGTAAGGACGTTCGTCGAGCCATAGCGTGATGATTGCTTTGTCGATGGGGTTAAGATCCGCGATCATCATGTGAAGCATCTGCAGCTGTTCCAGCTGCTCGGCGCGTGTGCCAGGGTCCATCCCCGGATCGCTAAGCCCGAAGGCCGCCTCCACGTCCGTCATTCCTTTACCCGAATGGCGGTCGTTCTTCCGGCGCCAGGTGATGCATGTGTTGAGGGCCAGACGGTAGATCCACGTGCTGGCTTTCGCCTCCCCGCGGTAGCTCTCCAGCCCAAGCCAAAGATTGATGAGGGTTTCCTGGTATAAGTCCTCGAAGCTCGCACCCGGCCCCGCGTAGAGATAGCACACCTTAGCCATCAACGCGCCATACTGGCGGGTCAATTCCTCATAGCGTGCCGTGCGGGCGGCGTCCTGCTTTCTTGTCATGCTCTATAAGACGCATCCCGCGCCGGATTATTACATCGCCGCATGAAAAAAAATCCCGGTGCCTTCACACTTCCCCCTCTCTATTCCTCGGAGTTGCTGCGCCTCACGGCTGCCTTTCCCTCGCCCGAAGGTGTGTACACGGTCTTCTCCTCGTGCTTGTGAGGGTTAATCTTCACTTTCAGCTCATCGAAGCCGTGGCCGTACACACCGCTCACGTTTGCTTGCGTCACGAATGCATGAGGATCTATGGCCTTGATTATACGGGAGATAGTCACAGATTCGATTTTGCGGCACATCACCAGAAGCACCTTCACGTCCTGCTTGCTGTACCAGCCCTGACCGTGAAGCACCGTACAGCCGCGGTGCGCGTCGCGGATTATCGCATCGGCGATATTCTGCCACTTCCGCGAGATGATCGTGAACTGCACCGCCCGGCGGTTCGTATAGATCACCTGGTCCGCGACATAAGATACGAAGAACATGAACACCACGCCGTACACCAGCTTGTCTATCTGATGGAAAATCAGATACCCGCTCGAGATGATGATGCAGTCCACATACAGCATCGTGCGCCCGATAGTCACGTTCGACTTCTTCGACACCATTGCCGCGATAATGTCCGTGCCCCCCGACGACCCGTTGTGCACGAACGTCGTGCCTATGCCCAGGCCGCAAAGTGTAGCCCCGATCACGATGTTCATGAACGGCTCATGCGTGAAACCGTTTGCCAGCAGAGGCTGGAAGATGCCTATGAACAGCGAGATCATCGTGGCTCCGAACACCGTGCCCACCACGAATTTCTTCCCCACGATCTTGTAGGCGATCGCAAGCAGCAACAGGTTCAGCGCATAGTTCGACACCGCCACCGGAATTCCGCTCACAAGATAGATCAGCGTAGCCACACCCGCCAGGCCGCCCGTCACCACCTTCTCCGGAAGTATGAATCCGCAGAACCCGAAAGCATATATCGCCACACCGAGGGTGATGAAGATATAATCGCGCGTCGAGCGCCATATTTTTACTCTATTCATTTCCATGTCTGATACTCGTTTCTCACCTCCGTTCTTTGTCCTTAGCTGAACAATTGTCGCATTGCCGCATCGAGCCTTCCCGTACGGTGCACGCGGATGCCCTCGGGCAGTGGCTCCTCCTGACGCCCCTGCTCGGCCGTAAGTATATCCGTGAAGCCCAGACGCTGCGCCTCGCGTATGCGGGCCGATGGCGATGCCACAGCGCGAAGCTCGCCCGACAGGCCCACCTCGCCCGCAAAGCAGTAGCCGCCGGGCACAGGCGCGTCAAGCATTGCCGAAATCAGTGCCACGGCCACTGCAAGGTCCAGACCGGGGTCCGAGGCCTTGAAGCCTCCCGCAATGTTCAGAAACACGTCTTTTTTGTCCATCCGCAGCCCTAGACGCTTCTCTATCACGGCTATGAGCATGTTCAGACGCTTGGCGTCGTAGCCCGTCACCGAGCGTTGCGGAGTAGCGTAGGGCGATGCGCTCACCAGCGCCTGAGCCTCTATCAGCATCGGCCTGCGCCCCTGCAGGGCCACACCGATCGCAATCCCCGAGAGGGGTGTTGCCCCGTCCGCCCCGTTCGTCGGCGAGCTTATCAGTATTTCCGACGGGTTCGGCACTTCCCGCAGTCCCTTCGAGCCCATTTCGTAGATACCGAGCTCCGATGTCGGGCCGAAGCGGTTTTTCGACGTCCGAAGTATGCGGTAGGAGTGGCGCGCATCCCCCTCGAACACCAGCACCGTGTCCACCATGTGCTCCAGCACCTTCGGACCCGCCAGTGTGCCGTCCTTCGTGATGTGTCCCACCAACAGAACCGGCACACCCGCCGTCTTTGCATAGCGAAGCAGCTCGGCCGCGCAGGCCCGCACCTGGCTCACGCTCCCCGGAGGCGGCGAGGCCGTCAGGCTGTCCGTCGTGATGGTCTGGATAGAGTCTATCACAAGTATCTCCGGCCGCAGGTCTGCCACATGCTCGAACACCCGCTCAAGACTCGTCTCGCACACGATGTAGATGTTGTCGCTGCCCTTACCGAGGCGGTCGGCCCGCAGCTTCAGCTGCGCGGCCGATTCCTCGCCGCTCACGTAGAGGATGCGTTTCGTCTTTATACACAGCAGATTCTGCAGCAGCAGCGTGCTCTTGCCTATGCCCGGCTCGCCCCCTAAGAGCACGAGCGAGCCGCTCACGAGCCCCCCGCCCAGCACGCGGTTGAGCTCCACCGAGGGCATCTTGATGCGTCGCGCTGCCCCTTCCTCGTCCGCGTTTATCTGATTCACGGTCAGCGGCACACTTTTCTGCACAGCCTCGCCGCCCCAGAGCGCCGCCGCCGACCCCCCGGGGGCCTTGCCCGTGTGCACGCGCTGCTCGGTCATCGTGTTCCATGCCCCGCATTCAGGGCAGCGTCCCGCCCATTTGGGCGATTCCGCCCCGCATTCGCTGCAGAAAAACGCTGTCTTCTCCTTTGCCATCAGTTCCGTGATTTCAATTGCCGTGATCGGAATTGCGAGAGCGCTATCGCCGTAGCCGTGGCCACATTCAGGCTCTCACCCGTGCTCTCTCCGGGAGGAAAGGAAGGGATTAGCAGCCGCTCGTTCACACACGCCGCAGCCGCGTCGCCTATCCCAGAGCCCTCATTGCCCATGACCAGCGCCCCCGAAGCCCCGAGCGCCGCGCTGAATATATTCTCTCCGTCCAGGAAAGTGCCGTAGATTCGTGCCCCGCATTCGGCCGCCTCGCTTAGAAATTCCCCTAAATCGTCCGTATAGGCCACACGAACTCTCGAAATCGAGCCCATTGTGGCTTGGATCGTCTTCGGATTGTATTGGTCCACTGTGTCCTTCGAGGCCACGATCGTCCGCACCCCGAACCAGTCGGCCGTGCGCATTATCGTGCCCAGATTTCCCGGATCCTGCACCCTGTCCAGCACCACCACAAGCTCCCGTGCGCACTGCGCCGGCTCCGGCACCGCAGCTTCCGGAATGCGGTACACGGCTATTGCCGGCGGTGTAGCCGTCAGCGACGTCAGCTCGCGCAGCTGCCCCTTCTTGCAGGGCTCTACCACGGCCCCGCGCCGCCGCGCGCTCTCGGCCGCATCAGCATGAGCTCCGAGCCAGTCCTCCGTGGCGAAGAGCATCGCCGGCTCGAAAGCTGCGAGTGTATCGCACACGCATTTCGACCCCTCGGCCACGAAGAGTCCCGCCTCGCGCCGGCCCTTATGGTCCGCCAGACTGCGCACAAGCTTTATGGTTTTCGTCGTCAGCATTTCTTCTTTAGTTTAGAAAGACATTCCCGCCTCCTCGGCAAGGGCCTTATCCTCAAGAACCCCCGAGCCTACGGTCGTCAGCAGATCGCCCACGATGCCCCCGTTGATGCCCGTGCGCAGAGCCTCCGTCTGCGCCTTGCGGCTCAGTCGAGCGCGGCCCCCCGCAAAGCGCAGCTCCGTGCGCGGATGCGCCATGCGGAACAGCGCCACGGCATCTATGAACTCGTCCTCACTCAGCAGCGGCGTATTTTCCAGCGGTGTGCCCGCGATAGGCGAGAGTATGTTCAGCGGAATGGAATCCGGCTGCGCCTTCCGCAGGGTCAGCGCGAACTCCGCGCGCTGTCTCCGCGTTTCGCCCATGCCGAGTATGCCTCCCGAGCATATCGAGAAGCCCAGCTCACGGGCAGTGGCTATGGTGCGTAGCTTGTCCTCCACCGTATGCGTGCTGCAGAGTGTGGCGAAATGCGAAGGCGCCGTTTCCAGGTTGCAGTGATAGCGCTTCACCCCTGCCGCACGGAGCTCCTCAAGCTCCTCGCGGCCGAGCAGACCCATCGATGCGCACGTGCTCATGCCCGTGCGTTCGCCTGCCTCGCGCAGCATGGCGCACATCTGTGTCAGCGCTCGCCCCTTCACCGAGCGCCCCGAGGCCACAAGCGAAAACCGCCGGATTCCCGCACGCGCGTTGGCATCCGCCGCCTCCATGCATTCCTCACGTCCGATCAGCGGATACTCATCGCACTGCGTGGCGAAGTGGGCACTCTGTGCGCACCACTTGCAGTTTTCCGGACAGCGTCCCGACCGTGCGTTCACGATCGAACACGATTCAAACTGTCGCGGCGTCAGCGCGCGCGTCACCTTCGCGGCCGCCTCGCGTAGCGCCCGCCGCCCCTCCGGAGTCTCCAGTTCCGCGAGTCCGTATACTTCCTCCTCGCTCAGCTCGCGCCCCTCCTCGAGAATCGCCCGAATACAGCGCCCCACAAGCTCCGCCTCGTCAATAATATGGTTAGTTTCCATTTGAAAAAGAAAAAATAATTTTGCACCCTCAGTCAGACCCGTCAGACCTGTCCTCCCGGTCCGCCTCAGCTATACAAATACCTCTTTATCGAGCGTTTCGGAGTCTTCTCGAATTCCTCATGTCGGATTATCATCTCGCCAACCTGGCTGTAAGCCGGCTGCGACACATTCAGCTGCCGCCGGTTATCCTCCATGATTTCCTTCAGCCGCTGCTCGCCTATGTTCTCGCGGCTCACAGCCTCCATATCCGGATACACCAGCGCCACGAGCTTGCCATCGCGGCTCACCACGATGCTCTCGCTCACGTAGGGCATATTGTTCAGCGCCTGTTCGATTTCCTCCGGATAGATATTCTGTCCCGAGGGGCCTAAGATCATGTTCTTGTCGCGCCCGCGGATGTAGAGGAAGCCGTCCGGATCGCGCTGACAGATGTCCCCCGTCTTCATCCAGCCCTCGCTGTCCATCACCTGCGCCGTGGCCTCCTCGTTCTTGTAGTAGCCCTTCATTACGTTCGCCCCGCGCACCCACAGCACACCCGGCGTATGCTCCGGGTCCGCCGAATCTATGCGCCCCTCCATGCGGTCCACAAGTCGGCCGCACGAGCCCGGACGCTGCACGTCCCAGGGCGCGTAGCATATTAGCGGCCCGCATTCGGTCATGCCGTAGCCCACCGTGTAGGGAAAGCGTATCCTCCGTAGGAAAGTCTCCACATCCTTGTTCAGCCCCGCCCCCCCGATTATCATCTCTAATAGATTGCCTCCGAAGGCAGCCAGCATCTTGCCCCGCACCTTCTCGTACACCTTCTTGTCGATGTAAGGCAGGTGCAGAAGCACCTTCATCACCGGCTTCTCCAGCTCCGGGAAGATACGCGTCTTCACGATCTTCTCCAGAATCAGCGGCACAGCCACTATCAGCTTCGGCTTCACCTCCGCGAAAGCCCCTAAGATCACCTTCGGCGAGGGCGTGCGCGTCAGGAAGTAGATATGGCAGCCCTTCGCGAACGGATGCAGCAGCTCCACCATCAGCCCGTACATATGCGCCAGCGGAAGCATGCTTATCATCGGATCTCCCGGCTTCAGGAAGGTCAGCCCGTCGATACAGAACTGCAGATTGCTCCACAGATTCCCGTAGCTCAGCATTACGCCCTTGGAGAAGCCCGTCGACCCGCTCGTGTAGTTTATCAGCGCCGTCTCGTCCGCCTTCTCCTCGTATATCTGCAGCATCTCCGGCTTGAAGCGCTCCGGATAGCGCTCCCCGAACAGGCGGTTCAGCCCCTCGCGCGCCTGCGTCAGGCGCTTGTTGCGCGAGTATAGCAGCGAATAGTCCTTGATCAGCACCACGCCCTCCAGGCCCGGCATCTGCGCCGTGTCCAGATTCTCCCACGTATGCTCGTCCGTGAACAGCAGCCGTGCGTCGCTGTGCGTCACAAGGTGATGGATGTTGTCCGGCTTGAACTCATGCAGGATCGGCACAGCCACACTTCCGTAGGTCAGCGACGCCAGCAGCGCCACGGCCCATTGAGCCGAGTTCCGCCCGCAGAGAGCTATCTTGTCGCCCGCGCGAACCCCCGCGTGTTCAAACAGTATGTGCAGCTTCGCCACCTTCCGAGCAACGTCCCCGTATTGAAACGTCACGCCCTGGAAATCAGTCAGTGCGCAGTGCTCGCTGAACTCCACCAGCGCCTGGCGGATATAGCCGTTCAGTGTATCTTGTTTTTTCATACGATTCAGATTTTATCCGTCTTGCAAAATTAGCCAAAATTCCGCAATGCGCAAATAAAAAATTCCGCCCCGCGTCATGCGCAGGGCGGAATATCTTGCTATTCAGTTCTCGCCTTTAGCGGATGAAAACCTTCGTTGCCTCCTTGCCCGCAACGCGGATGTAAAGACCCTTTGAAGGATTCTCTACGAGCACACCCTGCAGGTTGTAGTAAACAGCCTCTGCTCCTTCCTCAACGTTCACGCCCTCAACGCCCGTGCCGAGCTTCTTGAAGTCTACGTCGATAGCCGTCATGAAGGCCTTGCCGGTTGCCTTGAACGTTACCTCGTTTGTCGATGTACGTGCCTGCACGTCCGAAGGTGTCCATACACCGTCGGCATACGTGCCGGGCTGCCATTCGCCAAGCTCCAGGTTAGTGTCTGAACCGGGGAATGTCATCGTGATTTTCGTCAGCTTGTAGCCCTGGCCGACGGATACGGTCATAGTGCTGCCGCTGTAAAGACGAAGAGTGTTTCCATTTGCCCACAGGCGTACGTTCGTACTGGCTGTACCCTTGTCAAACGCGAGAGAAACTCCATTCACAGTGAAAACATAATCCTGGGCCGGATCAAGATTTCCGGAAGGATATGCTTTCTGTTCGGGAGAGCATTCGATATTTGCGAAACCTGTTGCAGAGAAGTCAAACATTGCCGTTGTGCCTTCGATGGGATCTGCAGCCTTCACCGTGTAGCTTGCCGTTGCGGTCTGGCTGTCGGCCATGCCTTCCTTAATGGCATAAGCCTCAACGCTCATATCCTCAGTCAGAGTCAGAGTCACGGTCCCTTCTGCTTCCACACCGGCGCCGCCATTGATAGTGTAGATAATCGTGGCACCTTCCGTATCGCAGCTGATTTCAATCTCAGTCCCCTCGGGATAAGCTCCGCTCGGATGGCTGAACACAGGAGCCTCAACGATCTCCTCACCCGATTCGTTCACGATTTCTGTCGGATAGAACTGTAAAGTTGTCTCGGTTGCATTTTTGGCCCTGTAGAGAGCTACGATGCCGGTTACAGTCAGATTCGTGCCATCCGTGAGGCCAATTCCGAAGCGATCAAAGAGGGTAACGCTGGTGTCGCCAACGGTCATCGTTGTGCCCTGGATTTTTGCGCCCGTAAATTTAAGATAGTGGTTCACCATCGAAGGCATCAGCATATAGGCTGCATCCTCAGCGTCAACTGCTGTCGGTTGTACCGGCGTGCCGGCCGTAGCTTCACTCAGTGTGAAATTCGTAACCTCGGGGAATCCGTTGTAATATTTGTATGTGCCCTCAAGCTTCGTGAACTTGTCGCCCGACTGGTAAGTCTGCGTCGTGCCGTACAGGAGTACATAGCTGTTGCCATCTGTGATATACAGATAGTCACCATTCTGATATACGCAAGTCATGTTGCACATAGCGGTGAACTGAATCGAGCCGCCGAATTCATTCAGCATGTCCTCGTCAATACCGGCAAGGTTCATCAGGTCATCGAAGACGTAAGGAACATCAATCGTCTGGCTCGCTACCATCGAAACCTTGCCGTCCTTGGCTGCGATGGCCTTGATGGTTGTTGTGCCGCTGTACACCTCGATAGGAGCAGTGTACTTCGTCGATTCTACAGTCGGATCTGTTCCGTCCTCCGTGTAGTAGATCTCAGCGCCTTCCGTCTCACAGCTCAGGGCTACCTTGTAGCTCTCCTCGCCCTCAGTTACCGTAATCACCGGCTGGGCTACAGACGGAGGAGTGGCAGACTCATAGCTCACCTCAAGAGTGGCAAAGCGAGTCTGAGCAGCAGTTGTGAAAGTAATGGCATTTGCGCTTGATCCCTCCCAGGTTCTTGTAGGATTGCCCGTTGCTACAGTAGTGCTGTTCTGACTGTCTGCAACATAAGTTGTAATCGCTACATTCCCATAACTTGCACTGGACACGCCAAGGAATGATACGGAGGTGATTTTCACACCATTCAGCGGAGTTACAATGATTTGATCGTTTGCGTACCAGCGGAAGAGTTTGCTATTGACCTGCGAAGAGCTGTTGTTGTTTTTCACAAAGGTGATTTTTACATCTCCCTGTGTGTACGAATTCCCGGCTACCGTTCCTGAAATTGTTTGTGTCGATCCCGTTCCGGTGTAGGATGCGCCATCGGCAACGA
This sequence comes from uncultured Bacteroides sp., assembly GCA_964493495.1. Lineage (GTDB taxonomy): Bacteria > Bacteroidota > Bacteroidia > Bacteroidales > Muribaculaceae > CAG-873. The sequence goes on from CAZBNM010000015.1 coordinate 14,178, forward strand.
AAGCAACAGTCTGTGCCATCCCTGCGAAGGTCGTCATCGCAGCAACAGCAAGAGCAAGTAGTTGTTTTTTCATGCTTTTCTGATTTGGTTAATGATTTGAGATTATTTTTAGTTCGTTTCTTTTTCCTTTCCGTTCCCTTCCGGTTCCTTCCCTTATTTCGTTCCGGCCCGGAGCTTGGCTTCAAGCCTTTTATTGAACTCGGCGTTATTGCCGTTCAGAAGCTCCACCAGTTCATACACCGTCGTGGCCGGATTGCACTCGTGCGGAGCTGTTCCCGCAAGAAAATCTATCATTTTTGATGCCCGTCGGATCGCATCTTTTTGGCTCCCGTATTGCTTGAGTATCTGGTATGTATTCTTATCGTTCTTGCGGTAGCGGTAGCCGGGGATGTGTTTTTTCACATGGTTGGTGATACATTTCTCGTATTCCGTGCGGCTCATTGCCGTCTGCCTGTCCTCGAAGTGTAGCACATACCAGAGCTCGAAAGCCTCATTGCTCCAGGCGCACCCGTAGCCCCAGTTGTGCGAAAGCTCTATGGCCGTATCGAATTTATGGTCTTCAAAACTGTCGCGGTCGAAAACAACCCACACCATATCGTAGGGCGAGTCCTTTTCTTTCTTTTCAAGCTTTCGAGCCTCCTTTACAACCTGAATCGTATTGGTTGCCGTCCCTTTGCACACCACATCCACAGCCTTTGTGTTCACGTTGAACTTTGGGAACGATTCAAAATAGTTCTTCTCCGTCTTTGTCCCCTCGCTCACGATCAGTATGCGGAACCGCACGATGCGCTCCTTCTTCGTCCTCGTCTTTTCCGAGGGCGAGAATGTCGACGCCTTCATACTTGTCAGTTCAAGCTTTTTCATCGTGCTGTTTCCGTTTCAGTTAGGCCAGGCGGATAAACGGTATGGCGCCATATCGCCCGTGTATGTAGTTGCGCTCATAGTCCTGCTCGGCTGGCAACGCGCTCCCGTCAGGCATCCGTATATCCGTCAGCCGGTAGAGGTCCGTGGCCTGAAGTTGGTCTTTTTCAGTAAACCATATCTGATCCGCCTCAAGCAGCCCTGTGTTCAGCAGATTCGAGTCGTGGGTCGTGAACAGAAGCTGCGCACCCAGCGGATTCGTCTCTTTCCCGGTAAATAGCTTCACTATCGCACGCGAAAGATTCGGATGTAGTTTCGCATCAAGTTCGTCTATTGCCAGGAGGCTCCCGCGCTTCAGTGTGTCGAAAATCGGACCGGACAGCGTGAACACCTTTTCCGTGCCGTCGCTTTCGAATTCCGAAAATGGAAAATATTCTCTCCTCACCGCATGGCCATGCTCATCCAGAATCGCATGTTGCGAATATGTTTTCAGCATCGTCTTCGGTATCCGGTCGCGCACCTCTGCCGGAATATCATTTATAAAATCCGTTTCCACGGGAAGTTCCCTTACTTCCACATCTTCGAACCCCAGGTCTACATCCCGGAAAAATCGCTTGGCCGCATCCGACGCTTCCGTTTTATTCAAAAACTGTTTTTGAGTGTAGGAGCCATATCCCGATGCGTTCAGCCCCGAAAGTATATTGAAATCCGCTATGAAGAAATTCATAACCTTTTTCGACTCCTTGCCCCCGAGCTGAGCCACAAGCGACAGAAAAAGACGGTTCGGATTCAGATTATTCACGAAATTCTCCCCCTCCGAAAACAGCTCCTCATTCACCCCCACGCCCTCGCTCTCGCGTAGAAAGAGTGTCAGCTCCGCGTCCCCGGAGGCAGGTGTCTTGAAAAGCCATTCCGCTTCGATTGTCTTCTCCGTGTTCTTGAAGCCGTAGCGCACACGCTCGCCTTCTGCGGTCAGAAATTCACACTCAAAGCACTGAGCGCCCTTACTCTCTCGGGCCATAAGAATAAACGGGTCATACATCAGACTTTCGCCGTCGTTCACACGCACTGATTCCGTAACCAGTTCCCGCATCGTGGCCATCGCGTCGATAAGATTGCTTTTACCGCTCGAATTCGCGCCATAAACTGCCGATATCTGCGATATGCCACGTTTGGCATGGTCATATACCCCCGATTCGCCGTCTGTCCGACAAAACGTAAACGTCCGGTTTTCGTTGAACGACCGATAATTTCCTACTGTGAAATTCAACAGTTTCGACATGCGCTTAAAGCCCTTTCTTCTTACTGCCGCAAAGATACACAATAATTGTGAAACAATCAATACAACTCAAAAAATTAACAGCCTGCCCGTAGGGACATGCCTCCGGCATGTCTTCAACGAAAAAACCGGTCGTCCTGTCTTCTCCGGAAAATATTTGAATCTGCGCCGGAGCTTAAGCTCCGACCCCTTAGCCCCAAAATCCCCCTTGCGCGCTTCAAATCCTCCGGCCCCGCAACCAACATTCGCGGATCAACGGCTCCGTATACGCATATGGCAGATACGCCGGATCCGGCAACGCGCGCGTGATGAAGAAATTCGCCTCGCGCCCCGGCCCAAGAGCCCCCACGCGCTCGCTCACATCCATCGCATATGCCCCGTTTATGGTCGTGGCATTCAGCGCCCGCTCCGGCGTAAGTTTCATTTTTATGCATCCAAGGCTCATCACCATGCGCATGTCGCCCGACGGCGACGACCCCGGATTGTAGTCCGACGCAAGCGCCACTATGCAGCCCGTGTCCACGGCCAGGCGTGCCGGACCGTAGGGCAGACCCGAGAAGAACGAAGCCCCCGGAAGCATCGTCGCGCACGTATCCGACGCCGCCAGAAGCCGCAGCTGAGCCTCGCCCGCATTCTCCAGATGGTCCACGCTCAGAGCCCCCGCGGCCACGGCAGCCTCCGTGCCGCCGCTCTGCGCCAGCTCGTCGCCGTGGATTTTCCCGCGAAGCCCGTAGCGGGCCGCTGCCTCAAGTATGCGCCCTGTCTCCTCAGCCGTGAAAAAGCCCCGGTCGCAGAACACATCCACATAGTCCGCAAGCCCTTCGGCCGCAACCGCCGGAAGCATCTCATCGATCACTAAATTTACGTAATCCCCCTGCCGTCCCGCATACTCGCGCCCCACGGCATGCGCCCCTAAGAAAGTCGTGCGCACCGTGGCAGGCACCATTTCGCTTATCCGCGCCGCCACGCGCAGCATCTTCAGCTCATCTGCCGTCCGCAGCCCGTAGCCGCTCTTGATTTCGATGGCTCCCGTCCCCGCGTGCATCATAGCCTCCACGCGCTCCATCGCGCTCGCCAGCAGCTCATCCTCCGAGGCCGCGTGCAGGCGGTCCGCGCTGTTCAGGATGCCCCCGCCGCGACGCGCTATCTCCTCATAGCTCAGCCCGTCGATCTTGTCGCGGAACTCCCCCTCGCGGCTCCCCGCGTAAATCACGTGTGTGTGCGAGTCGCAGAAGCTTGGAAAAAGCCACGCCCCACGCGCATCCAGGTCGCCCTCCCGCGGTGCCGGCATCGCTGCGCGCGTGCCCATGCCCGTGATCAGCCCCGTCCGGGGGTCGAATTCCAGCCACGCATGCTCCAGGCTCTCCACCCGGTCCATCTCCGTCCCGCGCCGCATCCGCAGAGTCCCCTCCGGGTCCGTGCCCCATAGGCGCCCTATGTTATAGATCAGCATGTCGGCGCAGGAAATGGATGGAACGGTCTATCAGCGGCGACATCACCTCGTCGTTCACGATGAAGGGCACCTCCTTGCGGAATGCCTTGTGCCATGCCTCAAGCACCGGCGAAGTCTTCAGCGGACGACGCAGGTCAAGCGCCTGACACGCATTGAAAAGCTCGATGGCTAAGATACGCTCCGTATTGTCCACGATGCGGCATAGCTTCGTCGCCGAGTTCCCGCCCATGCTCACATGGTCCTCCTGTCCCTGCGACGAAGGTATCGTGTCGCAGCTCGTGGGCCAGCAAAGCCCCTTCGACTGGTTCACCACCGACGCCGCAGCATATTGCGGGATCATGAAGCCCGAGTTCACACCCGGATTGGCAACAAGGAACGACGGCAGCCCCCGCGCCCCCGAAATCAGCTTGTAGATACGCCGCTCCGAGATGCTCCCTAACTCCGCCATGGCCACAGCCAGATAGTCCATCGGAATTGCTATCGGCTCCCCGTGAAAATTCCCTGCCGAGACTATGATGTCCTCCTCCGGGAATATCGTCGGATTGTCCGTCGGGCTGTTGATTTCGATTTCTATGACATGCCCCGTATAGCTCAGCGCATCCTTCACCGCGCCGTGCACCTGAGGCATGCAGCGGAAAGAGTAGGGGTCCTGCACATGTTTCTTGGGCTGCCGTATCAGCTCCGAGCCCTCGAGCCAGCCGCGCACGGCGCGCGCCGTGGCGAGCTGCCCCGGATGCGGACGCACGGCGTTAACCTCGTCGCCGAATGGCTCGATCCGTCCGTCGAACACGTCCAGCGACAGCGCTCCGATCTTGTCGGCCAGCGCGCTAAGCTTCCGCGCCTTCAGTATGGCCCACACCGCGTGCGAGCTCATGAACTGCGTGCCGTTCAGCAGTGCAAGTCCTTCCTTCGACTTCAGGTGCACCGGCTCCCAGCCGTATTCCTTCAGCACTTCCGAGGCCTCGCGGAGCTCCCCGTGGTGCTCAACCTTGCCAAGGCCCAACAGCGGCAGGCACATGTTCGCCAGCGGCGCAAGGTCGCCCGAAGCCCCGAGCGAGCCCTGGCTGTACACTACAGGCGTCACTCCCTCGTTGAAGAAATCCAGCAGACGCTGAACCGTCCCGAGCTGCACCCCCGAGTTGCCGAAAGACAGCGACTCTGCCTTCAGCAGAAGCATGATGCGCACGATTTCCGTCGGCACGCGTTCGCCCAGCCCGCAGGCATGGCTCTTCACAAGGTTCTCCTGCAGACGCGTCAGGTCGTCCTCGCCTATGGAGATATTGCACAGCGAGCCGAAGCCCGTCGTTATGCCGTATATCGGATGTTCGCAGCTCGCGATCTTGTCGTCTAAGAATCGCCTGCAGCGCTTGATCAGCTCCTTGCTCTCGGCGCTCAGCTCCAGGCGCATCCCCTTGTCTATGATTTCCCCCACGCGCTCTATGCTCAGCGGCGAGGGCGATATGTAGTGAGTCATTTCTCCGTAGTTATGGAATTGATAATATCGTCGTCTACAAGCGTCGGAAGCGTCACGCGCAGGCCGGGCGTGCGGGCCATTTCGCGCTTGATGGCCTCCATCGCCCCCTCGTTGCGAGCCCACGACCGTCGTGCTATGCCGTTGTTAACATCCCAGAACAGCATCTCGCGTATGCGCCGCTCGCTCGCCTCCGAGCCGTCTATCACCATGCCGAAGCCTCCGTTTATCACCTCGCCCCAGCCAACGCCGCCGCCGTTGTGAAGCGACACCCACGTCGCCCCGCGGAATGAGTCGCCTATCACGTTCTGAACGGCCATGTCAGCCGTGAACTGCGAGCCGTCGTAGATGTTGGAGGTCTCGCGGTAGGGTGAGTCCGTGCCCGACACATCGTGGTGGTCGCGTCCCAGCACGACCGGCCCGCTGATGCGCCCCTCGCGGATAGCATCGTTGAAAGCGAGCGCTATGCGCGTGCGCCCCTCGGCATCGGCGTAGAGGATGCGCGCCTGCGAGCCCACCACAAGGCGGTTGCGCCCCGCCTCGCGGATCCAGTGCAGGTTGTCGCCAAGTTGTCCGCGGATGTCCTCCGGGCAGTCCTTCATCATGTCCTCAAGCACCTCCGCAGCTATGCGGTCCGTCTCTTCCAGATCCTCGGGTTTGCCCGAGGCACATACCCAGCGGAATGGCCCGAAACCGTAGTCGAAGAACAGCGGGCCCATGATGTCCTGCACGTAGGAGGGATAGCGGAAACCATTGCCGTCCGCCGCCATGATGTCGGCTCCGGCGCGCGACGACTCCAATAAGAAAGCATTTCCGTAGTCGAAGAAGTACATCCCCCGATCTGTCAGCTTGTTTATGGCTGCCACCTGACGTCGCAGCGACTCCTGCACGCGCTTGCGGAACTCTTCGGGGTCTTCCGCCATCATGCGCTTTGATTCCTCGAAGCTAAGCCCTGCCGGGTAGTAGCCCCCCGCCCAGGGATTGTGGAGCGACGTCTGGTCCGAACCTAAGTCCACGCTCACGCCATCCTCGGCAAGGCGCTCCCAGAGATCCACCACATTGCCCTGATAGGCAAGCGACACGGCCTCTCCCCCCTCGCGCGCGGCCTTGGCGCGCTCAAGGAGCTCGTCAAGGTCCGTATACACTTCATCCACCCAGCCTTGCTTGTGGCGAGTGGCCACGGCCTTGGGATTCACCTCGGCGATGATGCTCACAACCCCCGCTATATTGCCGGCCTTGGGCTGTGCGCCGCTCATGCCGCCAAGTCCGGCCGATACGAACAGCATCCCTCCGAGCGACTCCGCCCCGGGTGCGAGACGCCGGCGCCCCGCATTAAGCACTGTGATGGTCGTCCCGTGCACGATTCCTTGCGGTCCGATATACATATACGACCCCGCGGTCATCTGCCCGTATTGCGACACACCCAACGCGTTCATCCTTTCCCAGTCATCGGCCTTCGAGTGGTTCGGTATAACCATACCGTTGGTCACGATCACACGCGGTGCGCCCTTGTGCGAGGGAAATAGCCCTAAGGGATGCCCGGAATACATCACAAGCGTCTGCTCGTCGCTCATCTCCGAGAGATATTTCATCGTCAGCAGATACTGCGCCCAGTTCTGGAACACCGCGCCGTTGCCGCCGTAGGTTATCAGTTCGTGAGGATGCTGCGCCACACGCGGGTCCAGATTGTTCTGGATCATCATCATGATCGCGGCTGCCTCGCGCGACTGCGCCGGATATTCTTCCACCGGCCGGGCATACATTTCGTAGGTCGGGCGGAAGCGATACATGTAGATGCGGCCGTAGTCGTGAAGCTCCTGCAGGAATTCGGGTGCCAGCTCGCGGTGAAGTTCCGCCGGAAAATATCGCAGTGCGTTGCGCAGCGCAAGTTTCTCCTCCTCCGGCGTGAGTATCTTTTTGCGGCGGGGTGCGTGATTCACCTCCGTATCATAGGGCCGCGCTTCAGGCAGCTTCGAAGGGATGCCGGCGCTTACGGCCTCGCGGAATTCGGTATTCGTCATAATGTCCTCAGAACTTAAAACATTTCATCACTCGCGCTTCAGCTTCATTGGCCTCTGCTTCCAGGGAGGCTGCCTCCACGATCAGTGGAGATGCCGCCGCCTTGTCTTTCAGCGACGCCGCATTTATGCGCACGTTCAGTCCGGCGCCCAACACCGCTGCGCGGGCCGCAAGTGCGCCCACACACGCATCGCTCACGCTCGCCGGATTGCCCGTTTCGGCCATCCGTTGCAGCAGCGGGAAAGTCTCTGCCGCGGCTCGCATCGTCCGCAGCGGAACCTCAGCCGCATAGAGCGTGGCTGCCTCGATAGCTTCAGCGCGCGCCGCCTTCTCCTCTTCGCTCCCCTTGGGCATCTGGAAGGCTGCCATCACGCGGTTGAAAGCCTCCGTATCCTCGTCCACAAGGCCTCGGAGCGTCACAAGAAGCCGGCGCCCTTCCTCGGCCGCGTCGGAAAACTCCTCCCAGCGCTCGTCCCAGCCTGCTTTGTGGGCCGAGAGATTCGCCACCATCGTGCCAAGGGCGGCCGCCAACGTGCCCATATATGCCGCGATCGACCCGCCGCCCGGTGCTGGGCTCTCCGATGCCGTTTCGTCGGCAAAAGCACGCAGGCTCATGTCAGTAAGTTTCTTCCCGCACGGCTCGGCATCCTCAAGCATGTATTCCACAACCTTTTCCCGGGGATTGAACGGTCCTAACTGGTCAAGGCCCATCGACTTTATGGCTATACGGATGATTTCCTCCTCCGGTATGCCGGTCGAACGCTGCTGCATGCGCAGATAGTGCTTACCCGCATCCACGAGCGTACGTTTGGGTACAAGCCCGACGATTTCTGCTCCCGTCACGCGCACTCCGCGCGCTGCTGCCGCACGGCACACCTCGTCGAATGCCGCGTGCAGCGGTGTCTGCGAGATGTCCGTTATATTCATCGACACCTGAGCGATGCCGTATTCGTCTATATACCAGCCTATGGCCTTCGTCCCTTTGAGCGTGCCCGGGAGCATTATCGTGCGGCCCTCGGCGTCGGTCATGGGTTTGCCGTTCGGCTTGCCTCCCTCGCGTTTGGGACGGCCCTTCTCGCGCACATCGAAGGCTATGGCGTTCGCACGACGCGTGCTCGTCGTGTTCAGATTGTAGTTCACCGCAATCAGGAAGTCGCGGGCTCCGACGGCTGTTGCTCCCGTGCGGGCTGCCTGCTCGTCCCAGGCGCGGTCGCCGTAGTCGGCGCCGTCCTCGCCCTTACCGAGACGGTCGGCCAGTCCCTCGTATTCTCCATTGCGGCACACAGCCAGATTTTTACGTTCCGGGTGCAGCGCCGCTGCCTCGTAGGCATAAACCGGGATGTTGAGTTCCTCGGCGATGCGCTGTCCGAGTTTGCGGGCCAGTTCGGCACATTCCTCAAGCGTGATGCCCGCAACGGGTATCAGTGGCAGCACGTCCGTCGCTCCCATGCGCGGATGGGCCCCGTGGTGCTTGCTCATGTCTATCAGCTCCGAAGCCTTCTTCACGGCCTTGAACGCAGCATCCGTCACGGCTGCAGGCTCGCCCACAAAGGTCATTACCGTGCGGTTGGTAGCCTCGCCCGGATCTACGTCCAGAAGCCGCACGCCTTTGCTCCGTCGTATCGTGTCGGCAATCGCTTCGATTACCTTCTTGTCGCGCCCCTCGCTGAAATTGGGCACACACTCTATGATTTGTTTTTCCATGGTATTTGGGAGCTTATTTTCCGAAGATTATGCTGTAGCGGCTCAGGAGATTCAGGAAGCGCAGCTCGTTGCGCAGCTCCCCGGGATTGAGCCACCCCTCTTTCGCATCTGTCCACAGATGGTAATTCGCGAATCCCAGTTCGAGCGACTTCGCCATGCACTCCAGGGCGCGGTCAGGCTCGTCGGCCCGCGCATAGAGGCACGTGGCGTAGTAGTGCGCAAGCCCGTCCGAATCATCGTTCTGACGCAGGATACGTTCCATCCACACCAGCGCCTGCTCCTTCTCGCCAAGCTCCAGCAGTGCGAAGCCTTTGAGTGATCGGACATCTTCCGGACCGTAGCTGTTGATGTCGCTTGCCTGGCGCAGAAGACTCCGTGCTGTATCCTCGAGTTTCAGGTAGGTCCGCGAAACCCACGCACGCAGCAGTAGCGGCTGAGGATCCTCCGTATCGTTCATAACGGCCTCGCCGAATGAAGCCGATGCCTCGGCATATGAGCCCGTGGCAACGCGTGCCTTGCCCATGGCGATGAGACAATCGGTGTTCGACGGCTCCACGATCAGGCCCGCCTCGGCAGCCGTTACGGCTCCCTCGCCTCTGCCCAGGGCGCGCAGGATGTCGGAACGCACTGCAAAATAGGAGGCCTGCCCGCGGGTCATTCCTAAAGCCGTCTCGATGCTTTCGAGTGCCTCCTCATAGCGCCCCAGAGCATACTGGCATTCCGCCAGCGAGGCATAGATGCCGTGGTAGTTGTACAGACCCTTGTCTATGATCATCTTATAATCCGTCAGGGCCGCAAGATACTTGTAGTGGCTCTGCGCTATCATGGCCCGTAGATAGGGGAACATCGCATTGGTCGGGGCCGACTGCATCGCGTTGGTCAGGCCTGCCATCACCGCTGCGTAATTGGTGTTGCCGTACTCCAGCAGCTCCTTCAGCGCGTCGTTCGGCCGCTGGTCATTGGTGCTCAGGGCGAGGATCAGGTCGTCCACAGCGCCGTTATGGTCGCCCATAAGCTTGCGCACCGAGGCCCGGCGCACAAACGTGTCGCCGTTGTTCGGATCAAGACCCACGGCCTGCGCCAACAGCTCGTTGGCTATGCCTAAGTTGTTCTGCTTCACGGACACGCGTGCCTGCCCTATGTAGCTCTCGACGCTGCGGGGGTTCAGAGTGCGCAGGCGCTTGTAGTCGGCGTCCGCAGCTGCATATTTCCCTAAAAGATACTCCGTATTGGCCTTCTGATACACGATGGCATAGGAGTCCGGGGCTATCAGATATGCCTCCGTCAGGTCCTTCAGCGCATCCTCGTGTCGCTTGGTCTGGTTGTAGATGTCGGCGCGCAGAAGAAGCAGCTGCATCCTCGCTCCGGCATCCTCGCCCTTCGATGGCGCGTATTTCAGCCCTTCAGTGAAGTCCTCTATCGCCCGGACGTAGTCGTCGTGCTGGTAGTATTCACTGCCGCGGCCTAACAGCGCGTTGTAGTTCTGCGGATTTTCCTGAATCTCTTCCGTGTAGGCGCGGATTGCGGCGCGGGTCACGGGATTGTTTATGCTCCCCTGGGCGCCCGCAAGCAGCGCCGAACCAAGGAGTACCATCGAAAGTATAGTGCGGAATTTCATATCTGTTTGTCCTGTTTTGTTTCCTTTTTTTGAAGATGCCGTTTTAGAGCATGCGTTGGTTTATGATATGCACCGTGTCGGCCCCAACCAGCGCTGCCGTTTCCGTGCGCAGCCGGTTATCGCCCATCGTCACGGCCCGGAAGCCCGACGCACACGCAGCCTCGACCTCTTCCGGCGTGAAATCACCTTCCGGCCCCACGAGTATCGTCACATCGCTCCCGGGCTCGTATGCCTTGGCCAGAAGTACTCGATCGCTGGCGCTGTCGCAGTAGCCGATGAACTTCTGCCCGGACTCCGTGCGGCAGCCGCGCAGAAAATCGTCGAGTGGCACCGGCCCGCTCACTTCCGGGAGAACGGCCTTCAGAGATTGCTTCATGGCCGAAATGGCGATTTTTTCCAGGCGTTCGGTTTTCAGCTCCTTGCGTTCGGAGCGCCGGCAGCGGACGGCCACGATGCGGTCTACCCCGATTTCAACCAGCTTCTCCACCAGCCATTCCATGCGGTCGAGGTGTTTGGTCGGTGCAACGGCCACTGTGATGCGAGGCCCCCAGACCTTGGGTTGTTCACGGCCCCCCGTGATCTCGATCTCCGCCCTCTTGGGATGCGCCACGGCCAGGCGGCAGCTGTAGATGTGTCCTCGCCCGTCGCTCGCTTCCAGTTCCTCGCCCTCGCTCATGCGCAATACCCGCACACAGTGTTGCGAGTCGCTTTCCGGGAGGCGCGCCCGGTTCATTCCCGGTTCGAGGTCCGGACAGTAGAAGCGTATCATCGTGCGTAAGAGATTTATAGTCTGTACTGTTTATATCGCGTCGTCCTGAGCGGCGGCTGCTTCCGCTTCACTTATCTGCTTGCTGCTGCCGTGCGGATCATGGTCCTTGAACAGAAGCAGGAACAAGACTGCAACTACCAGTGCGTAAGCGGCAAAGATCAGCCAGGAGGTGCTCCAGCCTGCAATCTGGGCCTCGCCCTCAGGCTGCGAGAACACGTAATGCGAAACCACAGCCTGTGCGCCTAACGTGCCTAAAGTCGCACCGATGCCGTTGGTCATGATCATGAACAGACCCTGAGCCGATGAGCGGATTTCAACTCCCGTCTTCTGGTCCACGTACAGCGATCCCGACACGTTGAAGAAGTCGAATGCCACACCGTACACGATCATCGACAGGATGAACAGCCAAACGCCCCCGCCGGGATTGCCTATCCCGAAGAAGCCGAAACGCAGAACCCATGCGAACATGGCCATCAGCATCACGGTCTTGATGCCGAAACGCTTCAGGAAGAACGGAATCAGTAGGATGCACAGCGTCTCGCTCATCTGCGAAAGCGAGATCAGAGCGTTCGCATTCTGCACGCCGAAGGTATCGGCATACTCCGGAAGCTGCCCGAAACTCTGTATGAACGGGTTGGCAAAGCCGTTGGTAATCTGCAGCGACACGCCCAGACACATGCTGAACAGGAAGAAACCGGCCATCTGTGGATTCTTAAGCAGTTTGAATGCGTCAAGGCCCAGAGAGCTCGCAAGGCCCTTCTTGCCATTGGTTTTCGCAACCGGGCATTTAGGCATTGTCAGTGCGTAGACCGTGAGGCACAGGCTCAGTATGCCCGAGCAAACAAGCTGCATGGCCGTGTTCTGGAAGCCCGTGAAGTTCACGAACAGCATGGCACAGATAAATCCAACCGTGCCGAAAACGCGAATCGGCGGAAAGTGCTTCACTGAATCAAGACCCGCGCCCTCGAGAGCCGAGTACGCAACCGAGTTGCTCAGTCCTATCGTCGGCATGAAGAAGGCAACAGATATCGTGTAGAGCGTGAACAGTGGTGTGAATTCCACTTGCTCGCTCTCCAGTCCGTAGATGCCCGCGGCAAGCATGCTCAGACCTGCAAGAAGATGACACAGGCTGAGAACTTTCTGAGCCTGAATCCACCGGTCGGCTACAATGCCGATAAGCCCCGGCATGAAGATCGACACGATGCCCTGAACCGCATAGAACCAGCCGATATGGTCGCCCATACCGTTGTGGGCAAGATACGCACCCAGGGATGTCAGGTAGGCGCCCCAGACGCCGAACTCCAGAAAACCCATGGCCGCCAGGCGGAATTTCAGCAGGAAGTGAGAGCCTTTACCGGCTTGGACCCTTGTATTGTTCATCTGTTTTGTAATGTGTTAGGATTGGTTTTATATTCCGAGTGTTGTCATGTATAGTTCAGTCGCGTTCCCGCTCCCCCCGCTTGCGCCGCAGGATGCTGTCGATTTTCGCAGCTTCCTCATAGTCTTCGTTTTTCACCAGACGTTCCAGCGTACGCTCCAGCTCCTCGATCGTGTAGTTTTCAGGTTTGGCCGCCGAAGGCTTGGACGGTCGGTTTTCCCGCCCCTGCTCCACGCTCATGTCTTCAGAATCGTATGCCCCTTCTTGGGCCTCCTCTTCCGCCACATTGCGTGGAAGCACGAATCCGGCACTCTCCATCACCTGCTCGCTGGCGTAGATCGGTGTGCCCGTCCGCAGTGCAAGTGCTATGGCATCGCTGGTGCGCGAGTCCATCGTCACGCTCCGTTCCCCGTTTTCGTCCTCGAACGTCAGCTCCGAATAGTACACCCCGTCTTCGAAACGGGTAATGAGCATTTCCACAAGCTGGACCCCGAACGCATGGGCAAAGCTCACGAACAGGTCATGCGTCGTGGGGCGCTCCGTCTGCACATCTTCAAGGGCCATGGCTATGGCCTGGGCTTCAGGACGTCCCAGCACCACGGGCAACCGGCGCGAGCCCCCTGCCACATCGGCAAGTATCAGCACGTATGCCTCGCCCCTTATCTCGGCCGATGATAGCCCCAGAATCCGTAGTTCCGTCTTCTTGCTCATATCTTTTTGTCCTCGCTGAAACGCATGATTATTCCCGACCCGATGCACACACGGGCATCCACGTCGTAGATGCTCGCGAATTGCCCCGGCGCTATTCCCTGCACCTTCTCGTCCGATTCAAGCATGTACTCGCCTCCCTCGCCGAGCGGCGTGCCCCCAACATGTCGCAACGTGCCGTGAAGGAAATCCGGCGTGTGCCGGTTCTTGAACCGCACCCGCACTCCCTCTGCCCTGTCTGCTTCCGCGCCCCAGGGGTCAAGCGTTATGAAGTGCATCTCGCCAAGTCGCATCAGATGGCCGTATTGCTTTTCCGTGTCGTAGCCGTTGGACACGAATATCGTATTCGATTCCGTATCCTTTCCTACCACGAACCACGGCCCCCCGCTAAGTCCCAGACCCTTGCGCTGACCGATGGTGTGGAACCAGAAGCCACGGTGTTCGCCGAGAACCTTTCCCGTCTCCAGTTCCACGATTTTGCCGGTACGCTCCCCAAGATGGCGGCGGATGAAGTCGTTGTAGTTGATTTTGCCCAAAAAGCATATGCCCTGCGAATCCTTCCGGAGCGCATTGGGCAGCTTAGCCTCCAGTGCCAGTTCCCGCACTCTTGCCTTGGGTATATCGCCAAGCGGAAACATCAGGTGGCTCAGCTGTTTGTAGCTTATCCGGCTTAAGAAATCCGTCTGGTCCTTCACCGGGTCAACGGCTGTTGCAAGCCACTCACGCCCCTCGGAGTCGGTGGCTATTGAAGCGTAGTGTCCCGTGGCCGTGCGGTCGAACTCTCGCCCCCAGCGGTCCTCGAAATAGCCGAATTTGATGATCTTGTTGCACATTATGTCGGGATTGGGTGTGAGTCCCTGGCGCACTGTCCGCAATGCATATTCCATCACGTTTTCCCAATACTCCTCATGCAGCGAAACCACATCGAAGGGCAATCCGTAGCGGCGCGCGATAAGAGAACACATCTCGATATCCTCCTCGGCCGAGCAATCGCCTTCATCCGTGTCAAGTCCGATGCGGATGTAGAACAGGTGAGGGTCTATGCCACGCTCCTTTAGGAGGTGCACCGTCACCGCGCTGTCCACGCCGCCCGAGATCAATGCCGCTACATTCATTTGCCCGACAGCTTCTTGCGCATGTTCACATTAGCGGCTGCGGCCATTATCTGCTCCACGCTCACGTTGCGCGACACCACCGTCCCCTTGTCATCCAGAAGATAATTTGTGGGTACGGTCGTCACGTCGAAATACTCGTCGGCATCAGGCATCGTGCCCTTGATCCATCGTGCAGGCATAGTCGACGCCTTGGTTTGCCACTGGTCGTCGGGCTCGTCGGCGTAAATCATCACCACAGCCATTTCTCCCGCATCTGTCAGATCGGCAAGATGTTGATCTGCAGCCAGACGCACAGTTGCGAGCGTACAGTCCGAACAGGTCGGATCTACAAAATACAGCAGTACGCTCATACCCTCCACGTCGCGCAGCCGACGCTTATTGCCTTCAAGATCAGTGAAACTCACCGCTTCCGGAACAGTCGCTCCGATAGCGCTGCTCTCAATCACCTGAACCTGACGCACAAAGCGCGCACGCTCGGCCTTCGAAAGCTTCTTGTGCGTGGCCGCCGCACGGGCAAAAGGCAGATAGATTTCCTCCGAGCGGATATCGGATGTGTCGGAGTAAACGAGACCCTCGGCCATCTCGGCAAGCGTGCGCAGATTGGCCGGATTCTTGGATACTTTCGTGATAAGCGCGTCCAGCGACATGTGCACGGTGTCGGCCGTCGCATAGGGCATCAGGTTGAACCAGTCGCTCAGGGCGTTGTTCAGCTTCTGGCGCGACGAAAACGCGGTCGTCAGGTTCGCCTTGTCCCAGAAATGATACACCAGATAGTTGCACCGCTCGCTCAGAAGCACCTTTTCGTTCGGTGCTTCCGGGTATTTGAACAGTTCGCCGTCAGCTCCGCGGGCCGTAAGCGCCGCAAAACCTACTGCGAGTAAAAATAAAAATCTATATATCGGCATGGTATTGCTTTCTTTGCGTTTCATTCTGCAAAAATAGCAAATTCCACCGAACAAGTCAAGTAATCCTCACCTTTTTCACCCCTCCCCACCGCTCACTCGCCGTGGGCTGTCAAACAATTCTGCCACCCTGAGTGCTACAGCAGTTTTTTCAGTTCTTCCATATCCGGCAAAGCGTCCCGTAGTTTTTCGGGCATTTCGGACTTGAGACGGTAGGTTGCCACGCCCATTGGTTTTGCATAGTCCTGAATTACATATTCCACGAATTCCTTATTTGCGTTCTTACATAGAACGATGCCGATTGACGGATTCTCATGCGGTTTTTTCACCTTGTCATCAAGTATGCGCAGATAGGTCATTAGTTGTCCAAGGTATCCGGCTTTAAATTCACCTGTTTTCAGTTCGATGACTACAAGGCAGTTCAGTTCTCTATTAAAAAACAGCAGGTCGGGAAAGAAATCCTCAGAGAATGCCTCAAGGTGATACTGATTGCCGACAAAAGCAAAATCATGCCCGAAGGTCATGATGAATTTCTTGATATTGTGTACGATTTCTTTTTCTACAACACGTTCGTCAATGTCATCAATATCTCTAATCCCAATCTCTTCAGTGTTAATGAAGTCAAGGAGGTATTCATCCTTGAACATTTTTATTGCTTTGATTGCTTCTCGGCTATCAGGTATGGTAGTCTCGAAATTACTTGGTAATGAACCGTAATGCGAGGCTGTGTTGTGTGAAATTTCTTCTCTAAGCCTTTTTGCGGACCATCTTTGGGAGAGGGCTAAATGGATATATTTGCTCCGGGTGGAGATGTCATCTACTTTATTGAGAATCTCGATATGGTGCGAGAAACTTAGCTCGAGAAATTCTTCGATGTTGAATTCGACCGCCGCGGCGGTCGAATTTGTATGAAGTAAAGAGACAATGTCTATTCTCGGTTTGTCGTCTGGTAAATCGACCGCCACGGCGGTCGATTTACGGAGCGTCGGCTCCCATTGCTCATAAAACTGTCGCATTTTCTTGAGGCTCGTCTCCGAAAAGCCTTTAAGACCGGGAAGTTCCTTACGCAAGCGTTCCGATATTGTTTTAATGGCGTTGCTCCCCCAGAAACTGCTACGGGAGTTGGCCGCAATGTATCGTCCGATACCGTAATAAAGCGAAAGCATTTCGCGATTTACATATTTCGCGGCACGGTATTGACTGCGTAAAATTGCGTCTTTTATTGTATTGACAGCAACGGAGTAATCAATTGCCGGATTTGCTTTTGTGTTATCGGTTGTCATGGCAGACATACGCCTTTCTTCGCTTAATGAGAAGATAATGGCAAGGATTTTATAGAGATTATCACCGCTCACTCGCCGGTGGCGGGTTGCTGCGGGAGGGGGCGGGTGTAGCGGATGAGTTCGAGTCGGTTGATGGCTTTCTGGAGGATGTCGAAACGTTGTTCGCCAAGCATTACGGTCTCGCCTTCCTCGGGTATTGTGCCCGTCTCATGCAGAATATATCCCGCAATTGTCTGATATGCATCGTCTTCGGGGAAATCAAGCCCGAAGCGTTCGTTGAGTTCCGCAATTTCGCATCTCCCCGAGAATTCGTAGATGCCGGGAGCAACTTCTTTTTCCGTGAGGCCCGATTTGTCGTGCTCGTCCTCGATATTGCCGAAAATCTCCTCCACGAGGTCTTCCAGCGTAAGCATCCCCGCCGTGCCACCGAACTCATCGATAACGATGGCGATTGAGCGTTTCTGCTGCAGAAGTCGACGCATCATCACGTTCGCGAGGAGGTTTTCCGGTGCATAAAGCACGGGCTTGATTTGGTCGTGCCAGTCTTTCTCAGGTGTGAAAAGCTCGCTCACGTGGATGTAGCCGACGATGGAGTCGATGTCGTCGCGATAAACCAGAATCTTCGAACGTCCGCTCTGCTGGAACAGCTTCGAAAGGTCCTCTCGCGTGGTGCCTTCGATGTTCACCGCCACGAGTTCGTTGCGCGGAATCATGCAGTCGCGCAGATGGGTGCTGGAGAAGTCGAGCGCGTTCTGGAATATCTTTACCTCGTTTTCCACCGTGCCCTTTGTCTCCTCCACATCGTCGATGGTTTCCTCGAGATAGTCGTTTAGGTCTCCGATTGACAGTAGCCCGGGTGTCTGGCCTTTGGCGTCCTTGATACCCGCCAGTCGCATGAGCATTCTGGAGATCCAGGCCGTGAACTGCGATATGGGATAAAGCAGAAAATAAAAGAATGCGATAGGCAACGCAAAGATTTTCAGGCTGCTGTTGGGGTTGATGCCGAAAATTGTCTTCGGCACGAATTCGCCGGCCAGAAGTATTACCAGAGTGGAAATAAGCGTCTGGCACACGAGAAGCAGTGCTTCATTGGAAATGTATTGGGCCAGTAAGGGCTCTATCAGAGCGGCGAAGCCCATGCCGTAGATTACGAGCATTATGTTGTTGCCAACAAGGATTGTTGAGATGAAAAGCTCGGAATGGGAGTAGAAACGGTTGATGATTCCTCCGATAAATCCTCCGCGCTGCACATCGAGTTGAACACGAACGCGATCGGACGTTACGAAAGCCATTTCCATGCCCGAAAACAAGGCGGAAAAGATCAGTGATAATAGTGTGATTGTTATCCAGACGGACATTATGGTTGGGTGTCTTGTTTAAAGTTAACGTGTTGCCTTCTTCTCGGTGTCGCGCGCACGGATCGAGCCTGCGCTCGGACGATGGTTAAAGCGTCGGGTTTGCGTTGAGGGTTCTTCTTTTGTAAGTGTAGGCTCCTGTGCAGTTGGCTCGGCTCGACGCGGCTTGCGTTCCGATGGACGCGGAGCTGACCCGGGGCGAACACTGTCCCCGCGTCCGTCCTTTTGCACGCTGTCGCGAGCGGTACGCGGTCCGGGTCTCTCTGCCGGGAGGATGGCCGTGGGATGGTGGATGAGATAATCAGCCATGGCCTGATCACTCTCAAAACCATAGCCTTCGAGGATGCGGTCGCTACGCACTATGTGTATGAACGAGTCCGAGCGTATGCGGCGTGTTTCCTGCTCCCAGAAGAGCTGTTCGGTGAGGAATGAATCACCATCGGTGCTTACCATCACCACATTACCGTCGAGCTGCCACAGCCGCTGTCTGGAGAAGTAGATGGCCGAATCGCACACAACGGTGCTGACCGTGCGCATATTGTCGTCGAACTGTTCGAGTTCGAGGCCGTCGGGAAAGCGCCAGAAGGGCTGGGATGTGTCGTCGTAGACATACCAGGCCGGAGTGCTCAGGTGATAGCGTGTATAGCCCGAGTCGCTGATGAAGGTCTGCACGTTGAGTGTGGCCATGGTGGGCGTCGACGAGCCCGCATTCGCCACATATCGCTTCACTTCCTCGCCGCATCCGCCCAAGACAGGCGAAAGCAACGCAAGCGAAAGTGCTATCACGGGCAGGCGTCTCACGTCCTCAATCGCCTCAGTCTTAGTAGATTCGACTCTGACGGAACCACATCTCGTTGAAGTTGATGCCGAGTGTGATGTTGAGATAGTTTTCCTTGATGAGGTCGCGCGGGTAGGACTCGCGACGCATCCATTCGAAACCGAGGTTCACCGTGGTCTTGAACGTCGGTACGGGGAAGCCTATGCCCATGCTCACTCCGAATTCGCGCACGTTGTTGTCGCGGACGATCAGGTAATCGCGGTTATAGAATCCGCCCAGACGGTAGTTGAGGCGGCTGCCATAATTGCCGCGGGCGTTGGGCACGAACTGAAGGCCGGCAGCCACTTTCCAGCGGTTGGCCAGGTCGTGGGAAATCTGATCCGAGACGAATCCGCGGTATTTGGCTTTCGACCAGGGCTGATAGGTGAAGTCGCCTTCAATCATCCAGCGGGTGCCGATGCGGTAGTTCACGCCGGCGCCCCAGGTGTCTGGAAGTGTGTAATTGTCGCGGAGGCGGTGCTCGTCCTCAACCTGCGGGCTGCTGAGGTTTTCCACATAGTAGTAGGTCTTTGCCGTGCCCAGAAGTGTCTTTGCCGGACGATAGGTCAGGCCGAAGTTCAGGTAGTGCCCCGGGGTCGGGACAAAGCCGTATTGGATACCGGCGGTCATATTCCAGTCGTTCACGCGAATTTCTTTCTGGAACACAGCCTGCGAGCTTGAGGCGCCCACTATGGCATAGGAGTTATTGAGTATCGAGCCGAACATGTAGGAGAAATCCACGCCCACATAGAACCCGCGGAAGATATTTCCGGCAACACCGATATAAAATTCGTTTATACTGCCTGAGCCTTCGCGTGCAGCCACACCGTTGGTGATCTCATCGCCGAAAGAATAGCCCACCGACGAGAAGGGCACCAGACCCACGCTCATGCCCATGTGGCGCCCGACGGGGAACTGCATGGTCATGTAGTCCAGGCCACCTCCGAAGTTGTTGTCCGAGATTTTTTCGCCCGCATCAGTGTTTTCCGTCTGCCAGAGGGCTGTCATGCCCACACCGAGGTCGAAAAGGAAGGTGAGGCTGTCGACGGCTGCATACGAGGCGGGGTTCATGGCGTTGATTTGTCGGCCGTTACGCATGGCGTAGCCCACACCGCCCATGGAGCGTTGTGTGGATGTGGCGCGGTCGCGCAGTATGCCGTAGCCGTAACGGGAGTAGGGGCTCATGGTGCCGTTCTGAGCTTCCGAGGAAAGGGCTGTTCCCAGCAGAAGCAAGAGAGCGGCCACGCAGGTGCGCAAGTCAGATAGTTTCATTATATTCCAATAGTCGTTTTAGTCCGTGATGAATTAGGTCGGGGCATATTTTTGTTCCCGGCAGTCCGCCGAGGGCCTCATCGAGCAGCGTGGCAACGCCTCCGGTAAGAACTGCCAGTCCCCGGGGGCCCAGCAGCCGCGAGTAATACAGAATTTCCGCCCCCACGCCGCGGATAACGCCGGCCCGGATTGCCGTTTCCGTGGAGTGTCCGAATACGGGTGTCTCGCCGTCCTCAGCTCCGCTGAGGAGCGGCAGGGCGGGGGCCACCTCATGCAGTCCGCGGAAACGGGCGCGTATGCCAGGAGCGATATTCCCTCCGAGGTAGATTCCGTCCGGCGAAACCAGGTCGTAGGTTATGGCTGTGCCCAGATCCACGACAAGCATGGGGCGACCGGTGCCGAAGACCGCAAGCGCACCTAAGGCAGCTCCGAGGCGGTCAGCACCCAGTGTCTCGGGTGTGCTGTAGCGGACACCCATTGGCATTGGCGTAGCGGCCGTGAGCTGAAGACAGAGGCCTCCGGGAGCAACTGTCCGGCGCAAGGCTTCCATAATGGCATCATCGCCTCCGTCCCTCACAACCGACGCAAAGGCTGCCCCGCGGATATTGCCCGATGCACCGGCTTCCCTTACAAGGCGCAGGCATTCAGATGTTTCCGAGCTGTCGCGCGAATGAAGGTGCCGGACAATACGGCCGTCCTCGGACCAAAGAGCGAGTTTGGCCGCCGAGTTACCACGGTCGAGTGTCAGGACATAGTTTTCCATATCAAGGCACAAAATTAATAAAAGATATGTAATAATCTCCCCGCGCGCTGTGATTTAAATATTTATTAACGCATCATCGGTGGTGGATGTTAAGCAGAGCTTGCCTGATTCAAAAAAAAGCCGTAACTTTATGCTCAAATTTTCTAATCCTTAAAAATCATCCATGACAAATCCTGTATTTTGGCTCGTGCCTGCAGCCTCTGTTATCGCTCTTCTGCTGGCCTGGTATTTCTTCCGGCAGATGATGCGGGAAAGTGAGGGCACCGACACGATGCAACGCATTGCCTCGCATGTGCGCAAAGGTGCAATGTCTTATCTCAAACAGCAGTACAAGATCGTGGGATGCGCTTTTGTGTGTCTCGTGATTTTATTCTCGATTATGGCCTACGGGTTCCAGCTTCAGAATCCCTGGGTGCCCGTAGCTTTCCTGACGGGCGGTTTCTTCAGCGGACTTTCGGGCTTCCTTGGCATGAAGACAGCCACATATGCCTCGGCCCGTACGGCCAACGCGGCCCGCAATTCGCTCAATAGCGGTCTGCGCGTAGCCTTCCGCTCTGGTGCCGTTATGGGACTGGTGGTGGTAGGTCTTGGCCTGCTTGATATCTCGTTCTGGTATCTGCTTCTCGACTGGCTTGTTGATCTTCCCGGCACGGCCAAGCTTGCTATGATCACTACGACGATGCTTACTTTCGGCATGGGTGCTTCCACGCAGGCTCTCTTTGCCCGTGTGGGCGGCGGCATCTACACCAAGGCTGCCGACGTAGGCGCCGACCTCGTGGGCAAGGTCGAGGCCGGTATTCCCGAGGACGACCCCCGCAACCCTGCTACCATCGCTGATAACGTTGGCGATAACGTAGGCGACGTGGCCGGTATGGGTGCTGACCTTTATGAAAGCTATTGCGGCTCTATCCTGGCCACTTCGGCTTTGGGCGCGGCTGCATATCTCACTACCGGTGATACGGCCATGCAGTACAAGGCTGTAGTTGCTCCGATGCTCATCGCAGCCGTCGGTATCATCCTTTCCATTATAGGAATATTCAGCGTGCGCACCAAGGAAAATGCCACCATGAAAGATCTGCTTGGCTCGCTTTCCTTCGGCACTAACCTCAGCTCGGTGCTTATCGTAGGAGCAACATTCTTCATCCTCTGGTTGCTGCAGCTTCAGAACTGGGCTCTCATTGGCTGCTCGGTTGTAGTCGGTCTTCTGGTCGGCATCATCATCGGCCGCTCCACGGAGTACTATACCTCGCAGAGCTACCGTCCGACAAAGAAACTGGCTGAAAGCGGTAAGACCGGCCCTGCCACGGTGATTATATCCGGTGTAGGTCTTGGCATGGTGTCCACTGCAGTGCCCGTAATTGCTGTCGTTGCCGGTATCATCCTTAGCTACTGGTTTGCATCCGGCTTTGATTTCTCGAATGTTGCTCTTGGTCTTTACGGAATCGGTATAGCAGCTGTTGGCATGCTTTCCACGCTGGGAATCACCCTTGCCACCGATGCTTACGGTCCGATCGCCGACAATGCCGGCGGCAACGCCGAAATGAGTGGTCTTGGGCCGGAGGTACGCCGCCGCACGGACGCTCTCGACTCGCTTGGAAACACTACCGCCGCCACGGGCAAGGGCTTTGCCATCGGTTCGGCAGCCCTGACGGGTCTTGCGCTGCTTGCCTCCTACATTGAGGAAATCCGCATCGGCCTTGACCGTCTCGGTGAGACTTTCATCACGCTTGGCGACCGTATCGTGCCCCTGCACGAAGCAACGTTTACGGACTTCATGCAGTTCTATGAGGTGAATCTCATGAGCCCCAAGGTTCTCTCCGGTATGTTCATCGGAGCCATGATGTCCTTCCTTTTCTGCGGTCTTACTATGAATGCTGTAGGCCGTGCAGCCTCTCACATGGTTGAGGAAGTGCGCCGTCAGTTCCGCGAAATCAAAGGAATTCTCGAGGGCAAGGCCGAACCGGACTATGCCCGTTGCGTGCAGATTTCCACAAAAGGCGCCCAGAAGGAAATGATCTTCCCCTCGGTACTTGCTATTCTCGCGCCCATCGTCACGGGTCTTGTATTCGGCGTGCCAGGTGTGATTGGTCTTCTCGTGGGTGGTCTGTCGGCCGGATTCG
>CAZBNM010000016.1:0-8283 GCA_964493495.1 uncultured Bacteroides sp.
TATCCATGGCGCATTCCATCTTCTCCGTGTCCGTCACGAAATAGGGCGAGATATAGCCGCGGTCGAACTGCATGCCTTCCACAACCTCAATTGTAGTTTCCGTGCCCTTGGCCTCGTCAACTGTGATGACACCTTCCTTCTTTACCTTCTCCATGGCCTCGGCGATCAGACGGCCGATAGTTTCATCATTGTTGGCCGATACTCGGGCCACGTCTTCGATTTTCTTGAAATCGTCACCCACTTCCTGGCTCATATCCTTGATCTGGGCCACAACAGCTGCCACGGCCTTGTCGATACCGCGCTTAAGATCCATGGGATTTGCACCCGCTGTCACGTTCTTGAGGCCCACGGCTATGATAGCCTGGGCAAGTACGGTGGCGGTAGTGGTGCCGTCGCCCGCATCGTCGCCCGTCTTCGAGGCAACTTCCTTCACCAGTTGTGCGCCCATGTTCTGGAATTCATCCTCGAGCTCTACTTCGCGCGCTACGCTCACACCGTCCTTCGTGATGTGTGGGGCGCCGAACTGTTTGGAGATGATTACATTGCGGCCCTTCGGTCCGAGGGTCACCTTCACGGCATCGGCAAGTGCGTCGACACCCTTCTTCAGCTCTTCGCGAGCCTGATTATTGAATTTGATATCTTTTGCCATTGTCTGGTTTCCTTTCAATGAAATTTAACTATCAGCAGATTACTGCCAGAACCTCGTTCTGGCGCATTACGAGCACCTTATCCCCGTCAAGGTCGATTTCCGTTCCGGCATACTTGCCGTAGAGAACCTGATCGCCTTCTTTGAGTATCATTTCCTCATCCTTGGTTCCCTGGCCAACAGCCAGTACCGTGCCGCGCTGAGGTTTCTCTTTTGCGGTGTCGGGAATGATGATGCCGCCCATGCTTACTTCTTCGGCCGCGGTGGGCTGGATGATCACGCGGTCAGCTAATGGTTTGAGTTTCATTTCTGAATCTGTATTTTTTAGTTTGGGTTTTATGTTTTCTGTTATGTTGTGCTTGCAAATGCCGTGCCAATCGTACAACGCCGTCACTTCCCCGCGGGTTCATTCTTGCGGATTTTCAGACGCGTGCCTCCGCTATGTGCTGTTAGTTCCGGCGCAAGCTGGCTCTGAACCGTGCATATGCCGCATATCACTTCACCGGCAGACCACGCACGCTGTTCGTAACTTATGTGGTATGTCCCCTTGGGCACATACCCTGCGAATATCCGCGTGGAGGCGTCCCTGCTTTCCTGATAATAGCAAAGCGCCCCACATATTGCCCCGGGGAGCTGGTTCAACGGTTCCATTCCCGCCGGACGCTCGTCCGTGATTGTCACATATTCCAGGTCGCGTCCGGCCCTTATTTCGAGATCCGTCCGCACCGTTTCGCCAACTTCGATTCCGCTCACTGTCGCATCGGTCCATTCGCCGTTTCGCTTCACAAGCAGTCGCTTCACGATTCGGAGATCTTTGCCTTCCTTGGGCTCGATTTCATCCGCAGCGCGCTTACCGATCCTGGTAAGCGATCCGTAAGACGGCGTCTCGCCGTTGGGCTGAACCGATATCTGCAGCATCGCACTCTCGATTGCCGGAAGTTGAAGACTGAAATAACCGCTCGCGCTTTCCTGTTTGCTTATTTCCAACGATGTTCCGTTGAGCGTTACCGCATTCTCGACTTTTGCCGAGGTCCATACCGATCCCGTAAGCATAACAGCCGCTATTACATAATCCGGATTCCATGCACCCAGGTCATCTGTCCCTTGCGTCTGTAGAATCACCCACTGCCGCATGGCATCTAACTTTTCACGCGAAATACCGCTCTCGCTGAGTGCCTGAATAAGGGTCGCGTATCCGCGGATGTCTTGGACCGAAGGGAAGCTCATGCCCATGTCCGCGCTCATCACGCCGAACTGCTCCAGCGAGCGGGCCATCTCGTCCGCTACTGCCTTACGGCCGAAGCCTCGGAGCGTCAGTATCGCATATCCTTTGTCCACGGTTCCCAAGTTTGTTTTCTTCTTTTCCAGCATGCTTAACGTATTCTCGCACACGCGTTTTCCTGCCGTAGTCGAAGGCATTGGTCCATATTCGGGAAAGAGAGAGTGCAGATATGTGTACGACAGGTCTGCGCTTCCCTTAAGATTTTTGATATAATCGCTCTTGTCCAGCCATTTCAGGCCGTCCTTCACAAGTTCTCTTACGTCATTCTCAAATCCTCTCGTAAGCCCCAGAGACTGTGCTATGCCAAGCGTTGTAAGCACATTCTCCGTGGGCCGGTAGGCCGGCTCGTCCGACCAGTCTGCCCAGCATATTCCTCCTTCGCTTTCAAGTCCGTAAAGCTTTTCAAATAGTTTCCGTGCCTGCTTTTCGGCCTTGTGCTTGTCCAGAAAGTCTGCCAATGCTGCCATGCGGGCGCTCGCATTTTCAGCCATGCTCACCCAGGGCGTATCGTCCAGAACAAGGGCCTTCAGTTGCTCGTTCTTCTCAAGCATCGAGCGTAGTGCCCCATCGTCAGGATTTTCCTTCCATTCCGCAATCACCGAGGATATGTCCGGATTATCGGAAATAATCTTGAGGGCCGCTAAGTTGCTGAAAAGCACCGACACTATTTCCGGAGCCGTATTAGGCTCATGCGCGTTTCCCCGCAAAGCCCTTACAAGACTCCACACCGGATTCTGACAGTACTGTAGCGTATAGACAAACCCCGGAAGATTCTCCTTTTCCAGGATGTATGGCTCCCTGCGTCCGGCGTTCAGATAGAAGCATTCCGATTCTATCACCGTCGACTGCGACTCAAGCACCGGAAGGATGCCTTGTTCACCATCCGTAAAGCCTGCGCCCTCGGCCCATATCTTATAGCTGAGTGTCGCGCTGCTCGTCGGTGCCTCTAATTCAATACTTATGGTTTCCGACCCGCCGGCGCCCACTGTCTTAGGTTCCGAGCGCAAGTATGCCACAGCCTTTCCATTTGCGTCGCGGACGTCGAAGCCTCCGCGAATTTCCAGACTATCATCTGTATTGTTATAGAGCGTGGCCGTGATTACCACCTTGTCGCCCTGACGCATGAAGCGCGGAACAGTCGGCTGCACCATTACCGGCTTTGCGGATGCTAATTCGTGCGTCAGGCGTGCGCTCGCCAGATCCGAATCCCAGGCATAAGCCTCCATCGTCCATCCGCCGATAGCATTAGGCATCGTGAAGCTTAGCTCCATCGTTCCGTCTGATTCTGCAGTCAGCTCAGGCATCCAGAAGCCCTGAAGTACCTCCGCTACCCTGTAGTCAATATTTTCAGGTGCACTTCCGTTCTCCGCACCTCCTGCCTCGGCTGCCTCGGGAGCTGTTTCTTCTTCTGCAATATTTTCGTCGGCACACATAAGTAAGTCGGTCACCATCCCTGCATTTTGCGAGGCTGTCATCATCCTTTTAGTCGCGAAACCATATACCATGTCGAAACGAAGGCCCCCAACGGCATATTTAAAGTTGTATGGACTTGCATCTATCGTTTCGCCGCGTTCTATTCGCGCTGTCGCACTGCCGTAACTCGTGTTTCGCCACACCTCATTCAACCATGCGCTCGCCTCCATGAAAGGCACGGGGAAGAGCGAGGGAATATCCAGAGGGCGCAGCGTGTTCAGCGCGCGGTTATAGAGTGTCGCTATCCCCGCAGCCGTCCCGGGCTGTCCGTCAGGCTTTTCGAATCTCAGACGCCATCTCTCGGGTGCTCCCGGAATAGTCTTGTCGCGCAGACTCTCGCCCTTTAATTGGGCCTTGGGCTGCCTCATTTTCTGATCAACACTATATTTGTAAAGACGGCATCCCTTAACCGTATAGACGAGCACTTTGCATCCCGTCTTCGCCTCTCGGCTCCCTTCGAATGTTATCTCATGGAAACCTCTGCCAAGTTTCTGCACGCTCGTTTTCCGGATTTCTTTTCCCACGCATACCGCTGTGTAAACCCACGTGCCGTCCTTTTCAACACCCACAAGCACGCTTCCGCGCCCCTGCGCGTCACATTCGGTTTCCGAATTCGGCACGAACATAACCGAACCTTCAGGAACAGCTCCCGTTGCGGTGTTGTAGATCCGCAGAGCTTCTTCCCGAGTCGCACTTGCAAGTGAAGAATCTTTTGGACGTACGGTTAGGAAATATGTCCGTGCCGGAAGTTTCGAAGCATCGATTTCAATGATGCTACCTGTCATGCCCTCGCCTTCAAGTACCGGCTGGCCCATCCCTGCACGCTGTAGACTCCATATTACCGCAAATGCCGGAGCCTTTTCCTCAGGATTCGCTGTCATGCCCTCGATTCGTATTTTTATAGGCATGGCAGCGTCCGCGCTTTCCCCGGGCATGTCTACCATTATCGAGTAGGGTTTTCCCGTAGAGAAGTAGCGGGATGCACTTTCGGTCTCGCCGCCGCGTGCCGTCACAGTTGCCTCCGCTTTGATTCTGAAATAGGATTCTTTCGACTTGGTAAGCATCTCGGCGGGTATATCCACCGAAAAAATGCCCGCGTCATCTGTCATCCCTTCGATGCTTCCGAGAGTCATTGTCGAGCTTCCTCGCCACCACGGACTCGTTTCCCCCATGATTCCGACTTTCACCTGCGCATCGCCTATCGGCATCCCCGAGTAGCTTATGGCCTTGCCGCTTATGCGCACACCGCCTTTCTCCGGAATGTCGCGTTCTATGCTCGTGATTTCAGCTTCGAAGGTCGGAAGCTTGAAATCACTCACCGTCACACTTCTCCCTCCCCAGTTGCGGGAGCCATTTCCGTCGCCGATTTCCAGACGGTAATTCCCCGTCAGCCCTTCTGTCCGCGTGGCGAATTGTCCGTGCACCCGGCCGTAACTGTCAGTCGTGTATGTCCCCGATGCTACCTCCTTGTGATTCGCGTCATAGAACGTAGCCTTAACCTCCCGGCCCTTGCCGAGCTTGTACTCATTGTATTCTGCGTCCGCGCTCTCATACACCAAAGCCGCCCATTCCACCGTATCGCCCGGATGATACACCGAACGCGAAGTGAATATCTTGCACATCGGATATCTCACGCCTTCCGCCTTTTGCGCTCCCGAAATATTTATCGACGGAAAATCGAGCGTCACATCCTTCCGTTTAAGCGTAATGTGGTTCGAGCGCGTGCCTGTCGGAAGCTTTAGATGCGCTAAACCCGTTTCGCCCGTTATTCCCGCGTTAGGATATGCCTGGTTTTTTCTGTCATAGCAGTTCACGACCACGCCTTTTTCCGGAGCGCCGCTCTCGGCATTCATTACCGCGAGCATTGGTTCTTGTCCAAAGTTCAAGGCAATCGGTAGCCATGACACTGCTCTGAATCTGCACCCCGTGTCACTGTCGGCTTTCCCTCCGATTTTAGGAATCAGGAAATAGTATCCCATAGTCGCCACGTCCATCTCCAGCGTATCCTTCACGTCGAAGTTCTCTTTTCCCGTGGGTGTGAGCTTTATCTTGTCGACAACCGGGGCGCTCTTTATCTGCTTTTCCGATAGATTCTGTATGTTCACTGGCAGTTTCCGAACCTCGATTTCAGCATCTCCCGTGAAGTTTTGAGTGACATAGATTTTCACCTTCCCTCCTGCGGCACACATATTCATCGTGTGGAGGCGCATCGAGGCTTGTGTCAGCTGTGCCAGTTTGTTTCTTAGAGCCCCGTTGTTATACCAGTTCGGGAATTCTTCCAGCGAATGCTCTATAAGTTTCAGATTATTCAGGAATTCATGCTTTTCAGTTTCTGACGCGTCTGAAGGGATATGCCATAATCCGCTCAATTTCAGCAGCACGTATCGCGCGCTTTCCGATTTTGAATATTGCTCATACAGCTTTGTCATTTGCATTTCAGGAGTCTCCGGTTCCTTTGCAGAGTTCTCGCTTTCCGATAAAGTTTCCGCAAACTCGCTTTCGGTTATCACATCCCCATTTCCGATTAGATCGCATTGCAGCGCAAAATAAGCAGTCGAAGGCACTTTCGCATACTTCAACGCCTCTTCCGTTAATGACTTTGCAGCCTCATCCTCCCCGATGTTCCGCAGAAGGCTGCCCCCACGGTCGGCTACGAATAGAAGCACCGTCGGCGTCAGCTCTTCGCTTAGTGAATCACCGCTTAAAGCCTCCTTGAAAGGCTCTATAGACAATTCCGGATTTTCTTTCGCCGTATTGAATGCTTCTGTCACCAGTTCTTTCACGCGGGCCTTGAATTGCGTCCCGCTCCATGAACTCATGTCAGCCGGACGAGGTTCAAGCGGAATCTCCACGCGGTCGTATTTCCATGCCTGTGCCTCGTAGATGTTCTGCACCGCCGTAGCCTCATAAAGTAGCATCATCGCACGGCTCGGAGAATCCTTTTCAGCGGATGACATAGCTTGTATGCGGCTCGGCAGCGAAAACGCACTGTCCGGATCTATTTCCGTGGAAGCTCGGGCTATCAGACTTATCGCATAGAGCCTGTTTGCTCCGGCCGCAATACCGCTTTGTTTCCTTGCTGCCTTGATTATACTGTCCGCTTGCGCAAGCACATCTCGCGGATAGTCAAAATCCGGACTCTTCTGTCCGGAACTGTATAAACCTGTAATCACTATTAAGGAGAGAATAAGAAAGAAGAGAGATTTTTTCATATTAGAGATTGCCTCAGATTGTGTAGAGTATTTAGTGACCCTTCCGTAGCATTCCGGAGGCTCTTTTTACGGAAGAGGGGCCGTGCCGCAAACCTCGCTTACGCCACCGCCCCTCTCGATTTCATCCTGTCCCGATCCAAACCACGCCGTTCACAAACAGCGCTCGCCTCGCCTGGGCCCGCCTTGCTCGCTTCGCTCCGGCTCGCATGGCCTCGCTTTGGATGCGTGCCTCTCGCCTGTAGGGACATGCCTTCGGCATGTCTTCAACGGGAAATATTTGGAACTGCGTCGGAGCTTCAGCTCCGCCACCGAAGCCCTCCGGCCGCGGCTCGTTCGCTTAGCTTCGCGCTCGCCACACTTGGCTGGCTCGCATGCCCCGCCCGCCTCGCTTGGCTGGCTCGTATATCTCGCGTCGCTCGCCCCGGGCGTGATGGATCTTGGAATCTTATTTATTCAACCCGCAGATCTTGCACTTCTCGTTGATCTGCGTAAAGAAATCATTACCCTTGTCATCCACAAGAATGAAAGCGGGGAAATCCTCGACTTCAATTTTCCAGATGGCTTCCATGCCCAGCTCCGGATATTCCAGAAGCTCCACATTCTTTATGGAGTTTTGAGCAAGGATAGCTGCCGGGCCACCGATAGAGCCAAGATAGAAACCGCCATGCTTCTTGCACGAATCAGTCACCTGCTTCGAACGGTTGCCCTTGGCTATCATCACCATCGATCCTCCGGCGCTCTGGAACTGATCCACATACGAGTCCATACGGCCGGCCGTAGTCGGGCCGAAGGAGCCGCTCGCCATGCCGGCCGGAGTCTTCGCCGGTCCTGCATAATAGATCGGGTGCTTTTTCAGATATTCAGGCATCGGTTCGCCCTTGTCCAGACGTTCCTTGATCTTGGCGTGTGCTATGTCACGGCCTACGATGATCGTGCCGTTCAGCGAAAGACGTGTCGACACCGGATATTTCGTAAGCTCGGCAAGGACTTCCTCCATCGGACGGTTCAGGTCAATTTTCACTACCGAACCCTCGCCAGCCTTACGCAGTTCTTCCGGAATAAGTTCTCCGGGATTGCTGTCCAACTTTTCGATCCAGAGGCCATCCTTGTTGATTTTAGCCTTGATGTTGCGGTCTGCAGAGCAGCTTACCCCCATACCGATAGGGCATGAGGCACCGTGACGAGGCAGACGGATCACACGGATGTCGTGTGCGTAATATTTGCCCCCGAACTGGGCGCCGAGGCCCAATTCTTCCGAAGCCTTCTTGAGTTCCTTCTCAAGTTCCACATCCCGGAACGCATGTCCGTATTCATTACCCTTCGTGGGCAGCGAATCGTAATACTTCACCGATGCTTTTTTCACAACCTCGAGATTCTTTTCTGCCGACGTACCGCCGATAACGAATGCAATATGATAAGGTGGGCAGGCTGCCGTTCCAAGAGTCCGCATCTTGTCCACAAGGAATGGAACAAGAGTCTTGGGGTTGATCGTTGCCTTCGTCTCCTGATAGAGATAGGTCTTGTTGGCCGAACCTCCACCCTTGGCCACGAACAGGAAGTGATATTCCGCGCCCTCTGTGGCATGTATGTCTATCTCGGCAGGCAAGATGCAGACCGTGTTCACTGCCTCATGCATACTCAGCGGTCCATTCTGGTAGTGGGCCAGGTTG
>CAZBNM010000016.1:8293-11236 GCA_964493495.1 uncultured Bacteroides sp.
GACGCTCTCGCTCAGTCTCTCCTCTTCATTGCACCCGGTCTATATCTGCTGGCCCTTTTCTCCGTGTACTATGGCTGTGCCTGTATCCTGACAGAAAGGAAGCTGTCCCTTCGCTGCCACTTCTGCATTCCGGAGCATAGTCAGTGCTACAAACTTGTCGTTCTCGCTTGCTTCCGGATCCGACAGAATTTTCGCAACCATAGCGTTGTGCTCCCGGCGAAGCATAAACGCATTGTCATGCGTAGCCTGGCGGGCAAGTACGGTAAGTGCCTCCGGCTCAACCACCAGCATCTCGTGGCCGTTCCAGTTTTCCGTCTTCACGTAGTCGGACGTCAGGTGATAATATTCCGTCGTGTCCGGGCCGAGCGGAAACATGGGCTGATAGTGGAAGGGTTTCGTTGCCATATAGTTTTGAATTCTTTTTAGGATTGTTTTTTGTGTAGTGCAAAGATAGCACTTTCATTTCTATTTCTCCCCATATTTCCTCCGGAAAATGTCATTTAACAAAAACCGTCTGTGAGATCACTCCCACAGACGGCCCAATTAAACATTTATGAAGAATTTATTACTTAATGCCGAGTTTGGCCTTGACAAGTGCCGTGATATCCGTCACGTCAGAACCTACATAAAGTGTCAGTTCCGGATTCTTGGGAAGCACCAGCGAGTAATTGCCTTCCTGACCCACCGACGAAATAGCCTGATTGAGCTTTTCGAAGATAGGAGCTGCAAGCTGCTGCTGCTGGCGGGCAAGATCCTGCTGCGCCGTCGTGCGGAAACGCTCGGCGTTCTGCTGACGTTCCTGAATCTCCTGGATGCGACGCTCCTTGATCGTGTCGAGCACCGTGCTGTCGTTGGCTATTGCCTGATAGTCCTGATAAAGCTTGTTGAGTTCATCGGCAAGACCCTGCATGGCAGTCTCATACTGCTTCGAGGCATCTTCGATTTTTGTCTGCATTTCCTTCGTCTCGGGCATTTCGGCGAATACGCCTTCCACATCCACTACTGCAAGCTTCTGGGCGAATGCCGTCATGGGAAGAGCCACAAGTACGGCAAGGATAAGTTTCTTGAACATGATTGGGTATGCTGTTTAGATTTTATTTGTTCACAAAGTTATAAATTTTATTTGGAATATCCTAATTTTGCAAGCACCTCATTCGAAATGTCGATACGCGGAGAAGCATAAATGATGTCCGACGACGATGCCCTGTCGAATACTGCCTGATAACCCCGTTCGTCGCTCACCTTTTTGATGGCGTTGTACACATCGTCCTGAATTGGCTTCAGAAGGCTCTGTCGGTTCTGCGTCAGCTCTCCCTCCGGACCGAAGTATTTGTAGCGCAGTTCGGTTGCCGCCTTCTCTTTGGCAACGATCTCCTGTTCGCGTGCCTTCGAAGCCTCGTCCGTCAGGAAAGGTTTGTCCTTCAGATATTCCTGATACATGTTTTCTGCTTCTTTCCCAAGTGCCTCAACTTCCTTCTGGTAGCGGAGTGACCGCTGGTTCAGCTGCTCGTTGGCCATCTCGTAAGCCGGAACATTTTTCAGGATGTATTCCATGTCAACCATGGCAAACTTCTGCGCCGAAACCTTGAAGCCAAGGGCCGCAAGGGCTATGAAGAGGATAGTTGCTATTTTTTTCATGTCGTTTTTGCTTTAGCTGTTTATGTATTTAGACATGCATGGGAGCGAAAAGTTTAATTCTTCTTCCCATACTATGGCAATTAGAACTCCTGGCCCAGCACAAAATGGAAGTGGCTGCCGCCGCGTTCGCCGTAAACCTTGTCGAATCCGTATGCCCAGTCGATACCCATAAGGCCCACCATTGGCAGGTGGATGCGGACGCCCGCTCCCGCACTGCGCTTCATGCTGAACGGATTGAACTGGCTCACCGACGTCCATGCATTGCCTCCCTCGAGGAATGCAAGGGCATAGATGGTCGTCGTGGGCTGAAGCATCAGCGGGAAGTGTAGCTCAACGCCCATGCGGGTATACGCATAGCCCTCCATGCCCCACGGCGTCAGTGCGCCGTTGTCATAGCCGCGCAGTGCGATTGTTTCCGTGGCATACGTGTATGAGCCCGACATGCCGTCGCCGCCCACATAGAATGTCTCGAAGGGCGATTTAAGATACTTGTTGTAGCTTCCTAACAGTCCGAAGTCGAAACGCGTCATCAGCACCGGCGTCCACTGCGGACTCGTCGACAGCGGAGTATAGGTGCGCGAACGGAAACGCAGCTTCCAGTACTCGATCCAGCGGAACATCTCTTTCGTCGCTTCCGCCGTTCCCTCCTGGCTTAGCTTCTTCCAGTCGTGCTTGCCGAACAGCGAGGCGGGAGGCGTCAGCGACAGATTAAGCGAGAAACTCGAGCCCGAGCGGGTGTACAGCGGGTTGTCGATCGACGAACGCGAAAGAGTCAGGCCCAGAACAAGCGCATTGCACGTGCCGTTGCGCATGTAGTAGTCCCCGTTGCGGATGTAGAGATAGTCCCAGTTCTTCAGATAGTACCACGTGTATCCTAATTCCGTCGTCAGCGTGAAGTAGTCGTCAGGCCATTTCAGACGCTTGCCGAAGCCAACGTTCACGCCCACCATCTGCAGAACCTTGTTCGGGTCCAGCGATGCCTCATACGAATTCTGATAGTAGTCATTGTAGTTGTATCCGTAGCTTAGCCCCGAACCGTAGAGCAGTGAATTGCCCCAGCGGTTGTTGTAGAAGCTGCTGTTCACACCCGTCTGACGGCTGTAGTATGCCGATACACTCAGCGAATTCGGTCGCTTGCCGCCGAACCACGGATCCATGAACGATATGGCATAGCTCTGATAGTAGCGGGCATTCGTCTGCGCCGAGATCGTGAAGGTCTGGCCCTCGCCCTGAGGAATGATGCCGCGGTAGGTGCTCGGGTAGAAAAGATTCTTGATGGAGAAGTTCGTGAACTTCAGCGCAAGC
>CAZBNM010000016.1:11246-36383 GCA_964493495.1 uncultured Bacteroides sp.
CTTTTCCGTCACGGGCAACAGCGTGATAGCTTACGCTTGTTTCAAGGAAAGGCTCGTGAACTTCAGCGCAAGCTTGCCGATAATACCGGTCTGGCCCCAACCCATCGAGAATTCAATCTGGTCGTTTGCCTTCGATTCCAGGTTTAAAGCAATGTCCACGGTGCCGTTTTCCTCGTTCGGCGTAATGTCCGGCTGCATGTTCTCGGGATTGAAATGCCCCGTCTGGGCAATCTCACGCAGCGAACGCATCAGGTCGCTCTTGCTGAAGAGTTCACCCGGCTTCACGCGCAGCTCGCGACGTATAACCTTCTCATAAAGACGGTCGTTGCCGTTGATAATCACATTGTTTACTCGCGCCTGAGGACCCTCCATCATTCGCATCTCAAGCGAAATCGAATCCCCGACCACTTCACGCTCCACAGGCATAAGCTGATAGAAAAGATAGCCGTTGTCCATGTAGAGGTTGCTCACAGCGTCGTCATCCTCGTTGATGCGCTTGTTAAGCAGCTTCTGGTTGTACACGTCGCCGGGCTTCATCCCTAAGTACTCGGCAAGCAGCTCGTTGGGATACACCGTGTTGCCAACCCATGTGATGTCCTTGATGAAATACTGGCTGCCCTCGTCAAGCGTGATATACACGTCCACGGTCTTGTCACCGTTAGGCACAACCGAGTCCGAAACAATCTTTGCGTCGCGGTAGCCCTTCTCGTTATACTTCTCCAGTATCCGGTTCAGGTCATCGCGATAGTCGTTCTCCACAAATTTTTTCTGGCTGAAAATCTTGAGGATGTCGCCTTTCTCGTTGGTCTTCTTTATGGCATTCTTGATCTTGCGGTCCGAGAGCACCTCGTTGCCGGCGATATAGATTTTGTGAACCTTCACCTTGTCGTGCTTGTCCACCACGATATCAACTATCATCTCGTTGGGAGCGCTCAGGTCCTCATGCAGGTTCACTGTCACGTCCGCATTTCCGAAGCCCTTGTCCTTGAAGTATTTCTGCACGATCTGCTTCGTACGGTTCACGATGTTCTGCGATATCATGTTCCCCTTGGTGAGATTCAGGCTTTTTATCAGGTCCTCGCGTTCACCCTTCTTCATCCCCATATAGTTCACCTGCGAGATTCGGGGCTGAGTACGAAGATTGATGCGTATCCACGCCTTGTCCTTGTAGGTCTTCACAAGCTCCACCTGTGCCTGCGAGAAAAGAGCCTGGCGCATCAGCCGCTTTACGGCATTGGTGATGTCGTCGCCCGGGAGGGTCATGCGGTCACCCACATGAAGCCCTGCGAAATTAAGGATGTTCTCGTCGTCGTAGTTTGGTGCACCGACGATTTCAATGCCTGCTATCTCATATGTCTGAGGCATGGCCGTATATAGAACCGTCGGATTGTAGATCGTATCGTTGGCCGCAGTCTGGGCGTCAAGCCGCGGCGCTCCGGCAAGGGCGCTCGCAATTGTCAGTAGGGCGGCAAACGTAGGGGTCGTATATCGCATAATGCTTGGTGAAAGGCTTAGTCGCGTAGTGTCTGTGATTGGTGTGAGTTTGTAGTGAGGGGAGGCCGCTTATTGGTCGTGGGGAGCTTTTTGCTCTGTCACGTCAGAGCTCCCGGAGCCGCTCACTTGTTCGCCCGTGAGCCCGAAACGGCGTTGCCGCCGCTGGTACTCGGCTATATGGGCCCGGAAATCCTCTTTCGTGTAGGCGGGCCAGTAGGTTGGTGTGAAGATTAGTTCTGAATAAGCGATCTGATACAGCAGGAAGTTGCTCACACGAAGGTCGCCCCCGGTACGTATCAGCAGATCCGGATCCGGAATTCCGGCTGTGCTCAGATGCGAGGAAAAAACAGTTTCGTCAATCTCTTCCGGCGCGGTTTTCCCTGCGGCGGCTTCGGCTGCCAGGGCCCGGCATGCACGCAGGATTTCCCACCTTGACGAATAGCTCAGCGCAAGAACCAGAGTCAGACCCGTGCAATGCGAAGTATCGTCCATGCACCGCTCGAGCCGTTCACGGGCAGTCGACGGCATGCGCTCAAGATCTCCGATCGACGTCAGACGGACATTGTTCTTTATCAAGTCCGGCGTTTCGCGCTCGATGGCTATCACTATCAGCTCCATAAGCGCGTCGACTTCCGCCTGTGGCCGATTCCAGTTTTCCGTGGAGAAAGTGTAGAGCGTAAGATAGCCCAGTCCGAGCTCTGATGCAGCTTCTGTGATACGGCGGACTGTATTGACTCCCTCGACATGGCCGGCCGAGCGTTCCAGACCCCGTGCCTGTGCCCAGCGTCCATTCCCGTCCATAATCACGGCCACATGTTTCGGAAGCCGTGCCTTGTCGATTGTATCTTTAGTCTTGTCCATCGCTCGTTCCTTTCGTCAGTCGAAATAATGGCAGGTTTCGCAGCGTTCTCCGAACTCGAAACTTATGCCCACGTTTATACGCGAATACCAGTCCGTGCCCTTGTAGAAAGCTGTTTTAAT
Organism: uncultured Bacteroides sp.; assembly: GCA_964493495.1. GTDB lineage: Bacteria > Bacteroidota > Bacteroidia > Bacteroidales > Muribaculaceae > CAG-873. The sequence continues at coordinate 13,722 of CAZBNM010000016.1, forward strand.
GAGATTCAGATCGTTCAGATGCTGGCCGTCCATCTTGTCGGAGAAGGTTTTGGTCATCGTGAACTCAGCCAGCAGATTGATGCGCTCGGTAAGTTTGAATTTCACGCCCATCCCCATCGGAATCGTGAATGTGCCCGATACCTTACCGCCGGAGGCGCTCATGGCTCCGCCCAGACCCAGGGTGAGATATGGCGTCCAGCGCCGCAAGCGCTTGTACGTCTCTCCTATGCCGTATGGAAAGAAGTTGAACTCTCCCCGCACACTCAGTTCGTAAACCTGCGCTGTGAAATCATATACTGCATCTTCGGGCAGATAGTTCGACATCCCGGCTGTGCTGCCGCTTAGCCCGAATGTTGAGAATACACCCCGGATAGCCCAACGTGTATCCGGAAGATAGCGGAAAGAACCCTCCGCCTCGAATCCGGGCTTTTTGAATATGTTGCCGCTGTTGGCATCACCGATATAGCCGCTCATGCCAAGCGAAGCGCCCACATCGAACTTGTATTTTGCCTCCTGAGCCTCGGCTCGCCCGCATACAAGCACCACAATCAGTAGCCACACAAGCCGTGCGGCCCGCGCTGCCTTGTTTTTACCTGTCATGTGTTCTTGTATGGTCATTTCTGCCTGCTTTTTCAAATTAGAGGCTTGAAGCTCAGTCGGTTTATAACCCCTCGCCATATATAGGCGTTTAGAGTCCCGTCCGCACATGTGCCACCTGTGAGATAGATATACGGCACTTCCCATTCATGCACGGGCTCTGTAGCTCGCGACTGGGGCGCGAATGCACGCAGCATTGCCGCTCCTTCATCATCGGCCTTGGTCAGGTGGTTGAATACAAGACCGCTCATGAAGCTGCAGGCCGGGAAATAATCCGGGAGTTGCAGCAGGGTCGATGCCTCTTTCCATGTCATTCCGTAATCTCTTGACACATAGACCGTCTTTTGTGGATTTCCGGCCGTATCGCGGCCTCCGAAAAGAAGCAGCGAGGGATATCTGTCAGCGTCCCATGCGTTATTCTCTTCGAATGTAGTGTACGCCACAAGCGTCGCTCCTTCAAGTCCGACTGGCAGACGCCGAAGTCCTGTCACCTTAAGCCAGCCGGTTCCGTCAAAGGCCCATGCATCCCGGCTTAGCTCGCCCGATGCAGTGCGTCCCCCCGCAATTACCATTTGTGGACCCGTGCTCATCGGGAATCGGTAGTCAACGCCCGCACTTGCTCCCTGCACGGGGAAATCAACACCGGGAAGTACTTCTTCCGAGCCTGAGGCTCCGTTCAGAAGCACGTAATTTCCGTTAGCTCCAAGCGCAGTACCCACAGGATAGCCGTTCATTTCTCCGAACAATTCCACGTAGTCCCTACCCGTGTCGGTCCAGCTTGCGCCCTCATCCGTGCTCGTGTAGAGGCGGCCGGCCGTCCCTAAGACGTAGAGCGTGTTTTTCCCGCCACGGAGACTGGAGGGGTCTACCGGCAGGCCGCCGAAGGCTCCGTCAATATTTTCCCAAACCCCGGTATATGGGTCGCTGCTCTTGCAAAGCGCGTAATTGCCAGATGCGTCAGAGCTGGCGCAGAACACTTTCCCGCCGCAAATTGCCGTTCCGGCGCTCACGGCATTCGTCAGACCGCCGGGCAGCGGCGAACGGCCCGACATGGCCCATTCCAGGGAGTCCGTCTTTATCTGATGAACATTCACCTGCACTCTGTAGAAACGTTCGACTGCCGCGTCAGGCGACACGATGCGTAGTGTAACAGGCCCGTGCGAGAAGTCAACCGAATCCGATGGATTGCTGATAAGATTGATGATCGTGTCCGACTTGCCGGCACGGGGCACTATGAACTCACACACCGATACACCATCCAGAGTTTTCACCTTGGGGATGAGTGCCGACACGCGCGTCCCGTATGGAAGTGAGTCGGCATTGAAGATTCTTGCGCCCGGCAGATCCACGGAAAAGAATACCGTATCAATCCCTTTAAGGTCGCCGGCAACGCTGCTCACGGAGAACGAATACACAGCTGCCGACGAGGCCATGCTCTCGCCCGGTTCGTATGTTGAGTTGCAAGCGCCTGCTGCGAAAAGACTTAGGCCGCATGCAAATCCGATTATCTTATTCTTAGACATAGGTTGGTTCAGAATTTCAATCTGCAAAGTTATAATTTTTGCCGCAATATCCTTTCTTTTCACTATGTGTTTGTGCGTGTTTTCTTGCTTTTTAGATGTAATTAACACCTATCAGGGGGTTATGCGAATAAAGACTAACGCTATTTCCCCCCGCATTGAATGTCCTGAATGGAGGATACGCCGGAGTGGCAGGCGCTTTTTTTTTCCCATTCTGTCCCTGCCGCATTGGACTCGTCTCTACACGCACCAGATCGTATAGTCCTTCGCGTATAAAAGAGCCAAGCAGTTCCGCCCCTCCCTCCACAAGCACGCTCGTCAGGCCATACTCGCTGTATAGCCGCCCCATTGCCTGCGCGAGGCTTTCGTCCTCGCGCAGGTAGATTGCCATGCGTTCAGGCCCGAAGGCATCCTCACTCACGCGGCCGCGCCGGTCCGCCACGATAGGGCGTGGAGTATTCATGGCCGCCGGCCATAGCCGGCTGTCGAGACGTGGGTTGTCGGCAAGCACTGTGCCTGAGCCAACCATTATGCCGTCGTACAGCGAGCGAAGTCTGTGCACAAGCACACTGCCCGTTGCAGTGGAGATTTTCAAAGCCCCTTCAGTCGCAGTATTGCGCTGTGCATCGATGTAGCCGTCGGCCGTCTGTGCCCATTTCAAGGTGATGAAAGGACGGCGTAGCCTGTGGGCCGTCATGAATGCCGGATTGATGCGCCGGCATTCTTCTTCAAGCATGCCCTCTATGACTTCGATACCTGCTTCGCGGAGCATCCTTACACCTCGCCCGGCAACCTTAGGATTAGGGTCGCCGCAGCCTATGATTACTCTCGGGATACCGCAGTCAATCAGAAGCTTCGCACAGGGCGGCGTCTTGCCGTAATGCGAACACGGCTCGAGAGTCACGTAAATCGTTGCATCCTTGAGTAGTGCTGAATCCTTTACCGAGCGCACGGCATTCACCTCCGCGTGCGGTCCGCCGAACCGTCGGTGAAACCCCTCGCCGATTATTCTCCCGGCGCTGTCGGTGATTACCGCCCCGACCATCGGATTGGGCGATGTATGCCCTTCTCCGCCACGGGCAAGAGCTATCGCGCGACGCATGAATCGAGTTTCAGGTGCAGACATCACAGGCGCGAATAAGGGATTTCCATTGTATTGCCCAACAGTGGATTGCCCGTGTCAAGGCCCTTCTTCAGCCAGCGCACGCGCTGTTCCGAGCGTCCGTGGTTGAAGCTGTCGGGCATTTCCCGGCCGTAAGCCTTTTTCTGCAGATAGTCGTCGCCGATTTTTGATGCTGCGTTTATGGCGTTTTCCACATCGCCCTCCTCGAGCGAGCCGAACATCTCATTGTCGTTGTAAGCCCATACCCCGGCATAAAAGTCGGCCTGTAATTCAAGAGCCACGCTTATCTTGTTCGCCTCCTTTTCCGGCAGCCGGCTCATCTGCTGGTGTGCGTCCGTCAGCGTGCCCAGGAGGTACTGCACGTGATGTCCCACCTCATGCGCAATCACATACGCATAGGCGAAATCCCCGTCTGCCCCGATAGAAGTGCTCATGTCCTTGAAAAAGTCAAGGTCGATATATACGGTCTGGTCGGCCGAGCAGTAGAATGGACCCGTCTGCGACGTCGCGTTGCCGCAGCCCGAGTTCACCGAGCCGCTGAACAGAACAAGTTTGGGACATTCGTATTCCCCCCAGCCTTGTTTGCGGAATTCCGCCGTCCACACATCCTCTGTCCCTGCCAGAACCTGCGAGGCCAGTTCCGCCAGCCTCTCGTCTTCGGCATCAGGAGTGTATGTTCCCGTGGCCTGCGACGTGAACTGCGAGTTCATCTGCGAGCCAAGTACATTGTTCAGCACATCGCCGATATTGCCGCCTCCAAGTAGTGTCACGATTGCGATTATCACCACTCCTGCAATACCGCCTCCAAGAATTTTGCCGCCTGTGCCCGTGAGCCCGCGGCGATCGTCTACATTGCCGCTCCTGCGGCGTCCGTCCATGCGCATGTCCTTTGTCTGTTTTTTGCTGTCAGTCCATCAGTCCTTCGTTGTGAAAGGAAAAGAAGTCCTTGTCCGTGAATATTATGTGGTCGAAGACGCGTATTTCGTGAAACTTTGCGGCTTCTTTTAGTTTTCGTGTCAGTATCTTGTCCTGCTCGCTCGGACGCAGGTTACCCGACGGATGATTGTGCACCAGAATTATCGACGAGGCCAGACACAGCAGAGCCTCACGTAATATCAGCCTTACATCCGCCAAAGTGGCCGAAAGACCTCCGCGGCCAATCTGTTCCTTTTTTATCAGGTGACCCGATTGCTTCAGGAAGAGCACCCAGAATTCCTCATGTTCCAACCCCTGCAGCTCGTCCTTCATCAGATTCCAGATGGTCTCCGGAGAGGTCAGGGGCTTTTCTGCAGCAGCCAGACGGGCATCGTCCTTAGCTGCACGGACACCGAGTTCCACACCTGCCAACAGCGTGAGAGCCTTGGCCGGACCGATGCCCTTGAAACGTTTGCAGAGCTCCTTCACGTCAAGAGCGGCAAGCCGCGAAATATGCCCGTCAAAACCATCGATGATCTCCTCGCTCATCCTCAGCACGGACTTTCCCCGTATGCCCGTTGCAAAGACAATTGCCATCAGCTCGGCATCGGAGAGGCTGCCGACGCCATGCGTCAGCGCCTTTTCGCGAGGCTTCTGCTCTTCAGGCATCTCGCGGATAGTGAGCCCGCAGGGAGTATGTTCAGGATAGTCGCTCATTTTTCCCCTTGCGTATGTTTATTTCTTCCTGCTCGTCGCGCCCACGGCGAAGCAGTATCTTGGTGAACCAGGCCTTGATGAACCCAAGGCCATAGCCTCCGAGCTGTATGGCCGCTGCAGGCATGGCGAGTGCCGCGATCTTGAGCGAGCGTGTCGACGCAAGTGCCCCTGCGAAAATGGCCAGAAAATACAGAATTGGGAGCAGGAGCCACCACGGCGATACGAAAATACCCAACAGGATGCAGGCAAGCAGTCCGGCTACGGCAAGCGCCGGAAGCATGTGCACGGCCTTTAGCGAACCCGGGTAAAGCAGCTGCAGCGTGATGCGCGACATTCCGAACACGTACACCTGACGGAAAAATTTCCGGAAGTCGATTCTCCGTTTGTGCCATACATACGCCGGACGCACCAGCCCTATACTGTAGCCCGCTAGACGTATCCGGGTGCTCATGTCGATGTCCTCCGAGAACATCTCGCGGAAGCCGCCGACGTGCTCGTAGACCTCGCGCGTGAAACCCATGTTGAAAGTGCGGGGCGTGAATTTTTCAAGCCTCACCTTTCCGCCGCGGATTCCTCCCGTGGTCAGAAATGACGTCATCGTGTAGTTTATCGCTTTCTGCGTGTCCGAGAAGCTTTCATGAGCAGCATCCGGACCCCCGTAACAATCCAGTGGATGTTCCGAAAGCTCTCGCTCAAGTGTCTCGAAGTATGTCGGTGGCACCACGCAATCCGAATCGAAAAACACCAGCACGCTCCCCGAGCTCCGTTCCATTCCGTAGTTGCGCGCTATCGAACGGCCCTCGTTTGGCTTGTAGAAATATCTGGCGTTTAGTCCCTTGCTGCGGGCCTCTTCCACCACACTCTCGCAGCGGTCGGTGGATCCGTCTTCAACCACGATAAGTTCAAAATCCCGGCAGGTCTGGCCAAGCAGGCTGTCCGTGAGATCGCGTACCTCGCCCACACGGTTGTAGACAGGCACGATCACCGAGTACTTGGGTGCGCTGCTATTGTCAGTACGGTTCTCCATCAGCTCATTCTTGACTTGTAATCATCATATCCGAATATCCTCAGCACCTCGCACTCCCCGTTGCTGCGACAAAGCACCAGTGCAGGATGGTCTATGCCGTTGAACATCGTGGTTTTCACCGTCGTATAGTGGTTCATGTCCTCGAGCGTCAGGCGCTGTCCGGGTCGCAGTGGCTCGCGGAAGTGCCAGAAGCCCATGTAGTCGCCGCTCAGGCAGGAATTTCCCCCCAGCCTCCAGGCGTGAGTGTCCGGAGACTCTTCCACAGACTCGGTTATTGACGGCTGGTAGGGCATCTCAAGCGTGTCGGGCATATGACATGCAAAGCTCACGTCCACGATGGCTGTATTCACTCCATCGTTGCACACCGTGTCCACCACGCTCGTCACCAGGTCACCCGTGCGCCATGTGAACGCACTTCCGGGCTCCAGTATCACTTTCAGGTGTGGATGTCGGGCGCGGAAATCCTTCAGAAGGTCAATCAGGTGCTCGCGATCGTAGCCTTCACGCGTCATCAGGTGTCCACCACCCATGTTTACCCACTTCAAGTCCTTCAAGAGATGTCCGAATTGCTCCTCGAAAGCCTTCAGCACCTTTTCCAGATCGTAGCTCGTCGACTCGCAGAGCGCATGGAAGTGCAGTCCCTCGATGCCCTCGGGCAGTCCGTCGCGCAGCTCCTCGGCAGAAGCGCCGAAGCGCGAGCCGGGTAGGGCCGGGTTGTACAGATCCGTCTCTATCACGGAGCATTTGGGATTCACCCGGAGTCCGGCGCTCACTCGCTCCTTCTCAGGCACGGCAGCGTTATACGCCTCCACGCGGTCGGCGAAACGCTTGTATTGGCTCACGGTATTGAATGTGATGTGCGAGCTTCCTGCCAGATACTCACCGATGCTCGAATCCGTGTAGGCCGGACAATAGCTGTGTACCTCGCCACCTAAGATTTCGCGGCCGAGGCGCAGTTCGTTCAGCGAACTGGCTGTGGAATTGCGGCAATATTCACGCACGATGTCGAAAGTGCGCCAGAGGGCATTGGCCTTGAAAGCCATGATTATGTCTACGCCGGCGCGTCGTTTCACCTCGTCGATAATGGCGAGATTCTTCCGCAGGCGGTCCTCATAGACGATGTAGAACGGGGTAGGGAGTTGCTCGGGTGTCATGTGCGGGTTCAGTCAAGAATTGTGAAACGTGCGAATTTCAGAAGCAGTGTGCGTCGCGAGCCGTCATCGAAATTTACCTCGATACGCGTATCGGGCGAATCGGTATCGATGCGTTCGATGACTCCCGCCAGAAAACGCGGGTGGCGGATGCGCATGCCTTCGCGCAGTTCTGCCGCTCCGTGGTATATGTCGGTACTGCCCGCTGCTGCCGGAGCGGGTCTTGCGCTCGCTGCAGGGCGGAAATTCGGTTGTGTTTTAGGCGTGGACGGGGTTGGACGGGTCGGATTTGACACAGCCGTTCCGGATGTGCCTCCACGCCTTGTCTCACCCGCGGAGGCATGCGGGCTCCGGCCAAGCATCGTTCCAGACATCAGTCGCAGATAGCGGCTGTCGAGCTCGTGTAGGAATCGGGAGGGCGCGCATTGGCGCGTCTGGCCGTTGACCATACGCTGCGAGGCGTAGCTCACCACGCATCGCTCTTTGGCGCGGGTCAGAGCCACATACATCAGGCGACGTTCTTCCTCAATTTCTTCCGCGGAATTCATACTCATGCCCGAAGGCAGAAGTTCCTCCTCCACGCCCACGATGAAAACATTGGAAAACTCCAACCCTTTTGCTGCGTGGATGGTCATAAGTGTCACCTTATCGTCGTTGCCGTCATCCTCGTCCTGGTCCGTCAGCAGCGACACTTCCGCAAGAAAATCTCCGAGTCTCGGTGTGGCATCCGTGCCCCCCTGCTCAATGCGGGCGGAGGCAAAATCGTCCACAGCCTTCACCAGCTCCAGAAGGTTGTCCTTCTTGGAGATGCTCTCAGGTGTGCGGTCCGTAAGCAAGACCTGGAGGAGCTGTGTCTTGGAAATTATCTCGCGGGCCAGCTCGGGCGCGGGCATGTTCTTTTCGTTATGTCTGTTGAACCCTCTGATCATATCGGCAAAGCCGGTGAGCTTGCTTGCCGTGCCCTTGTTCACGTTCAGCCCTGACCCTTCCGGATCCGATATGATGCTCCAGAGACTTACCCCCCCCGCAATCGCTGCCGACACTACTTTCTTCATGGTTGTGTCGCCTATGCCTCGTGCGGGTTTGTTTATCACACGTCGCAGGGCTTCGTCATCGTCCGGATTGACAGCCAGGCGGAAGAAACTGAGCGCATCCTTTACTTCGGCGCGCTGATAGAACGACAGCCCCCCGTATATCCGGTAGGGTATATTGCGGTTGCGCAACGCCTCCTCGAGCACGCGGCTTTGCGCGTTGGTGCGGTAGAGCACGGCGAATTCCGACAGCGGGTCGTGGCTGCGCATGGCTATCGAGCGGATGCGTGTTGCAAGCGTGTAGGCCTCCTCATAGTCGTTGTAGGCCTTGTTCACCTCGATGGGCTCTCCGCTGGCCTTGTTGGAGTACACTTCCTTGGGAATCTGCATCGAGTTGTTGGCTATCAGCGAATTGGCCGCGCCGATGATATTCTTTGTCGAGCGATAGTTTTCCTCCAGCTTGAAGGTCCGAAGTTCAGGGAAGCTTTTTTCGAGATTGAGGATATTGCGGATATTAGCGCCTCGGAAGCTGTAGATGCTTTGGGCGTCATCGCCCACCACGCACAGACGTTTGTGCTTGGCGCAAAGCTGAGAGATGATAAGGTGCTGGGCGAAATTCGTGTCCTGATATTCGTCCACAAGCACATAGCTGAAATACTCTTGCAGCTCTTCCTTCACCTCCGGGAAATCGCGCAGGAGCACGTTGGTATAGTACAGCAGATCATCGAAATCCATCGCTCCCGCTATCTTGCAACGCTGAGTGTATATGCGGTAGATCTCGGCCGTTCGGGGGCGTTTGCAATCTGCTGCCGCACGCATCAGATCGCGGTCGCGCTCATAGTCGTAGGCGGAGTACAGCGCGTTCTTGGCCTTGGATATATCGGCAGCCACGGCCCCCGGACGGTAAAACTTGTCATCCAGGTTCAGCTCCTTTATGATGCTTTTTATAAGCGATTTGGAGTCGGAGGAGTCGTAGATGGTGAAATTGCTTTTGAAGCCCAGCTTCTCGGCATGCATGCGCAGGATGCGTGAAAAAATCGAGTGAAATGTCCCGGCCCAGAGGCGCGAGGTCGTTTCTTCGCCCACAAGACCCTGTATGCGCTCGAGCATCTCGCGTGCGGCCTTGTTGGTGAAGGTCAGAGCCATGATGCGTCGCGGCTTGTAGCCCATATGCAGAAGATGGACGATCTTGTAAGTGAGCACACGCGTCTTGCCCGAGCCCGCTCCGGCTATTACCAGTTCAGGTCCGTCGCAGTATTCCACGGCTGCGCGTTGCGCCGGATTCAGACGTTCGAGGTAGCTCTCTTCACTCATCAGCGGAATTGATTCACGGGTGCCGGTATGTATTCGAAGCCGGCGGCATTCAGTTTCTCTTCAATCTTGTCCCGGTCAATGTCGAGTGCGCGGCACAAGTCATCGAGCGAGCTGTAGCCTTCATCGCGCAACTTCATGTTTATCACGCTTAGAAGCATATTTGGATCTTCGGGTATATACATCTTGTTTCTGTCTTATTTGTGAGGTACGGGGGTCAGCGCCGAGTAGCGCAGATTCACGGTGCGTGAGCCGAAGTCGACGCGTGCCGACCCGCGCTCGGGATTGTTTTCCACGACTTTGCCGCGTCCGAAGCGCTTGTGAAGCACCTCCGTGCCGGGCGCGAACTCCTCGCTGTCGTTGGCATCTATGAATTCTTCAGCGAATATCTCGCTGTCGAGCTTACGCACGAGTTTGGCCGTTCCCTTCAGTAGTCCATCGTCCATATTGCCCTCGATTTCAATGAGTCCTGGCCCTATTTCAGTCAGGAAGCGCGATGGATATTTCGATTGCTTGGTGTTGATGTCGAAGCCCTCGCTTTCGGTGAGCACCACGGCCTTCTCGCCGCGCGTCACGGCCACGTACATCAGCCGACGCTCTTCCTCGAGGCCTTTGAGCTTGCGTTCGCGGATGCTCCGGTGGCTGGGGAAGATGCCTTCCGTGAGGCCTACTACAAATACATACGGAAATTCGAGGCCTTTGGCCTGGTGAATTGTCATCAGTCGCACCGAATGTGTGTCTTTGCGGTAGTCGGCGTTGGTGTAGAGGGTTACGTCCTGCAGATATTGCTCAAGCAGCGTCATGGGGCGCTCTTCGGGTGTATCTTCCATGATGGGCGGGAGGTCATCGGCATGCTCCTGTTCGTAAAGCTTTATCGCGCCAAGAAGCTCGTTGATGTTCTGCAGACGGTCCTCGTCCATATCCTTGCGGATAGCTTCCTTGAGGCCGCTTTCGGTGAGGAGGCCTTCGAGCAGATCACTGGCCTTTATGCCCCTGCCGCTGCTCATGGCATGGTATTTTTCAATGAGATAGGTGAAATCCCGCGCTTGTGTGCGTGAAAATTCACGATTATCGATATTCTCCACAAGAGTCGTGAAAAGCGACTTCCCAAGCGTCTCGGCCACGGCTTTCAGTCGGCCCAGTGTGGTATCTCCGAAATGACGCGAAGGCACGTTCACCACGCGCTCGAAAGCCATGTCGTCATCGGGATTGGCCACGAGACGCAGATAGGCCAGCGCATCCTTGATTTCCTTGCGCTCAAAAAAGCGCACGCCACCCCAGACCGTGTATGGCACTTCTTCCTTGATCAAAGCCTGCTCGAAGGCTCGCGAGAGGTGCGACGCGCGGTAGAGTATGGCCATTCCGCTGTAGGGCTCTCCCGAATCGCCCAGGCTGCGGATGCGTTTTGCCACCCATTCGGCTTCCTCAGGCTCGGAATCGGCATGAAGGTGCAGCACCCGTGCGGCATGGCTCTTGCTGGTTCGTAACTGTTTGGGAATACGCATCCGGTTGTGGTTGATCACGCTGTTTGCAACGGCAAGTATGTCGGGGGTGGATCGGTAGTTCTCATCGAGGATGATGGTGCGGTCGGCAGGGAAATCGACAAAAAAGTCGGGTTTGGCCCCGCGCCATTCGTAGATGGCCTGGTCCGGATCCCCCACGATGAATAGATTGCCGCATCGAGCACTCACGATGTTGATTATCTCCCAGTCCGTTGCGTTGCAGTCCTGCACCTCGTCCACCTGGACATAGTCGAGCTCGTTCTGCCAGTATTCCCTGGCGTCGGGGAAGGTGTGGAGGATATACAGCGTGGCGTAGACGAGGTCGTCGAAGTCAAGCGCCAGGAATTTTAGCTGACGCTGGAGATAGCTCATGAACACGCGTTCCAATTCTCCCGTAGTCTCCCGGGCCTTATCCATACCTCCCGGCAGCAGAAACGGAATATAGCCTCCGGCGCCAAGCGTCCCCTTCTTGTATGCGATATGGCTCAGTACCTGCTTGACGGTTATGGCCGTCCGGTCCATGCCCAGTTCGGTCATCACCTCCTTTGCGAAGGTGCGGGCATCGTCCTCGTCCACGATGTTGAAGTTTTTGGGGAAGCCGAGGCGATATATTTCCCGGCGCAGAACCTTGACGCAGAAGCCGTGTATGGTGCATACGAAATCGTTGACGTGAGCCGTGTCTTTCAGCAGCGAGCCTATACGCTGCTTCATTTCCTGGGCGGCCTTGTTGGTAAAGGTCATGCACAGGATATTGGCCGGATCCACCCCGATATCCTCGACCAGATATGCATAGCGTGTAGCGAGAACACGGGTCTTTCCCGACCCGGCTCCGGCCACGACACGCACCCTCCCGTCGATAGCTTCGACGGCCTCGAGTTGCTGCGCGTTAAGTCCCGAAATATCAAGTACGCTGTCTGCCATATCTTTCTGCAAAGATACGAAAGAATTTCCCTTTGCCCAAGTGCGGCCGACAAAAAAGTTAAGCTTCTTCGGCTATGCTTGCGGGCGATTCAGCGCGCCGGGGTGTAAGTGTCGAGCCATGCGTTCAGCGAGTCGGCAAGCACGGAATCTCCGGGTGCTACGGCCCACGTCTGGAACATGCTGAAACTTACCGGTGTGCTGAGGTCAAGCATTGGATAGTCGGCGGCGACTTTACGGGCTGCTTCCTCGCTTACCACGGCATACGGGATCTCCCCGATTGCTACGGCTATCGCCAGGTGTTCGGATGTTGCCCCGGGTGCTTCCACAAAGTGTATTGTATCGCCTGTCTCGGCAGCGAGATTCTCCAGTCGACGCCGGTAATGCACTCCTGCAGGGACGAATATTGTATCGGCTTTCCCAAGCTTCAGCTGCGAGTCGATTGCAGGGCCGTTAAGTGTATCCAAGCGCTGTGCAAGCACCTGTTTGTCAAGGTATATTTCGTGCGTGAGTATAAATCCTTTTTCTCGTAAGTCGGTCGTGGAGGTCAGGTCGCCCGCCACGAGATCGTATTTCCCGGTCTTGAGGCCGTGCAGGACCTCTTCGACGTTTGTATAGGGATGAAACACGATTTCAAGATTGTGCTCACGGGCCATGCGGCTAAGCAGGGCGTAGTCATAGCCGAGTATGGTATCGCCCGGACTGGGGTCGTAGGTCTGGGGAGAGAGTTCGATGGCAACTGATAGTACGTCGCGCCCGTCGGGGCGCTCAAATCCGGTCACCAGATGCGAACGCTCACTGAAATGACGGTAGACGCTCACTCCCGAGACCACGAGAATAAACAGTATGATTACCGCGGGCATCGCGCGGCGCAGTTTCGAAGTCTTCATACATTTTTAACGTCCGAAACTGCCTTACGGTTTGCGGGCAAAACCGATATCAGTTGGCGAAGTCTACAGACACCCCGAACTGGAAGCGGCGGCCGTTCATGGGGTAGAGGGGCATGGCGAAGTAGTTGCTACCGCCGAAAAGTCCCTGATTGACGTGCGATACAAGCACATAGAAGCGTGCTTTCTTGAGCTTCATGTTGGCATATACGTTGCAGAACGGATAGTTGCCCACGAGTTCCGCGTTTGATTTGTCCTGTACGGCAAAACTCATTGTAGCTGGCTGGTAAAGAAGGCTGCGGTAGCGTGTGTAGTAGTCGCAGTCCACGCCGAACTGCACCGTGAGCGTGTGGAAGCGAAAGAGAAGATAGAGGTTGGAGTTTACAGCCAGAGCGGGAAGGGGGAGAACATCCTGATTCGATGAAGCCTGATAGTTCACACTGTTGTCCCAGTGCAGGACTCCGGCATGGAGTCCCTGACGCAGCGATGCGGAGAAAACCTGGATGCTACCCGAATGCTGCCGGGGCATGAAGTCGGGAGCGAAATAAATGTAGTTTTGCAGATTCGTAACGCCGACCCTCAGGTGGCTGTCCCATCCGCCGATGTGTAGTTCACCGCCGAATCCCACGCGCCGCTGCTTGCCGAAATTGTTCTCCCACACAAAATGGTTCGAACGATAATGGTTCATCAGATAGGGTGCGTGCTCGTTGCGGAATTCGCCGTATGCCGTCACGGTAAGAGTGTCAGTTACAGGGAAATGGAAGTGTGTGGAAATGTGTCCTTCCAGCTTGAGGTCCCCGGCAGCCGCCCCCACGAGCCCGAAGCGTGCGTCGGCCGCATAAGTAAGAATGGAGCCGCGCTGCTTTGTCAGCTGCCCTCCAACCCACAGCAGGTTCTGTGTGCCCTTTCCGGGGACATCGGCAGGCATTGGAGTCAGGTCGCCGTATAGGTTGTGGTCGAGCGTGTCGGTTGTCTGGCGATATTTGCGGATCTCGTATGTAGCATAGGCCGCCAGCCCGAACTTCGCCAGCCGATGGAAGCCTTCAAGCATGGAGATGCCCAGTGTATTGCTCAGGCTCCAGTAGCTTGTATTGTCATCAGTCAGATCGGGATCGAGATACGTGTGCTCGAAGAAATCGATGGCCTCTTCCGGTTTTTTATTCTTGAAGTTGTGGGCGCTCCCACGGTAATGTAGAGTATGGATGAAGGATGTCACCGGAATGTAAACGAGCGATACCACGGAATCCGTCACCACGCTGTCGCGTGTCTCCTCCCAGTATCCAACCTTGTAGCGGTTGTTCAGCCAGAGTTCCTCGCCCTTCAAGCGCGATGAGGCGCTGTTGAGATTGGTGGGAATGCTCTTGGGGTCAATCTCGCTGATGCCGCCTTGAAGCTCGGCAGGGTCGGTGATGTAGAGCTTGTCCTTGATGCCGCCATTCTCCTTATTGAGCATGTTGTAGTGGTTGTAGAAACCCTGAAACTCATATCTGTCACCAAGATATGAACCGTTTACGCCCCAGGTCAGATCCTTTACGGCCTGATTGGCGTAGGCTCCCTTGGAGTAGAGGTAGTCAACATTGGCGCCAACCTGTGCGCGGGCATTGATATTGCCTGAGAAAATCGCCTTGAGGCGGTCCTGATTGCTTTCTTTGCCCACGGAGGTGTTGTAGCTTAGCAGGGTCATGGGCTGTGCCGTGTTGTAGAAACGCATCTTTTTGAAATCCAGAAGCCATGGCTCCAGCGCATCGCGGAAAAAGAAGTCGCTCATCATGGGGCGGCCGGAGAAAATCATGTTTATCCCCTCGGCGCCTAAGTTGCCTGTGGAAGCCCATGCGTCAGAAACTTCCGACGGTACGGACTTTTGCCAATAGTTGTAGAGAAGCGTGTCTATGGTGGCGTCCTCCCGCAGGCCAAGCGGTTCGGTTACGCTCCAGGCGCGGGACTTTACGAGATTCGGGTTCTTGCTGTGGCCGGAGTGGCTCTGCTCCGAATGTGCGGAGTTCTGTCCGTAGAGTATACAGGCGACAAAGGCAAAAAGCGCCGCCAGAGGTATGCGTATCGCGCTTCTCATGCTTGCGGCGGATATAGGAAATCGTACAATGCCATGCCCACGCCTGCAAGAGCCATAACGAAAAGCAGCCCTGCGATTATGCGGTTGATAAGCCATAGCGACCGGACATTGAAGCGCCCCTTCAGACGGCTCACCAGAAGCGTTATAAGATACCACCAGCCTGTGGCCCCACCCAGTATGCACAGATAGGCCACGATATAGTGATGGATCATATACTCCGGCTGGAGGAAATTGAAGCGGGCGAAGAGGCCGACAATGAAGAAGAGTATCAGCGGATTGGAGAATGTGAGGAAGAAGCCCGAGATTCCATCGGTCCAGTAATTGGTAGCCGGCGGAAGATGGGCTGTCTTAAGCGCACGTGTAGGATTCTTTTTGAATAGATACACACCGAATGCCCCCAGAACTATCGCGCCAAAGAACTGGATTAGTATCTCATGCCGGTCGATAAAATCCGTGACGAAACTCATGCAGAAGCCTGTCAGCAGGCAGTAGATAAGGTCGCTGAACGAGGCTCCGAATCCGGTGAATAGCCCTGCGATACGTCCTTTGGATAGGGTGCGCTGAATCACGAGCATGCCGATGGGACCCATGGGCGCCGAAATAAGCGCTCCGATGGCTATGCCTCTTGGAATGATGTACAGGAGTTTGTCCATTGGAAAAATACGTGCAGCAGCTATTAGCACGCAAAGATACAAAACTCCCGCCACACCTCAAAATAAAAATTCCCCCGCCGGGGGTCATTAGTTACAGCAGAGGACGCAGACCGTGTCGGTGAGGGATTGCGAAAAAAGTCCGAATCTTTCACGACTTCGGCTTTTTTGTTTATATTTGCATGCTGAAAATCTAATCAATCTTCCCGGATGCGACAGATCATTACACACTTTACTGACGACGATCTATACAAGTTCACAATGTGTTGTGCCGTGATAGACAACTATCCCCGCACACAGGTCAAATATGAATTCATCGACCGTGAGGCCAAGGTCTATCCTCCGGGTTTTGCCGCTGAGCTCGAGCGGCAGATCTCTTTTCTTGAGAAACTTGTAATCACCGATGAGGAGATAGCCTTCATGCGCCGGCGCTGTCCATATATTCCGGGCTGGTTCTATTCTTTCCTCAAGGGCTTCCGTTATGACCGCCGCTGGGTGCGCGTGTCGCAGGATGATGAAGGGCATCTGCACGTCGGTTTCGAGGGTAATTGGTCTGATACCATTTTGCTGGAAGTGAAGGTGCTGGCGATTATTTCGGAGCTATATTATATCATGACGGGGCAGGAGGGGATGATTGATTGCGAGGCTCATTATACCCGGTCGTATGAGAAGGGACGGGCGCTTCTCGAGGGTGGCTGCTCGTTCAGCGATATGGGCACGCGGCGCCGTGCGTCCTTTGCCGCGCAGGATGCGGCCGTAAGAGGCATGAAAGATGCTTCAGAGGCTTTCGCTGATGCTCCCGGTTCTTTTGTGGGCACAAGTAATATCTATTTTGCTATGAAGTACGATCTTACTCCCATCGGCACCATGGCGCATGAGCTGGTGTGTGCGGTTGGAGGTATGTATGGCCCGCAGATGGCGAATCATCTTGTGATGAAGGCATGGTCTGCGACCTATCGCGGCGCTCTCGGGACATTCCTCTATGACACTTACGGATGGAGAATATTCAGCCTGAACTTCTCGGAGGACTATGCGAATATGTTCAAGGGACTGCGTGTGGACAGTGGCGATAACCGTGGACAACTGGCTCTGATAGAGGAGAAATACCGTTCGCTGAACATTGACCCCCGAACCAAGCAGGTGATTTTCAGCAATGCGCTCGACACACGGCGCGCTATCGAACTGCAGAAGTATGCGGAAGGGCGATGCCTGCCCTCGTTCGGTATCGGCACACATTTCACCAACGACTTCCCGGGCGTGAAGCCCCTGAATATCGTCATCAAGCTGGTTGCTGCAAAGATCACTGAATCCTGGCCGTTTTATTGCGAGACGTGCAAGCTAAGCGAGGACCACGGCAAATATTCCGGATCACCGGAAACCGTGGCCCGCTTTCGTGCGGCACTTCACCTCGACTGATCAGGAGTCGAAACGTTTGCTCATATCCTTGATTGCAGGGATATAGCTCTGGTCAGGTGTGACAGGCACTATGCTGATATACTTGTGTCCGAGCCAGTATTCATCGGTGTCCGTGGCCTCGGGTTCTGTGTTCACGAAACGCCCGGTGAGCCAGTAGAACGGATTTCCGGAGGGGTCGAGATAGCGTTTGTATTCTTCGCTCCAATGGCCTTTTGCGGCACGGCAGATACGGATTCCTTCGGGGATGATTTTTGCAGGTATATTCACGTTGAGGCACACTCCCTCGGGAAGACCGTGCTCGAGCACGTCGCGGGCGATACGGCTCACAAAGTCTATGGACAGCGAGAAGTCGGCTTTGATGGAGTGGTGCAGCAACGAGAAACCAACGGAAGGAATTCCCTCCATACAACCTTCGAGGACCGCGCCCATCGTGCCGGAATATGTGATGGCAGTGCCGGAATTTGAACCGTGATTGATGCCGCTCAGGAGCAGATCGGGTTTTCGCGGAACAATTGCATGGAGCGCAAGCTTGATGCAGTCGACCGGGGTGCCGCTGACGGTGAATACCCGGATGTTGTCGCGTCCTTCAAGTTCGCGGATATGCAAGGGAGCTCCGACAGTCAGTGCCGAGGACTGCCCCGAATGGGGCTCGGATGGGGCAACAATATACACATCGCCGCCAAGTGGCGCAACACAGTCAGCAAGTGCGTGGATGCCGGGGGCGTTCACGCTGTCGTCGTTAGTTATTAGAATTAGAGGTCTTTCCATGATATTCAAACGGACGGAGTTTCGATATAGTTCTTTGTGGTGCAAAGATATGGAAAATTTTTCTGTTCCGGCCAATACCAACGTACATGTAAATAATGTTGAAAATAATTTAATAAATATTATCATCGACGCAATCTGACGAATTTATATGCTATATTTGCGATACGAAACTTACATAACATACACCCCAACATGAAAACTAATCTTACTTCGTTAATCAAGCTCACACGCATCCCGTCGCGCTACTACCGGCCTGATACGGAAATTGAGCTTGCCGCAGTGACGCGCGAAGAAAAGGTGAACACCAGAATTTTCGAGACTTCCTCCGGCGGTGCGGACTTTCTGGCATCCGAAATCGTCCGCTACATCAAGCGCTTTGTATCCGAAAAGGGCAAGTGCGTGATTGCGCTCGGATGCGGTCAGGGCACCCATCCGGCTTATGCTTCCCTTATCCGAATGTATCGTGAGGGAATGGTGGATTTTTCGAATGTAATCATATACAATATCAGCGAGTTCTTCCCCTTGCAGAAGGACGGTCCTTCGACGATGAAGCGTCTCCGTGAAGTGCTTCTGGACCATATCGACATCCCTGAAGAGAATGTGCGTACGATCGATCCGGAGATCACCAAGGAAACGATGTATGACTACTGCCAGGCCTACGATGATTCCATCGAAGCCGAGGGCGGCCTCGACCTCGTGGTCTGCGAGATTGGCCACAACGGCACACTGGCATTCAACGAACCCGGTTCGTCGTTCAGCAGCCAGTTCAGGCTGGTTCTTCTCGGAAATGAAATGCGTCATGCTGTTGCCTCGCAGTACAAGGTTGCAGATGTTCCGTCCACGGCTATCACCATCGGCATCGATAACATACTGCGTTCGCGGCGCGTGCTGACGATGGCCTGGGGCGAGTCGTCATCGTCGACTGTGGCAAAGATAGTTGAAGGTCCGCGCACGGTTGCCGTGCCCGGGTCGGCTCTTCAGGGCCATCGCCATGTGAAGCTCGTCACCGATCTGGGCGGCGCGGAGGAGCTGACCCGCATAAGCCGTCCGTGGATGGTTACCTCCTGCGACTGGGACGACAAACTGATACGCCGCGCAATCGTATGGCTTTGCGAGCGCACGGGAAAGCCGATTCTGAAGCTTACGGACAAGGATTACAATGATGCGGGTCTGGGCGAACTCCTGGCGCTTTACGGCTCGGCCTACAATGTGAATATCAAGGTGTTCAATGAGCTGCAGCATACTATCACCGGCTGGCCCGGCGGCAAGCCCAACGCCGACGACTCCTCGCGTCCGGAACGCGCCACGCCTTTCCCCAAGCGCGTGATTGTTTTCTCGCCTCATCCCGACGACGATGTTATTTCTATGGGCGGTACGCTCAAGCGTCTCGTGGATCAGGGGCACGATGTGCATGTGGCCTACGAGACTTCAGGAAACATTGCTGTAGGCGACGAGGACATGATGCGCTACTTCCTGATGATGAACAAGATTGCGCCGATTTTCCACTTCGACACCGAAGGCTATCGTAAGATTTCGCATGAGGTCGAGGAATTCGTTGACCAGAAGAAGGCCGGTGACGTGGACACGGCTGACATACGCGAAATCAAGACGATGATCCGTCAGGCTGAAGCTACCATCGCATGCCACTATATCGGCGTGAAGAGCAGCCATATACATTTCCTGCGTCTGCCGTTCTACGAGACCGGCACCATCAAGAAGGGTGATCTCTCGCAGCGGGATGTGGACATCGTGAAGAAGCTGCTTGAGGAGGTGAAGCCTCACCAGATATTTGTGGCCGGCGACCTTGCCGACCCGCATGGAACCCACAAGATCTGCACAGATGCCGTTCTGGCGGCCATAGATGAGCTTAAGGATGAGTCCTGGATGAAGGACTGCCGTGTGTGGATGTATCGTGGTGCATGGGCCGAGTGGGAAATCGACCATATCGAAATGGCTGTTCCCATCAGTCCCGAGGAACTGCGATTCAAACGCAACAGCATTCTCAAGCATCAGAGTCAGATGGAGAACGCTCCGTTCCTGGGCGATGACGACCGCCTCTTCTGGCAGCGCGCCGAGGAACGCAACCGCGCCACGGCCAAGCTGTATGAGGATCTCGGACTGGCATCATACGAGGCCATCGAGGCATTCGTGCAGTATCATCCGATCTGATCGGGAAAAAGAACAAGTGTTTCAAAAGCGTCCTGCAAAGGGATATGAAAACGGGCTATGTCGCTGCGACATAGCCCGTTTAATAGTTTGTGCAAATCGTTTACATGAGCACTGCTGTGCCGAGGGCGGGGAGCTTGCCTTCGATGAATCCGTTTTTGCTCTTGAAGGTTGCGCCACTCAGGCCGTCGGTGTATGTCCCGGCGGGAAGTGTAGTTTCCATCTTGAATTTCTGTTCCTTATCGGAGAAGTTCACGAGTACTGCGCCTTTCTCGCCACGTGCCACCTGAGCGACGGTGTTGTTCTTGGAGAAGAAGATGTGCTCGGGCTCGCCGGACATGGCGCGCTTGAATTTGTTGACAGCCACCACTTCAGGAGCGAAGAATTCGTCGTTGCCTCGGGCTCCGATGCGGTTGTTGCCCCAGTAGTTCTGACGGGTGCTTCCGGCCGGACGGCTGAAGAAGAGAGGACGACCGTTCTGACGGGCGGCCAGGAAGGCCCATGCCGCGCGGATCTGCTCGTCGGTGAGGCCTGCGCTTTCGTGAGCGTTGGCATATGTGTCGTGGCTTTCCACCCACGTCACGAGGTGATCGGGGGCTTCATGATACCAATCCAGCAGGCCTTCGCTGAACTCGCCTTTTGCGAGTGCGTCGCGGAGGACGTGGCCGTATGTGCTGGCTGTCATGTCCATGTATTCGGCGTATTCGCTTTCGGGAACGCCCTTGTCCTGAAGCACTTCGCCGTAGATGAAGAGGCTGTCGGGCATGAGCAGCGAGAGGCCTTTGACGGCTTCGCGTCCGGTGGCGATATCCCAGAAATTATTTGTCCAGCCATTGGCCTCGACTTTCGGGTCGAGCGGATCGGAGTGAACGCCGATGTGTTTAGCCGTGTCGTAACGGAATCCGCGTGCGCCGAGGTTGATCAGGTCGTTGACATACTGGAGGTAGTAGTACTGGAAATCAGGGTTTTCGGTGTTTACGTCGGGAAGTCCGCCCATCTGTCCGGTGGTGCATTCCATGCGGTCGTCCCAGTGGGTGATGGGTGTGAATCCGTTTGCGTGGAAGAGGTTTTCGTGTCCGCCCACGGCGTTGTCAAGGCCGGGAAGAACGGCTGTGTGGTCGATTGCGGTATGGTTGGGAAGGACGTCGACAATAACTTTCACGCCGTACTTGTAGGCGCTGTCACACATGGCTTTGAAGTCATCGCGGTCGCCGAGCATGTAGTTACCGATTTTCCAGTCGGTGGGCTGGTAGTAGTAGTACCATTTGCCTTGTACGCTGTCGCCGGGCTGGCTGAAAAGGGCCATACCCCCGCCATCGCCGACAAAGCAAGTCTGGACGGGCGAGGTCTGTACGAAAGCATATCCGGCTTCGGCGATTTTGCCCATGTTTGCGGCGATTGTGTCGAGGCTCCACGACCAGGCATGGAGGATAACGTCGTCTTCAGTGGATGCCTTGGCCGGAGCTTTGGCCATGGCACCCGAGCCTGTCAGGAGCCCGATGGCAGCTCCTGCAAGAAAAAGTCTCTTGAGTTTCATGGAATTTATGTTCTAAAGTTTATTGGAGTTTTATGTTCGTTCGGTAAAATTACGCAGAAAATCCGAGGTGTGCAAATTCTGAGGTCGGAATGGGTTGCACGGGAGGTGTAATGAAATGTTAAATGGACGGAAACGGACAGTTTTTCCTCCATGTGCGCTGAAAAATGCGTAACTTTGCGGCGTCATGAAAAATCTCGAGCCCCTTTTCCCCGAAGTCATTGTCCGTGCAGAAGCCCCGATTGTAATTGCCGGACCATGCAGTGCCGAAACCCGTCAGCAGACCCTGTCCGTGGCAGAAGCCCTTGCCCGTGGAGGAGTGAAAATCTTCCGTGCCGGAGTCTGGAAGCCCCGGACCCGCCCCGGGGGCTTTGAAGGAGTGGGAGAGAAGGCGCTGACATGGCTTCGGGAGGTGAAGGAGCAAACGGGCATGAAGGTAATCACGGAGGTTGCAACCCCCGACCATCTGCGGGCCGTGCTGGATGCGGGCCTGGATGGGGTCTGGTTAGGAGCACGAACGGCGGCTAATCCTTTTGCCGTGCAGGAAATAGCCGATGCGTTTGCAGAGCTTCCGGATGAAGAGCGCCGGCGTCCGGCCGTGCTGGTGAAGAATCCGGTGAGTCCGGACCTGGAGCTGTGGGTTGGCGCGCTGCAACGTCTGTACGGATCCGGAGTGCGTCGCCTGGGTGCCATCCACCGAGGATTCAGTTATTATTCGCATTGCCCGTCGGCTTACCGTAACGCGCCTTACTGGACCATTCCTTTCGAGCTTAGGCGGCGTTTTCCGGAGCTCCCCTTATTTTTCGATCCGAGCCACACGGGCGGAAGCCGCGAGCTGATAGCACCATTAAGCCGCGAGGCGCTTGACATGGGATTTGACGGGTTGATAGTGGAGGTGCACAATACGCCTGAGAACGCCCTTTCGGATGCGTCCCAACAGCTCACGCCGGCAGAGTTTTTTGCTACTGTAGCTCCGCTGCGACGAGGTTTGGAGGACAGTGCGGAGGAGTCGCTTAGGCTCTTACGCGAGGAGATTGATCTTCTGGATGCCAATTTGCTCGAGCTTCTCGGGCGGCGCATGGAAGTCTCGCGGCGCATAGGGAGGGTGAAGCAGGAGAGCGGTCTGTCGGTTGTACAGCCGTCGCGCTACGCCCGTCTGATAAGCGAGCGCACGGATGCGGGAGAGGGTCTCGGGTTGTCGGCAGAGTTTGTACGACGTCTGTTCGCTGCGGTGCATGAGGAGTCGGTGCGCCATCAGCTGGATAAGTCGGGGCACGCAGGGGAAGACTGACAGGAGATAGAAAGAGAAAAATTATATTTTTTTGTGTCTCGGGGTTTAGGAAACGGGGATTTGTGTG
>CAZBNM010000017.1:0-34259 GCA_964493495.1 uncultured Bacteroides sp.
TGTCAGGAAGGAATTTAATATTATGGTTGATAACATTCTCCTCCCATACATAACGGCCGACGGAAGCAGCGCGGTTGTCGTGCTGGATAATCTCGTGTCCTGTTACCTCGACAGTGAATTTCGGGAAATAAAAGAACTGCGAACGCTCGGTGTAGTTAGTGAAATCCGGGTCAATTTCCGGAAGATCCACCAAATATTGTGGCGATAACTTGGAATCTTGCAGTATTTGGTTTCGTAATTCGCGTTCCGGCTTGTTTTCGACAGCCCATTTCAAGACAAATGCTCGTATTTCTTTGGGTGTTACTATCTTAACGATATTACCTTCAATCTTCACAAATTGAGTAGCGGGAGCGTGTTTATCGCGAATCGTATAGAAACCATTCAATCTCAAAAACTCATGTAAACAAGTGCTATCAATTGAATATTTCATTTTTTTTGTTTTCTCGTGCCATGATTCAGTCCAAAATCGTGCTGGAGTAGCGAGTTTTAGAAGGTACTGAAAATCGCCTTTACTGCTCCATATCTCCATCCAATCTCGGAAATCCTTACGGGGTTTCCCTCGATTATCTCGGTACGTGGCAAGTTTTTCGGGCAGCCATATAGTGTGGATGTCGATAAAACGTAACGCCAGTTCAGTGCCTTTCAAGCGGCCTGTTGCGTCAATGTCCGGGATATTGTAAACCGTTTCGACGTATCTCGTTATTTGATTCCACTCCTCTTGGCACACTTGATAGGTTTCTGAATTGAACCACAAAGGTTGGTAACCGAGAGAGCGGACGCAAACCGCGTCACGTTCGCCGGAGCAAATAATTGCTTCTGGTAATTTTTGTTCCCGGTAGGGTTTATGCTCGTTTGCTGGGTCAGCGGTCCACTTTGCCTCCTCGGTGTCGTTGAACTCTCTCCATGCTGCGGCCAACTCGAACAAACCGTTTATATAACTTTGCGGTTTTTTGCCAGCGGGTTGATATTGGAATCGCCATTGTTTCTCCGGGTTTAATGGCTCGTAGATTTTGTAAAAGCAATCTCGGTTACCTTTTGAATCAGTAAACCAACATTCACGTACAAAAATCGGATAATTTTCGTTGGAGTATTTATAAACCGCCTCGCGGTTTCTAACCGTTACGACATGATTAGCCCGGTACCAGTGGAGAGCCTTCAGGGTGTCGGTTGTTACACGCGGCCCCATAATCTCGCACTCCTTCTTCGTGAAATCTTGGTTAATTTCCTTATCCCATGAACCCTCCACCTGTTCGGACGTTGCCGGCTGACGGCGAACGTCTGGACGGTTTACGGAACGATTGATTTCATCGGTAATATTGAAAATCTGCGAGAGGTCGAGGATAGCCTCGCGGAAGGATAATCCCGTTTGTTTCATGTGTATGGAAATGGGGTTTTCGGCTCTGCCTTCGTCGCCGAAATCGGTCATTTTCCACACCGGCACGCCATCCTTGGTTTTCATTAGTTTGACCCTTGCGCTTGGAGTACGCTCGTCAGGTCTTGCCTTGAACGACTTGTTACCCCTTGCGGCTTCGGGAGCGTCAGGATAATGTAGTGCAATGATACGGAGGCCGTCGTCAGTAGCGGCGTATAGTTGTTCGGGTGTTACCATATCATGTGACAAATTACATAATTACAAAAATTTTGGGTGATTTCTACCCCCCCCCCATTTTTCGAGATTGAGGGGTAACGGCTTTGCAAAGTGACGAATAAACCGAAGGAGGGGGAAGGACGCAGGCGACATTATTTTTCATCGCTGAATAAATTTAATTGAATCCCATAGCCGAAAGCCTTCAGGCGTTCCTCCACACGGGCGGAACGATTCGCCTCCGGCGTCGTAACTACACGCTCCGTTTTACTGAAACGGTAGCCACGACAACGGGCGGTAATATCGTAAATCATACAGCGTTTTAGGGTCGCGCATTTGAAACGGTTGTGTCAGTGTCGTACACGCGAGTTATAGCGTCGCATACCTCCGCCAAAAGGTCTGAGATAGGTAGGTCGTGGGTGATCCCGATACAACCGAAACCATTGTCATTCCTCTCGACGCCGTGAACGTGCATGTCGCCGGCCTCATTAAGTACGTCAGCGAGTTCAACGGGTAAGCATTTATCTCCCATCACAAGGGAGGCGCGATTTTCACCGGCATAGAGTTTTGCGGTGTGATTTCCGAAGGTGATAACCTTTTCCATATTTCGAGCGTTTTTTTAGTTATTAAATAGCCGAGCCAGAGGTGTGTCCGCTTACGCCCTCGGTCATACCCTCCGGCCTGGCTATTGTGAATATTTCTTTCCCTGAAACCTGAAGGGTATAGGCGTTAATCAACATTTTAGCAGTGTTAGGCACTCTGCAACGCCCGTATATCCAGTTCAGTATTTTACTCCTGTTCTCTGCACAAGCAACAACCAAACCGGCTTTATGCTTGTTGTACTCTGCACGGGGCAAAGAATCAAGCCAGCATCGCAAAATATTAGAGTCTGTAAGGTCTTTAATTTGGTTCTTCATTTGTAAGAATGAAATATTTTTGTTAATTTTACTCTGCAAATGTAGCAATAAATCCCCGATGTGGGGTAAATAATTCCCGTTAAAAATTGTAAAATATTACGACATAATGGCTAACTTACTTTTAATCAGAGATTTGTGCGAGCGCAAGAAAATCACAATTCGAGAGCTGGCGCAACGTATTGGCCGCGATGAAAGCTCAATCCAAAGCGCAATCCGTCGCGGTTCGACCAATTCAACAACAATAGAACTAATCGCCAAAGAATTAGGCGTGTCGGCCGGTGTATTCTTCGACGGGTTCGCCGCCGATGAATCCGACGCGCTCCGTCGCGAGGTGGCTCACCTGAAGGAACTCCTGAAGGAAAAAGAGCGCACAATCGAGATTTTAATGAGCGATAGAACGAAATAATAATCTCGGTAATAAATAGGCTGTTTCCGTATAGTCAGTTATTAAATACCTCACTTGCAAATAATTATTAAAAATGAATTTTCGCAGTCAGGCAATTGGTATCGGACAAATTTCGGACATAAACGCCATAAAATCAAATAATATCACTATTGATTTACAGCGTGTTACGCGCTCGTTTTTATATTACTTTGCTCTCGTCCTCTCCGCACGACAACGAAGCCGAGCATAAGCTTGGCTTCGCTTGGCTTAAGGAGAGGCAAGATGAGAACGAGTCAGCGAACAGGAGTGGAGCACCGGAGCCTCAGCCATCCGTTGTAGACATGCCGGAGGCATGTCCCTACAGACGACGGAAGTCTCGTCGTGTTATCCACTCTCGCAAACGCATGAGCGTGGCGGATATGCCGGAGGCAGGGCTATACAGGTGGGCGGCTCAGGACTGCCGAAGGGATTTATCGTGATTAAGCCGGATTTATCATGATTTATCCTGATTGGAGGGGCGAGCTGAAGCTCGCGCGCTTTTTCAAATATCTCCTGTAGGGACATGCCGGAGGAAGGGCCCTACAGGCGGGCTGCTTAATTAAATACGTCAATCAATAATACGTAACCATGAAACACATGCTATTCCGAGCTCTTGTGGCTGCCGCGGGCGTTGCGGCGAGCGTATATTCGCAAGCGGAGAACACTATCAGCTGGGAGACGCTTGGCAACTCCCACTCGGCTGAAAGCGGGAACCAATATATCCAACGCTTCACGATAGACGCAGACGGCCCTTTCGAGCGGATGGCTTTCTGCATGTTCAAACGCGGGATGAGGCCTATGAATCCGGGCGACACACTGATAGAGCTGCTCCCGGGCTATTTTGCTATAGCTTCCGAACGCTTCGCCGAGGCCGGCGCGGGGACTGCGATAACTGTGGATATCCTTACGGAAGGGGCTCTGCGCAACATATCCTACCGACCTGACGGGATGCACCTTGTGCGAGAGGGAAAGCCTGTGGAAGCCCGAAATGTGAGAAAAGGCACTACGGAGCGGCCGGAGCAATACCGCTACTACCGCAAAGGGGCGATGATCGATCCGATGATCTACGGGCCGGAAGCGTATGCGATCAACGACAGCCTGCGCACAGGGCTGCGTCCGAAGCCATATCTGGGGATCCCGACGCCGAAATCGGTGCGTCTTGCGGGAGAAAATGTGTTGCGACCGAGGGAGGATGAGGTGAAAATCATCAAGATAGAAGATCCCAGGCACGACTACTACCGCGCGACTATCGAGGGCCCGCAGCTTACGATATACACCAACAGCGGCAATCCGGAAGTGATCGCAGCCTCGCTGATGCAGCGAATCGCAGAAGCTACAGCTGCAGACGGCACTGTGCCGGGCGTGGAAATCGAGGACTGGGCGGACTACGGCTACCGCGGACTGATGATAGATGTGGCACGCAACTTCATGACGGTGGAGGACATGAAGAGCATCATAGACCTGATGGCGCGATACGGACTGAACGTGCTGCATTTCCATGTGGGCGATGACGAGGGCTGGCGCGTGGAGATACCGGAGCTGCCGGAACTTACGGGCGTGGGCTCGCGGCGGGGATATACAGAAGGCGACGATGCGGGCTATCTAAAACAGATATACAGCGGGAACGGGAATCCGGATGACAGGTCCACACCGGCCAACGGCTATTACAGCGTGGAGCAGTACACAGACCTGCTGCGATACGCCAAGGCGCGGGGCATCGACATAATACCTGAGTTCGACACGCCGGGGCATAGCCGCGCGGCAATCCGTGCGATGGAAGAACGCTACCGCAAGACGGGGGACAGCACACTGCGCCTGATTCACGATGGCGACAGCTCGAGATATACGAGTGCACAGGATTTTCACGACAACATCATGAATCCGGCACTCGAGGGGCCATACAGATTCTGGGACATCGTCTTTGCCTCGCTCGCGGATACATATGCAAAGGCCGGCGTGGAGCTAAGGGCCGTGCATATAGGGGGCGACGAGGTGCCCCGGCATGCATGGGACGGGAGCGAGCACGCGAAGCGACTGATGACCAAGGAGGGCATGACGGACCAGCGGGAGGTGCACGCCTACTTTGTGGAGCGCGTGGCCGAGCTTGCACGGCAACGCGGAATCAAAATCGCTGGGTGGCAGGAAATAGCTCTCAATCATTCCGAGGGATATAATGAGGCCGTACGGCCAAGTGTTGCAGCCGTGAACTGCTGGACCAATCTCGGCGACTACGGAAGGCAAATAGCATCGGCAGGCTATCCGCTGATACTAAGCAATGTGGACTATCTCTACTTTGACCAGACGCCTACGACCCATCCGGAAGAACCTGGCCTGACATGGGGAGGGCTTGTGGATGAGTTCCGGCCTCTGCATGCGACGGTGGACCGCCTGTGTCCTG
The DNA here is from genome assembly GCA_964493495.1 of uncultured Bacteroides sp. GTDB lineage: Bacteria > Bacteroidota > Bacteroidia > Bacteroidales > Muribaculaceae > CAG-873. Next base: position 5,325 of record CAZBNM010000017.1, read on the forward strand.
CTCCGGAAGATGTGCAGCGGAACGTGCACGGTGTATCGGGGCATCTGTTTGCGGAAACGGTGCGTTCACGCGGCATGATAGAGCGTTATCTGCTGCCCAGATTGCTTGGGCTTGCGGAACGCGCGCATAACTCGCGGACGACCATCAGTGATGAAGAATACTTCGGCGCCATAAGCGAAGATATGGACAGCTGGGCGGCGGAGGGTCGGAACTTCTACGTGCGTCAGCCGGGCATACGGCTCAAGGATGGCAAAATCGAAATGAACGATGCCTACGGCAAGGGCGAAATCCGCTATACCTTAGACGGAAGCACGCCCGACCGGAACAGCGAGCTATATGAAAGGCCTATAGATGCGGACGGCGTCGAGCAGGTGCGCGCACGGCTCTTCTACGGACCGGCGGAAAGCGTGACATCTATACTCGACATCGAATGAGGCGCCCTACCCCGCGGGTTGCCTCCGACCACGAGAGGATCAGATGAAATCCTCGATGGTGAAGTTATGGAAGGCGTTGAAGCGTCGAGCCTGTTCGATATACGGCATGAGAAAAGCGGGGAGCTCCTCGAGCGAGATGTCGTAGGGAAGCTGCGACGAACATGCCACATAATCGCGGGGACGGATAAGGTCGATATATTTCCAGTCCTTGGGGAAGCCCTTGGGGGCGGTCTTAAGCATGTCGGACCCTACGCGCGGCAGATAACTCCGGAAGACGGGGTCGTCGATAATGCTGAGATACTCCTCGATATTGTCGTAAATAGCCTGACGGACGGCCTTGAGCACGGGCGAGGGAAGTCCGATGGTGCCTCCGCAAAAGAAAACATTATCGGGCTCGATATGGAGGTAATATCCCATTGTGATGGATTTCTTTCCACGCGGGGGATTGATGAAGATGCCGATATGGGTCTTGTAGGGGGTCTTGTCGGAGGAGAAGCGCGTGTCGCGGTAAATGCGGTAGGTGCAATCCTGCGGGGTGAGGGCCGCAGCCGAGGGATCGACGGAAGCGACGCAGTCGATGAGGCGCTCGGTGAGGGCAAAAACCTTCGCACGGATCAGGTCGTAGCGCTGTTTATTGGCCGCGAACCACTCGCGGTTGTTGTTCGCGGTGAGCTCGCGAAGGAAGTCGAGAATTTCTTGCATGGATCGGACAGTATATCTCTACAGGATAGGACTGAGCAGACGCACGAAGGACTCGAAGACCTTTTGCATGCGCGGGCGTCGGCGCCAGGCCGAGGCCGTGACGCGGCTGCAGGATTCGAGATCCTTGAGGAAGATGGCGCCCAGGCGAGCATTGAGCTCCTTGCTGTAGAAGAAAAGATTAGATTCAAAATTATAGTCGAAACTCCTGAAGTCGAAGTTGGTAGAGCCAATGGAGCAGAGCTCGTCGTCGATGAGAAGGGTTTTGGCGTGGAGCATTCCGGCCTTGTAGCGGTAGATGCGTATCCCGGCGCGCAGACACTCGGCGATATATGAAGCCGTGGCATAGGTGAGCATGCGGGAATCGGAGCGTTCGGGGACCATCAGGCGGACATCGACATGGGCAAGCGCCGCGGTCTGGAGCGCACGCAGAAGGCCCTCGGTGGGGAGGAAATAGGGGGTCTGGATATACACGCGGCGGCGAGCTGAGGCGATGGCCCGGTGGAAGGTCATGGCGATATTGCTCCACTGGGATGTGGGGCCGGAGGTGAGGAACTGCGCCCCGACGCCCGCGACTGCTCCGGGCCCGGGTGGGAAACGGCGAAGGTCATGCTCGTCGAAAGATTCGACAATGAGTTCGCCGGAGGTGAAGTTCCAGTCCACGGCAAAGGAATAAGCGAGGGCGGAGACCACGGGACCGACGACGCGCACGTGAGTATCGCGCCAGACGGGGAAGTCGCCCCCGGAGATATAGCGTTCGGCGACATTCATGCCACCGACATAGCCCACGACGCCGTCGATCACGCTCACCTTGCGGTGGTTGCGCCAGTTGATGCGGGAGCCGAGCTGGGGGATTGAAACGCGGAAGAAGGGATGGGATTCGATGCCTGCCTCGCGAAGGCGTCGGAAGAAACCGTTGCTGACCTTGAAGGACCCGACGTGGTCGTAGAGTAGACGCACCTGCACGCCCTCGGCAGCCCGGGCAATAAGAAGATCGGCAATCTCGCGGCCCAGAGAGTCGTCCTCAAAAATGTAATACTGGATATTAATAAAGCGACGGGCATTGCGGATGTCGCGCCGGAGGGCATCGAACTTACTGCGGCCGGAAGTGAAGATCTCGACGCTGTTGCCGGCATAGTACTGGGCATCCTCCAGGGAGGAAGCAGTGGAGATAACCTGGAGGGAGGTGAGACTAAGATTCTCGCGGCGCGGGTCGAAGTCCGCACGCTTGCCATGCCGACGCAGGCGACGCCTGTTGCGGCGTGAGATCATGCGCTTGTTCTTTATATTCCGCCCGAAGAACACATAGAGCAAAATGCCGACGAAGGGCAAGAGGAGAAGCACCATGGTCCACGCCAAGGATTTGACGGGATTTCGGTTCTCGCTAAGAATTACCGCGATAAGGCTGAGCACCGTGGCCGCATAAAGGAGACCTACGACTGTAGAAATCCAGCCGTAGCCTTGCAGGACGTCGGGCACAAAGGGATACAAGGCGGATATGGCGGTGCGGGTCGTTTATATAACAGCTTGAGCTGCCGGAGCTCAGTCTTCCATCAGGTCGCTGAAGGACTCGGCATCGAACTCGTCCTCGTTATATCCGTCCTCGCCGTAGAAATCGGCATCGAGGTCGTCGTCTGGCACAACGGTAGCGGTCTTTGCAGCCTTAGCATCGACGATGGCATCGAACTCGTCCATGTCCATTGTCTGCGAGGGGGCCTTGCCGACGGAAAGGGAGCAAACGGCATCCTTGAGCGTGCGGTCGGGAATCATTTCCGTCATGACAACGAAGAATGCACGGTCCGTCATATAATCGAAGACATAGAGGAGTTTCTGGCCCTCCTCTTCGATGAGGTCGCCGAGAATGGCTTCGTCCATGAGCTCGAACTCCTGATCGGCATCGAAATCCATGTCGTCGGAGGTAATTTCCAGTTTCTTCTCCCAGTCCTCGTCGCAAAGGAAGAAAGAGCTGAAAACGTTCTTATCATAGCCCGTGCAGTCGCAGATTGCGTTACGCAGATCCATGAACGTCGCAGTCGAATCGATGTTAATCTCGCGCTTGAAGTTGTCCACTTCATCGGAGACGATACGAAAATTGAATATCATACTGTTTAATCAGTGAGAGATAAAATTTCAGATAGTTCAGCGGATAGGGGGATGCAGAAGTGAAGGGCCCGTTTCCGGTGCGAATTTACAAAGATAGATTGTAAATGCAAAACAAAAATGCATACTAAAATGATTAAAATGCATTTTTTTCTCCCTGCAAGGCATTGAGCATGGTGCGGACAATGATTTTGAGGTCGAGCAGGAAGCTCCAGTTGCGGATATACCATACGTCGAACTCCACGCGCTTCTCCATCTTCCAGAGCTCGTCGGTGAGGCCGCGGTAGCCGTTGACCTGCGCCCAGCCCGTGATGCCGGGCTTGACGGCATGGCGGAGCATGTAGCGGTCGACAAGGCGCGTGTATTCCTCGGTGTGCTTGAGCATGTGCGGACGCGGGCCGACGACACTCATGTCGCCCCGGAATACGTTGATAAACTGCGGGAGCTCGTCAAGGGATGTCTTGCGCAGAAATGCCCCGAGGCGCGTCTTGCGCGGATCGTCGGCAGTAGCCTGCATCTTGTCGCTGTCGTCGTTCATGCGCATGGTGCGGAACTTCAGGCAGTCGAAGTCGCGGCCTTTGTAGCCGGTACGCTTCTGCCGGAAATACACAGGGCCGGGCGAGGTGAGCTTGATGGCTATCGCCACGGGAATGTATACCAGAGGGTAGAAGATAAGGAAGACGCCAGAAAAGACGATATCAAAAGTGCGCTTCAGCAGGCGGTTCGTGCGGGAGCGGAGAGGGTTGCGCATGGCTGAAAGCACGGGCATGGAACCGATCGAGTTGAGCTGAAACCTGCGCGAGAAGTATCGCGAGATCTGCGGGACGTAATAAAAATCGGCCACCTTATTGTCGGCTATCGATGCAACCAGGCTGAGGGCCTCATGATGTCCGGACAGGGTGTAGAAAATCTGGTCGACGTGACGGTTTTCAAGGAAAGATTCGAGATCGCCGATGCTTCCTTTGTAGGGAACCTCGAAATCCGGGACCTGATCATCGAACACACCAAGCACACGGTATCCGAAGCCTTCGTCGGTGCGCATGGCGTCGATGAGGCGACGGGCTGTCTCGTTTGCTCCGACTATCACGACGTTTGCCGTATTGCGCCCCTTACGGCGCAGTGTTTTCAGCAGCATGCGTGTGGCCACCCGCGACAACACCATAAGGCACACGAAAAACAGGTAGAATATTCCGAGGGCTTTCGGGTCGGAAGTCAGGTCAAAAAGCAGAAGGAGAGGCAAGAACACCAGTGCATGACTGCATGTGGCGAAAAAGACTTCTTTCACGACGCCCTCCATCTGGATGGCGCGGCTGTGGTTGGAGTGGCCGCTCTGCAGATATATAATCGGAAGCACGGCAACATTGGCAAGGACGCAAAAGAGCTTCAGCCCCGTGGAGCCGAACTGCTCGCGTACCTCCGGGCAAAGGAAGCAGACAATAAGCAGAGTCAGATTCACGACCACGAAATCGCACACTGCAAGAATCTCTCGCAGATAGCGTCCGCGGCCGGAACGTCTTACAGTTCTTAAATCAGGCTGCATACTTTATGGTGATGACCGGGTGAGCTTCGAGGTAAGGTTTAAGGTGGAAACAAGACAGAAAATCCACAGTCCCGGAAACCCGGATTCCGGGACTGTGGCTAAGCGTGGGGATTATTCCTTTGATGCTATTCCGGAGTCGATCACGGCAATTTTCTGCTCGAGATCGGCGATATCGGCCTTGAGGCGTTCGATTCGGCGCTGCAGATCGCGCACGAGGCTTTCGCCGCTCTTGGATTTGGACGAAAGGAAGCCGAGATTATTCTCGTACGTACGCAGGTCATTACGACGGGCCTCGAGAATACGCAGAGTGTGCTCGCGCTCGCGGTAAAGCTTGTTATCGTCGCCTTCGAGCTGGCGGATGTTCTCGCGGAAGTTGTTCATGCGGCGACGTGATTCCTGGAGGTTGAACTTGTCGCGCACGGCATCGCAAGCAGAACGGAAAGCCTCGTAGATCTTGTCCTTCTCGCGGAAGGGCACATGGCCGATTTCCTGCCAGCGGGCCTGCAGGCCGCGCAGACGGGCAAAAGCTTCATCACGCGTTCCTTCGAAGTCGAGAAGCTCGGACAATAGTCCGATAACTTCGCGCTTTGATTTCAGGTTGGCCTGTTCTTCATTGCGAGTACCGGAGTTGGCCTCTTTCTTTCGTGCGAAGAAGGCGTCGCATGCGGTGGTGAAACGCTTCCACACGGCATCGCTCTGCTTCTTGGGGACGGGACCCACGGTGCGCCACTCCTTCTGAAGGGCCGTGAGCACCTCTGTCGTGGCGCGCCAATCCTCGCTTGTGCTAAGGGCCTCGGCTTTTTCGGCCATCTCGATCTTGCGGGCGAGATTGCGGCTCATTTCCTCGCGTGCGCTGCGGTAGTACTCGGCCTTGGCCTGGAAAAACTTGTCGCAGCATGCGCGGAAGCGGGTGAATAGACGGCGGTTGGCTTTGGGAGATGCCATGCCTGCCTCGCCCCACTCTTTCTGGGCGGCTATTACGAGTGCGGTTGCCTCGTCCCAGGCCTGATAGCTTTTCAGGGCCGCGGTATCGACGGCTTCGACTTTCTCGCAGAGGGCCTCTTTGGCAGCTTCGTGGACTGCTTCCTCGGCCTTGCGGGCTTCAAAGAAGGCCTGATAGCGCTTATTGACCTGAACGGATGCCTCGCGGAAAGAGTTCCAGATTTCGTCGCGGAGCTCTTTAGCGACCGGACCAATCTGGCGCCATTTATTATGAAGGTCCTGGAGACGGCGGTATGCGGCGATAACATCTTCTTCAACTGCAATTGCCTGTGCCTCGGTGAGAAGCGTCTGCTTGGCTTCGAGATTCTTCTTGAAGTCGTAGTCGCGGAGTTCCTTATTGATCTTGAGATTGTCGGAGAACTTCTCGCGGGCGTCCTGGAAACGTTTCCAGACGCCGGTTTCTTCGGTCTGGTCGACTTCACCGATAGAATTGAACTCGTCCTGGAGCTCCTTGTAACGTGGGAAGGTGCGGTTGACGTTATCCGTATCGTCGGCAAGCGTGAGGATTTCAGCTATAATGGCATTCTTGCGTTCGAGGTTTGCGGACTTGACGGCAAGCTGCTCGGCACTCCAGGCGTTTTTCTTCTCGCGTGCGGCGTTGAGCACATCGTTGAAGGTTATTTCCAGGGCATTGGCTTCGGCGCCGGATTCGGTGTGTTCGCCCTCGGCGTTGGCCGCAGCATTATGGAGCGAGAAAAATTGCTGACGGAGGCGGCGGAGCTCGTCATTACTGATGTCGGCAGCTTCACGCGCAAGCATCTCACGCGCGGCATCAAGAAGGCTCTCGAGCGTCATTTCCTGACGGATGCCGCTTGTCATCTCTTCCTCAGCGGCAGCCTCGGGGTCCTCTTCCTTGGGAGCATCGACAGATTCCGCATCTGTAGCCTCCGGGGCAACAGTTGCAATGTTTTCGTTTTGGACATCGGCAGCTTCCGGAGCCGTCGACATCGCGGTTTCAGGGGCCTTGCCGTTTTCCGGCATAGGGGTGGTTTCTCGCAATTCCATAAATTAGGAGTTCTGTAATGATAATGATTCAGAAAGTCTTATACGCCGGATGGAATCCGAAGCATCCTTTCACGCCTCAAAAGTAATAAAAAACTTTCATATCACAAAAAAAGTTTAATTCCATAGCGCCGGAGCAGGTGGATGCAGTGTATTTTTCCATTGCCGTCAAACACAAAAAGAGCCTGCGGAAAGGATTCCGCAAGCTCTGAAGAGCTAAACAAAGTGATTAAGGGGGGGCTTATTTTGTCTGGCTACCGTAGGTTTCCTTGATGCCCCATACGGCAATTGCGCCGCAGAGGAGCAGAATGCCGGACACCATGAGCATGGCGGGTGCGTTGGGCACACCGATGGAGGTCACCGGAATCATTGCCAGTATCACGCCGCCAAGAAGCGAAGCGATGATCTGTGGCAGACAGATCGTGCAGTTGAAGAGTCCGAGATAGGTGCCGATATTGTTGCCCGAAAGCGCATTCGTGAGAATCGTGAAGGGCATAGCCAGCATTGCGGCCCAAGCGCAACCGGCAAGACCGTAGCCAATGCCGAGCATCACGAGGTTATGGCTGAAATAAATGGAGGCAAAACCGATGCCACCGAGAAGGAGGCTTAGCGAATAAGCAACCTTGCGCTTGCGGAAGAGGGGAAGCAACAGAGCCCAAAGGACAGCCACAAGGCCCTGGATGGCGAAAAGAAGACCCGTATCGTTACCGGCGCTCTGATACTGCGCGGAGGCAACGTTGAGCACCTTGTGATAGTTGAGGGTCATGGATTGGGTGTGATCGACCGGGAAATCCGTAGTCTCGTCGAGCATATACTCGCCGGTGCCTTCGTCAAGGCGGGCGATGTGAGCGAGCGTGAGGGTTGTGCCGGGCTGAATCTGAGCATAGCGGCTAACGGTCTCGACCTTTCCGACGCCGTCGACTTCGCGACCGTCAATGACCAGACGGTCAGAGGCGCCCAGCGTGCGGAGGCCTTCGTGAGGAGCGATCTTGGGCGCACCGTTTTCCGCAACAACCTTACCTCCGGCAATGAGTGTATCGCCGTTGAGGACTACGGTTGAGGGCGATGTGAATATGCCGTCGACGGTTATACCGGCCAAAGCCAGACTACCATCCTGAATTACAGGCATCTTGCCATCGAACAAATATTTGTCGTTATAGGTCTTTCCGTCGATGGTCACACCTTCGACGCGCTCGGCAGTAGGAGTGTCATAGGCCTGATTGGCAATTGCTTCAGTGGAGTAAACCCACATATACATAAAGGCTGCCCAGCAGAAGAACTGCACGAGACCGACCGTCCAGAAAACCTTGGGCGCGGAAGCAAGCGTACGCAACAGTCCGCCGGATGCTTTCTTTTCGCCCTTCTCTTCGGGATTTACGCCATGGAAAGCGGCATACTCGGCCGGGGGCATTTCCTTCACGGTGGCGAAAGTGTAGATGACACATCCCAGCAGGACGATGGCGCCGATATAGAAGGCCCATGTGACGGTGGGAGGAACTTCGCCAGCGGGAGCGGTGTTGCTAAGGAAGTAAGCGAGACAGAGCGGAGCGAGATAACCGACAACGGAGCCGGCATTGCAGAGGAAGCTCTGAATAGAATATGCAAAGCCTTTCTGCTTCTCATTGACCATATCGCCAACAAGCATCTTGAATGGCTGCATGGCCATGTTGAGCGTTGTATCCAGAAGCATCAGCATGATAAGGCCGAATATAATAGCCTGCGAGATGCCGAGTCCCAGCGAACCGGAATTCGGCAGGAAACACATCACGACCATTGCAATTAGTGCTCCGACGAGCAGATAAGGAAGACGACGGCCAAGACGTGTCCAAGTACGGTCGGAGGCCGTGCCAACGATAGGCTGGACAATCATGCCCATGAGAGGCGGAAGAATCCAGAAATAGCTAAGATCATGCGGATCAGCACCAATGGTGGCAAAGATACGGCTTACCTGCGAACTCTGAAGAGCATATGCAATCTGAACGCCGAAGAATCCGAAACTCAGATTCCAAAGTTTCCAGAAGCCAAGATCGCGTTGTTTTTCCATGATAAAAATTTAAGAGTAGTAAAACTGTTTATTGATTTTTGAAATTTGTCATCAGAGGGGCGCCCGTCTCCGGAGGGAGGCAATGACTTCATGCCATGCCTCTGGATCGGGAGTTTCAAGTATCAGCGGAATTCCGTCCGTGCGCGGATCAGCTATAAGCCGGTCGAATGCCTCCGCACCAATCTGACCGCCACCAATCGGTGCATGACGGTCGATGCGGCTGCCCAACGGACGCATCGAATCATTAATGTGCATTCCCCGCAGCATGCCGGGTCCCACAGTGTCGTCGAATTCACGCCACATTGTATCATATCCGTCTTCTGTAGACAGGTCGTAGCCGGCGGCAAAGGCATGCGCCGTGTCGACACATACGCCAACTCTCGACTTGTCCTCGACGCGAGCAATTATTTCCGCAAGCTGCACGAAGGCATATCCTAAATTCGAGCCCTGGCCAGCTGTGTTCTCAAGTACTGCAGTCACGCCCTCGGTGGCATTGAGTGCCTCATTAAGGTTACCGGCTATCAAATCGATGCTCTCCTCCTCGGATATGACGCCGAGATGAGCGCCCGGATGCAGATTCAGCATAGTGAGACCAAGCATATTGCATCGCTGAAGCTCGTCGATAAGGAGACGCCGCGACATGGCCCGCTTGCGTGCATCGGGTCCTCCGAGATTTATCACGAAAGCGGAATGGGGCAATATCTGTTCCGGACCAAAACCCAAGGCCGCACACTGCGAGCGGAATAAGTCCACATCGGCTTGAGAATATGCAGGTGAGCTCCAGCGCTGCGGGGCAACAAGATTAAATGCAAAAGCATTAGCGCCTATGGCCGCAGCCTCACGAGGGACCACGGCGACAGACGGCTCGGAAGCCACATGCGCACCGATAAATTTTACTCTTGCCATATCAGTGTGCAAAGATAAACATTTTTCTCAAGAAATCCATCCCTTCCCAAAAATTAGATTCTATGTTCTGTTGATTCTCAAATTAATCATTTTCCGATCTTCCTCTCAAGAAAACGTCCCCAATAAAAAAGGAGAGGCAACGCCGAGAAAGCTTCGGCGTCGCCTCCGTTATGAATCTAATATCAATCAATCGGTAAGATCTGCGGGCAGGATAGGCATGGCACCCTTCTTGGTGCAGACGTAGGCCGAAGTGCGCACAGCGCATGAGTGGGCCTCCGCTACGCTCTTTCCTTTGAGGATATTGGCAATGAAGGCTGCCGTGAAGGAGTCGCCGGCACCGACCGTATCGGCAACTTCCACCTTGGGAGTGGGCTGGAAGGAAACATTGCCCGGCGTGAATACGTAGCTGCCGTTTATGCCACAGGTGAGTATGAGCATCTGAAGATTATATTTGCCCAGCAGAATCCAGCACTTGTCCTGAAGGTCGATTCCGGGATAGCCGAACATCCGGCTCACGGTTACAAGCTCCTCATCGTTGATCTTGAGGATATTGCAACGCTTCATGGAGTTGCAGAGGATTTCCTTGTTGTAAAAACCCTGACGCAGGTTGACGTCAAAAACAATCAGAGGCTTGTTCTCGGCGGGAATTGCATCGAGGAAGCGATTGATAGTGTTACGCGACACCACGTTACGCTGCGCAAGCGATCCGAAGCACACGGCCTTGGTCTTTGTTGCGAGCTGCTCGAGCATGGCCGTATACGGGATGTTATCCCATGCCACATTTTCCTTAATCTCATACTGGGGTACGCCGGCCTGATCGATTTCCACCTGGACGGTGCCGGTGGGATAAGGCACCGTATCGATCATGTATGTAAGTCCTTTTGAAGTGAAGTTTTCAATTATCTCATGGCCGAGAGCATCATCTCCCACAGCACTGACCACGCAGCTGGGAAGACCGAATTGCGACACGTGATAGGCAAAGTTGGCAGGTGCACCGCCTATTTTCTTGCCTTCGGGGAGAACATCCCACAGGGCTTCTCCCATACCTACTACTATTCCGTTCATGGTATTGTTTATTTTACAGTTTTGATTTTCAGAGTGTAATACAGAAGGTAGGCCACACCTACAGTCATCACGGCCACAGCTCCAACCTGACCCACGGCATCAGCGGCATAACCCATCGCGAGAGGGAAAATCGTGCCACCGAAGAGGCCCATGATCATAAGGCCGGACACTTCATTCTTTTCGTTTGGAGTATGCACGAGAGCCTGTGCAAAGATAATAGAAAAAATGTTGGAATTGCCAAAGCCGATGAGTGCGATGCCGACGTAAATGGGCGTGAGAGCATGGCACACGAAAAGCATTACCATGGCCACGAGCATCATAAGCACGCTGATTCCGAAGAATAGCTTGGGCGACATCCAGCGGAGCAGAAAGGCGCCGAGGAAACATCCGGCAGTGCGGAATATGAAATAGATTCCGGTTGCGAATCCGGCTTCTTCGAGCGGAAGGGCAAGACGTTCCATGATGATTTTAGGAGCAGTCGTATTGGTGCCCACGTCTATACCCACATGACACATGATACCGAGGAAGCAAAGCAGAATGAAGGGGCGACCGAGCAGACGGATACATTCAACTACTCCGGAAGCTTTGTCAGGACGCTCCTCGCGGATAGGAGTTGCGGCAAGCATTGCGATAGAGAAAAGGCTGAACACTGCATATATGGCGAAGAGAGCTCTCCAGCCAAGACCGAATGTAGGCAAATATGTAGTTGCACCCCAGGCGGCAAGAATAGGAGCGAGGAAAGAGGCGATTGCCTTGACGAACTGACCGAATGTGAGAGTCGAAGCCAGCTTATCGCCGTTAATAAGATTCGTAACAAGGGGATTGAGCGAGGTCTGCATGATTGCATTGCCAATGCCGAGGAGCGAGAAGGCTATGAGCATGACGTTGTAGCTATCGCCTGCAACAGGGATGACGAGCGACACGGCTGTAACGACAAGGCTTATCAGAACAGTATTCTTGCGTCCAATCTTATTCATCAACATCCCCGTGGGAACGGAGAAAATCAAGAACCAGAAAAAAACAAGCGAGGGAAAAAGATTAGCCTGAGTGTCTGTGAGGCCAAGATCCTTCTGGACGTAGTTGGAGGCTGTGCCGACCAGGTCGACAAACCCCATGGCAAAGAAGCATAGCATCACGGGAATCATCTGCATGAGATGACCCTTCTGCCGGTTTGCGGGATTAGCGGTTGATTCCATTATTCTGTGACTTTTATGGTGTAGATTTTAAAATTCCTGATCTTTGCATTGCCCTTGCCCGTGGAGCTAACTGTAAGGCGATTGTAGGGTTTCGTGGGGAAGACGAGATTTGTCATAACGCCCTTGCCGTCGTTGGCAAACACTTCCATGCTCGAACGGTCGATGAAAATGCGCAGAGGCATGGATGTAAGTCCCTTTGAGAAGGTTGGAGCGATAGTCACAGCCGGAAAATCCTCGCTGAAATCTACCACACCACTCTCACGACGGTCGAAGGAAAGCTCGGCGTTTCGGGGGTTGAACGTCAGTACGGTCTTTTCGCCGTTATCGTTGCTGAAGGTGAGAGCAACACTTTCGGCATCTCCTGCCTCGATGTTCATAAGGATCTCACAGACTCCATCATTTTCCGCAGGTAATGTGTATGTACGCCCTTTGGAATTGACACTTGCGGATTTCAGATTCAGGACAAGCGAGCCGCGTAGCCCCTCGAGTTCGGGCGAAGGCGTGGAGGCGGCATAAATCTGACCGTCATCAGCCTTGAAGATGCTGATTTCGCGTGGGAGTGTATTTGCAGAACGGAACTGCTTTGTGGGGACTTCTGCGGCATACTGCCAGTTGCTCATCCATCCAATTGTCGTGCGGCGGTTGTCGGGAGCATCGCTCCAGCTAACGATGGCGTAATTGTCCTTGCCATAGTCGAGCCATTTTGTGAGCACATTGCCCTCTGCATCGGTGTCGGGTGTAAAGGTCTTTCCGTCAAAGTCGCCAATGAAATACTGTATGCCGCTGCCACCGAAAGGACCTCCGGGGTTGATATTGCAGAGAAGCATCCACTTCTTCGTGTCTGTGCCCGGGAGAGTAAGTTCAAAGAGGTCGGGACACTCCCATACACCGTCCTGCGCACCGAGGCCCTTTCCGAAACTGCTCTGCAGGGTCCATTCCTTCATATCATGAGATGTGAAGATGAGCATCTCGCGGTCAAGAGCGTGGGCGAGGATAAGTGTCCACTGCTGCGTCTCAGGATCCCAGAACATGTTGGGATCACGCGCTTCGCTTTCGAGGGTGATTACAGGATTGCCGGGATAGATCGTGAATGTGTCGCCATTGTCGTGGCTGTAAGCGAGGCTTTGAATCTGGCTTGCCCCTGCGGAGGTGTACAAAGTCACCACCGCGTCCTTGCCGAATCCGGAAGTATTATCCGTGTCTATAGCGGAGCTTCCACTGAACACTGCTCCCAGTCCATTGGGCTCGATGGCCGCGGGATGGTGATTCCAGTTCACGAGATCGGAAGAGGATGAATGTCCCCATGTCATGTTCTGCCATTTGGATCCATACGGGTTCCACTGATAGTAGAGATGCCACTTGCCATCCTTGTAGAACATGCCGTTGGGATCGTTCATCCAGCCGTACTGCGGCGTATGGTGATAAGCGGGACGATATTTTTCCTGATTAGTGAGATCCAAATCATCAGCGAGACGGAAGTTATTCCATGCCGCATCCTCCTTTGCCTCACGGACTGTGGAACGATTCTGGGAAGTGATGATATTGAGCACGACATCGTGTCCCTTATATGGCGTAAGATCAAAAGGGACGGAATAATCGACCTTGGATTTCGCCAGACGGACAAATATAGTGCGCTCGAGCTTACCGTCGACAACCACATTGACTGTCGCATCATCGTATGCCTCCTGCACGGGGAGCATAAGATACTTGCTGTCGCCGGTCACGCGGACAAGTGTATTGTTAGTGCCGAGATGCTCCACTCTCACCCCTCCGGCATTGTCAGGCGCGTCGGCCAATGCGACAAGGGGAATCGCCATCAGCGCCATCGCTATTCGTGTTTTAGAACTCATGCTGTGTATGGTATTTGTTTAGGTTGATATTTTATACCGCAAATCTACGACTAAAATAAGAAAGGGACTATTAAAATCGGCCCATTCTGTTGCACATATGTTGCATTGAGCAAAAATTCACAATAAATGCGCGGATTTTCTAATATTGTGGCTATCTTTGCAGAAAGGAAAGCCGTTAACACCTAACCATGAAGAACAGACTCACCCTATATATAATCCTTTTTCTCTCACTTCTGACAGTCTGCGGCTGCCGGGAGGAAAAGCAATACCGGATCGGCATCTCGCAATGCAGTCAGGACGACTGGCGTCGGAAGATGAATGACGAGATTCTCCGCGAGATAATGTTCCATCCGGAAGCAGAGGTTGAAATCCGTTCCGCCGACGACAGCAACGAAAAGCAGATCGCCGACATACGCTATTTTGTTGACAATGGATTCGACATAATCATTGCAGCACCGAATGAAGCTGATGCTATAACTCCCGTAATAAAAGAAGTCTACGAGTCGGGGATTCCGGTTATATTGTTTGACCGCAATATCAACGGGGATACATATACAGCTTCGCAAGGCGTGGATAATTACGGCATCGGCAAGGCAGCCGCGCGCTATTCGGGGAACCTTATAGGACGAAACGGAAAAGTAATTGAAATTTACGGCCTTAAAGGTTCTACTCCGGCAATTGAGAGACATGCGGGCTATATGGACGAGGCCGCGGAAGTGGGACTAAATGTTATAGGCTCGGCACACGGGAACTGGAACTACGAAGATGCTGCGATTGTGGCTGATTCGCTTCTCGATATGTATCCTGACGTGGACCTGATATACGCGCACAACGACCGCATGGCCATCGCAGCCTCAGAAGTAGCCCGGAAGAAAGGTCTGGATGTGAGAGTTATAGGCATCGACGCTGCGCCGGAAATAGGTATCAAGGCAGTAGCAGACGGCGTGATCGACGCTACATTCCTATATCCGACAGAAGGTTACAGCCTGATCCGCATGGCTCTTGACATTCTCGAAGGGCGCCCATACGAAAAGGATGTGAAGCTGCCCGTTTCGTCGGCCGTAGACAAATCCAACGCCGATATTCTGCTTCTCCAAAACGCTTCACTGAAGGAGGAAACGGATAAAATACAGCTACTTAAGTCGCAGGTGGATGATTACTGGGACCGCCACTCCGCCCAGACAGTTCTATTCTATGCAGCGATTGCAATCGTGGTGCTCCTGTTCTGCTTCCTCTTCACCATTCTGAGAGCATTCTGGCTTCACAAGCGCCATCAGAAGGTACTTGTTGAACAGAACAAGCTTCTTGCTCAACAACGCGATACTGAAAAACAGCTGAAGGAACAGATAAACATTGCCACGCAATCAAAGCTCATGTTCTTCACCAATGTGTCGCACGACCTTCGCACCCCCCTCACCCTGATTGCTGAACCTGTGGAACAGCTTGAAGCCGCGGACTATCTGACGCCCCAGCACCACGCGCTTATCAAGATGGCCAACAAGAACGTGAAAATTCTGCGCCGTCTTATCAATCAGATACTTGACTTCCGGAAATACGAAAACGGAAAGCTGAACGTGACACTCACAGAAGTGCATATAGCCGAGCTGCTTAGAGACTGGACGGAAGCATTCACGCCCATCGCCCGCAAGCGCGACATAAAGTTATCCGTTGATATTCAAGTGGATGAAAGCATAACGCTGGCCATCGATGCGGAAAAAATCGAGCGCGTGGTATTCAATCTCATGTCCAATGCTTTCAAGTATTCGCTGAACAACAGCAAGATAAGCTTTGTATGTACATGCGACGACCGGATGCTCACGTTCAGTGTAGAAGATACCGGGCAAGGCATCGCGGAGGAAGACATCGCCAATATCTTCGACCGCTTCTATCAGGTGGATAAGATCCATCCCAAAGGCTCGGGTATCGGACTTTCGCTGGCCAAAGCATTTGTGGAACTTCACGGAGGCACGATCGAGGTCGAGAGCGTTCTGGGCAAGGGCAGCAAATTCGTGGTGAATCTGCCGGTGAAGCATGTGGAAGTCTCCGCGGAAGGGGCCGAGCAAACGCACACAATCAGCAATGACGATGTGAACGACGAGCTGGGAGAAATCGAGTTTGAGTCGGTTGACACATCCGTGGAAGACAAGCCTTTAGTGCTGGTTATCGACGATAATGACGACATCCGCAGCATGATTAGGGAGCTAATTACGGACGAGTACAGAGTCGTGGAGGCAACGAACGGAAAGGAGGGCATAAAGCTCGCTTCGAAATACGTTCCTGACCTTATTATCTGCGATGTGATGATGCCGGTAATGGACGGACTGGAATGTTGCCGGCGCATCAAGAATGAAATATCGACATCGCACGTGCCTGTGCTGATGCTTACGGCGTGCAGCATGGACGAGCAAAGGATTCAAGGCTACGAAAGCGGAGCCGACGGCTATCTGTCCAAGCCTTTCAACAGCAAGATGCTGAAAATGCGCTGCGAGAACCTGATCGAGAATCGCAAACGCATCAAAAATGTACTGAGTCCTGCACCGGAGCATCTTGCGTCGACATCCGGTTCGACAATGGAAGCCAAAAGTTCGGAAGGGGACATCGATAGTGATTTTTATGCACGCTTCTTGAGCCTGCTAAACGAGGAGATGAGCAAGCCCGACCTGAACATCGACACACTCGCTTCGAAAATGGGCATAGGGCGCTCGCAGTTCTACAGAAAAATCAAGGCTCTCACCAATTACTCTCCCGTGGAACTGCTGCGGAAAATTAGACTGACAAAAGCGCGGGAAATGCTGTCGACCACAGACAAGCCCGTAAGCGAAATCGCATATGAAGTGGGCTTTTCAGCTCCGGCATATTTCACGCGAGTGTTCCGCGAGATGTTCGATGAATCGCCATCGGAACTGCGGACAAGGCTTGGCATCAAGAATTAGCCGAAGAAGCCCGTAAGCAATATCACATACTGCGAGGTGTGCACCGACCCATAATGGCGGTGCACACCTCTTTTTTGCCAAGACACGCCGTGGCCTATTAAGAATTGGGCATAATGTATGAATAATTGTTCACTGCACAGAAATTCATACACAATGCAACATGTGTCCTAACACGCATGCGGGACACAATGATAATTTTGCCGCAGAATCACTAACCAAAACCAAATCACATGAAAAAAACAATCCTCAGTGCCTTATTGCTATTTATCATAGCGATTGCAGCACAAGCACAGAACATTGCTGTGCACGGGACCGTTGTTTCCGCTTCCGATGGCGAACCGCTTATCGGTGCGAGCGTGGTTTCCGAAGTTAACGGAGCGTCTACGGGCGTGGTTACCGACATCGACGGAAACTTCATCATCAACGTTCCCGACGGCTCAACCCTAAAAGTTTCCTATGTAGGCTTCGTTCCCAAAACGGTGAAGGCCGAAAGCCACATGATCGTATCGCTCGATGAAGATTCCGCGCTTCTCGACGAAGTGGTTGTGGTCGGTTATCAGACCGTTCGCAAAGCTGACCTGACCGGTGCCGTTGCCGTGATGAACATGAAAGAACCTCTTAGCGAAAACTCGGGCAACATCATGAACTCCATGGCCGGCAAGCTTCCGGGCGTTAACGTAATTCCCGATGCGGCTCCCGGCGGTACGGGTTCTATTCGCGTACGCGGTATGTCTACGGCAAACTCAAGCAATGATCCTCTCTATATTATAGACGGTGTGCCCACCGACAATATCAACTGCATCAATCCCTCGGACATCGAGTCGATGCAGGTGCTCAAGGATGCGGCTTCGGCCTCTATCTATGGTTCGCGTGCAGCAAACGGTGTAGTCATCATCACCACCAAGCAGGGCAAGGGCGACCGCATGAGCATCAACATCAACTACGCCGCCAGCGCACAGACCATTGCCAAGCGCTACAAGATGATGAATGCCGAGCAGTGGGGTCAGGCATACTGGATAGCCTCGAAGAACTCGCACATAGCTCCCTCTCATGTACTTTACGGCTCCGGGGAGACACCCGTGCTGCAGCCTTACGTGGACGGTAATCCCAATTATCTCACTACCGAGACGGATTGGCAGGATCTGGTTTATCACACTGCATGGACCAACAATCTCACGGCATCCATCTCCAACAACAGCGAAAAGGGGTCGGTGATGTTCTCGCTCAACTACATCAATCAGAACGGTAACATCCACGACACATTCTACGAGCGTTACTCCGCACGTATCAACTCTACCTATACCTTCAACAAGTACATCTCGGTAGGCGAAAACCTGCTTGTAGCACGCTGGACCAACCGCGGTATCCAGGTGGACACAGACCGCGGCATTCCTTTCTCGGCCATGAGCATGCACCCGGCACTTCCCGTGCGCGGACTTGACGGCGAATGGACCCGTCCGAAAGAATTAAACATCAACGACCTTGCCAACCCCGTCCAGGTTCTTGCAAACTCGAGTGACAACAGTTCGGCGTCGTGGCGAATTCTCGGAAATGCTTATCTGGAAGTGCGTCCGATCCAGGATCTTGTCCTGAAGACGAACATCGGCATCGAGCACAGCCAGTACTTCAATATCGAGCTTGGCCGTTCGGTGAATCCCGGCGATGTCAACAGCATGTCGAATGCCTACGGCCAGGGCGACACATGGACCTGGACCAATACGGCGAACTACAACAAGACCTTTGCTGAAAAGCATCACATCATGGCCCTGATCGGTACCGAAGCCATCGGCTATACCTTCCGCGACCTTTCGGCATCTCGCGAAGACTATCCTTTCGAAGATGCAAACTTCATGCAGATCGGCGCCGGCACAGGCACGCGCAACAACGGCGGCGGCAAGACGCAATGGTCGGTATTCTCGCTCTTCGCCAAAGCCGACTATAACTATTCCGACCGCTATCTGGTATCCTTCACCATCCGCCGAGACGAAAACTCACGCTTCGGCAAAGGGTTCCGCGCAGGTGTGTTCCCTGCCTTCTCGCTGGCATGGCGTCCGACCCAGGAAGATTTCTTCCCGAAGAATACCGTTCTGAACGATATGAAGATCCGCTACTCCTGGGGCCAGAACGGTAACGCAAACATTCCCTCGCTCTACCCGACCTATTCGACCTATATCTTCAACACGGGCAACGGCGCATACGACCTGAACGGCACGAACTCCTCGACCACTCCGGGCATCACGCTTGGCTCGCTGACCAATGAGCCTTCCTGCAAGGCCAACCCAGAACTCAAGTGGGAAACGACCTATCAGAACAACATCGGTGTTGACTTCATGTTCTTCAACAGCCGCGTCAACCTGAGCGCCGATTTCTACGTGAAGAAAACGAAGGACATGCTCACGATTCCACCGGCCCTTGACGTTGCCGGCGAAAAGGCCGCCATCTGGCTGAACACGGGCGACATGAAGAACACCGGTTGGGAAATCACGCTCGGATACAACAGCCCGCAATACGGCGACTTCTCGTGGAACGGCTCGATGAATCTGTCGCAGTACAAGAACAAGCTCATTACCCTTAACTCGCGCCAGAAGTTTATCGGCGGTGACCAGCGCCTCATACCGGGTCAGCCGATGGGCGTGTACTTCGGCTATGTGTGCGACGGTATCTTCCAGAACGAGGAACAGGTTGCCAACCACGCAGCACAGACAGGTGCAGCTCCCGGCCGTCTTATCTACCGCGACCTCGACGGCAATGGCGTAATCGACGAGAATGACCGCTGTATCATCGGCGATCCGAATCCCGATCTGTCGATGGGTATTAACCTCGGCTTCAAGTACAAGGCCTTCACGCTGGATATGTTCTTTGCCGGCGACTTCGGCTTCGACATCCAGAATCACATGAAGCGTCAGCTCCTTTCGATGAACTACGGCCTGGGCAACACCAACCGCGGAGTGGACATCCTGAATGCATGGTCTCCGACCAACACGAGCTCGAATATCCCGGCTCTCTCGCTGACGGACGATAACAGCGAATCGCGCTTCTCGACCTATTACGTGGAAAACGGTTCGTACATGAAGATGAAGTACCTCAAGCTGTCGTACACGCTTCCGAAGAACATCATACGCAAGATAGGCGCAAGCAATCTTGACGTGTACGGTCAGGTTGAAAATGTGTTCACGATGACCAAGTACACAGGTCTTGATCCCGAAATCCTTCCCGGCGAATACGGCGCGCACATCGACAACGGTGCATATCCGCGTCCGCGCACATTCACCATCGGTCTCAACCTTCAGTTCTAATCCAAAGAATCAGCTGACAAAACAAATCTGAAAATGAAAAACGTAAAAAACATAATAAAGAACGCAATCTGCGCGACGGCAATAGCCACCATGGCTCTGGCCTCGACCTCTTGCGACGATCTGCTCGACACCAAACCGCAGGGTGTGTTTACGGATGAGCAAATCGGTGACGACGAGGCTGTGGACCTGATGACAGCGGCTTATGCCACTCTGCTCTGCCACTACTTCGGTAACAACGAATCCTTCGCAGGCCCGATCAACAACTGGGTGTTCGATGTCCGCTCGGACGATGCGCTCAAAGGCGGCGGCGAAGTGTCGATGGAGGGTTACATCCATCAGCTCGAGGTCGGTAACGTCCAGAGCGACAACGATGTGGCCAATTTCAAGTGGCGCAACAACTACTACTCCATCAGCCGCTGCAACACAGCTATCAAGGGCATTCTCAACGCCGATGCAATCACTGCAGCAAACAAAGAGCAGTTCATTGCAGAAATGAAGACTCTGCGCGCATACTATTACTTCGATATGTTCCGCATCTTCGAGAAGTTCCCCTACTTTGACGAGAGCGTGACGGATCCGAGCGAATGCCGCGCTGACCAGTATACCCGCGACCAGATCGTTGAGTTCATCAAACAGGATCTTCGCGACAGTTATGATGTCCTTCCCAAGACTCAGGAACAGGTAGGCCGTTTCAACAAGTATGTGGCCGCAGCCCTTCTGGCGCGTGTGGACCTCTTCACTTCCGACTGGGCCGAAGCTGAAAAATATGCAGGATATGTCATTGACAGCCAGCAGTACGAGCTCTATCCCAACTTCCTGGATATGTCGAAGCCCGAGTACAACAACATGTATGAATCGGTAATGGCCATTCAGTTCTCATCGGCGAACTCTCCCGACCAGTTCAATTTCAGCAACTGTCTGAACTGCACATACTCGGAAGGCAACCTCTATGGCAACGGCGACGACTTCTATCTGGCATCGCAGAACCTTGTGAACGCCTTCCGCACGGATGCCAACGGTCTTCCCTATCTGGACGGCTCCTTCAACAGCGAGAATGTCGACAAAGCCGACTACGCGGGCAATGTCGATCCACGCCTCGACTTTACGTTAGGCCGCATCGGAATGCCCTGGCGCTCGCACATGTATAATAAAAACTGGTGCCGCAATCTGGACCTCTACAGCGAGTACTCGGGCAAGAAGCCCTACCCCGCTCCGGAATCGCCCTACGTAAAGCCGGGTATTGTGCCCTGGGGCGCATCCTCGCTCAACTGCATCCTGATCCGCTACGCCGATGTATTGCTCATGAAGGCCGAAGCTCTGATCGAACAGAACAAGAATCTGGACGAGGCACGCGGCCTTATCAACGACATCCGCCGCAAGGCAGCCCGCTCGGTAGATGCTTCCTACGCTCCCGTCGACTGCAATCCGATGATAGCAAACTACGCTGTGGAGGAATATCCCGCCAACAGCTGGAATCAGGATTATGCCCGCAGAGCAGTGCGCATGGAACGCCGCATTGAACTTGCAATGGAAGGCCTCCGTTGGTTCGACCTCGTACGCTGGGGCATCGTTGTGGAAACCGTGAACAACTACTATGCATCGGAGGTGAAGCTCCGCAGCTATTATGAGGGCGCAAACCTGACTGCCAACGAGATCTACTTCCCCATCCCTGTAAATCAGGTCGACAATGCAGGCGACCTGTACAAGTAATCAACCATTCATCACAGAAAGAAAAATGAAAAAGATCCTATCATACAGCCTGGCCGCACTTGCAATGCTCCTCTGCTGCATTTTCGGTGCATGCTCTGAATTCGAGCCGACCGGCGTTCCGGAGGTCCCCTATCTCGCAAAGATTTCCGATCTTTCCGCCGAGGTCAGCGGCCGAAAAGTGAATCTGACATGGGTTCTTCCGTCCGACAAAAACATCACGGGCGTGAAAATCCTTGTCAACGGCGACAACAACGCAGCTATCTCTCTGCCCGGTCTTCCAACGCAATATACCGTGAAGGGGCTTTCGCTGGGCGAGGAGTACATCTACACGGTGAAAGTGACCTATGAAGGCGGCTATGTATCGGAAGGTGTGTCCGTAACGGCCCAGATGCCCGACAAGCTCGAAGGCGTGAAGGTTGCCTATCTGATGACCGCTCCTGATATCGCTTCACTGCCTGACGACGATGAACGTGCGGCTGCCACCTGGTTCTCCACACTTGCCGACGGCGAGTTTATCCAGCCTTCGCAGATCTCCACGCTTGATACGGACTACTATCCTGTGATCTGGATTGAGATTGACCGCGTAGGCCTTCCGATGGGCTGGGAAAACCTGCCGGCCGAGCTGTCGGATGAAGCAACGATCGCAGATCTTAGAGAATACTCGGCAAACGGTGGCAGCCTCTATCTGGCCAACATGGCCACGCAGCTGACCGTGCCTCTGGGTATCGTTCCCGACTACATGGCACCGACCGTATTCGGTAGCGGCGAAGGCGGCGAAGGCAATGACGTCTGGGTGATCAATCCCTATCTGGGCTGGGACTTCCGCGACGGTTCGGACCAGGGATTCTATGACCGCACAGCGCATGCCATTTTCAAAGGCCTTACATTGGAAGATCCCAACAACTACGGATATGAGAATCTCCCGCTTATAGGCCCCGGTCATCGTGAGGATCACAACTGCATATGGGATTGCAACCTCTATGGACGTGGCGATCAGCGCGACGTAATCAAGAACTTTGAAGTAACCACCAACTCGTTGGTACTTGCCACCTGGGGCCATGTGCGCGACCACTGCGTAGCCGGTCTTGTAGAATTCTATTCTACCGCTAATCATGGCCGCTGCATCGCCAATGGCTTCGCGGCCTACGAATGGAATCAGAATTCCGGTGCCAATCCATACCAGCACAACGTGGAACAGCTGACGGCAAACATCCTGAATTATCTGAAGTAAGTGTATATCAAAGAATAGTCAGACCATAGGTTGCAAATATAAAAGGTAAAAAAGATTGTTTTTAGTTTCCTGTCTATTCAACTAACTATCATACTAACCCAATCAATTTCACAAAACATGAAAATTTCTACTCGAATCGCGACCGTGGCTGCCGCATGTGTCCTCACAGCTTCGGCTTCGGCATCCACAGGCAAAATCGCCATGCTTGTGGCTTCAACAGACACGGAATCACTGAATTCCCAAGAGAAGGCGGCCGCACAGTTTTTCACCAAGCAGTTTCCCGACGGCGACCTGGTAAGTGTGACTGACGCAAACGCCTTGACAACGGACAAGTACGATGCCGTGTGGGTACATGTAGATCGCTGCGGTATTCCTGCCGGTGCTACAAATCTGCCCGACGGTTTTGCATCTGATGCAGTAGTATCGGCTCTCAAATCCTATCTCGCAGACGGCGGCAATATCTATCTCAGCAAACATGCCACTCAGCTCACCACCTCCATTGATCGTCTTCCTGCAGCATACGCTCCGGGAATAGTTGGGACAGGAGACGGCGGAAACGGCACAGACGTTTGGACAATTCAGGCCATCATCGGTGTAATGAATGACGCTTCATGCTTCCCGGGCGCAGAAGCCGGCCGTGAGTTTGATGCAAGCCAGGTATATGACCACACGGCTCACGCAATCTACGATGGAGTAGAAGCACTCCCCGCAGGACATCAGTATGCAAATTTCGTTTCGGCCACCTATCCTATGGAGGGAACGGGCGACGGCACTGAGATGTGGCGCGAGGACCATAACTGCATGTGGGATCTGAACGCATATCAGTACAGTTCTGAAGGCAAGAATACAACAGAACGCTTTGAGAACGATTTCAATGCCGTAGTGCTCGGCACGTGGGGACACGTTCAGGATTACTGCGTGGCCGGTATTGTTGAGTTCCTACCGGAAACCAACGGCGGCACAGTCATTGCCAACGGTCTCGCAGCCTGCGAGTGGGCACCTCGCTCGGGCGTGAATGCCTATCACAGCAATCTTGAGAAACTGACAGCAAACACCCTGAACTATCTTGCTGAAAAAGCAACCGGCTCAGTGGATAATATCTGTGCCGAGAAACTCAACAATGCGACTGTTGAATACTTTAACCTCAGCGGCATGCGCGTCAACACTGAAAACACAGCAACCGGCGTATATATCCGCAAGCAGGGCAACAAGGTAAGCAAGGTATTTATCCAAAAATAAATAGTGGTTGACTCCGTTATAGATTAGACAGGCAGCGACTGATAAAGTCCTTTAAGCTGCATTACAGATACCATCGGCGATTTCCCGAAGATTTCGCCGATGGTTCACTGACAAAACGAAAAAACCTTTCACAACCATGATAAACAATTCACTTCTCAGAAAGATTTGTCCGTTAGCAGTGACCGCTTTGATCCCTCTTGTATCTCAGGGGCGTGAGGTGGCGCGTTTCTCAATGGAGAATAACGGAGATCGAATCACAGAAACCGTTACGGGCAATAAATATGCGATAAGTTCTCTCCGCCCTGCGGAGAATGTGGCCGGAGCACAAGGACAGGCCCTACGATTTGACGGCTATTCCACTTACATTGATGCATCGCTCAGCGCCATCATACCCTCCGGCTCGAAGAAAATGACGGCTTCCGTATGGCTGGCCATAGAAACCTATCCCATTGTAGAAATCGATGTCAATACACCTGAGCAAGTTGCCATAGCGTCGTGCCTTGATGAGAGTGCGAAAACAGGCTTCGGCTTCTTTGTTGGGTTCGACGGAAAATATTCCTTCAAAACCTACGCCGGAGGGTGGCCTCTTGAACTGAAGGTTGATATTCCTCTCGCGCAATATGAATGGATCAATCTTACGGCAGTACTCGACACAGAGGCCCGAACGGCAACACTATACAACAACGGTGAGGCAGTTGCAACTTCCCGAATCAACGGTACACTCGCCATTGGCAATTCCACAATGAGAATAGGACGCAGTTTCAACGAACGTTTCATGGGACCATTCTGTCTCACATCTTTTAATGGCCTGATTGATGACATAGCCGTTTGGGACGAGGCGTTAAGTGAAGGAACGATCTCTTCATGGAAAGCGGAAAACAAGGCAGACCTGACTATCCCGGCCGAAAGATTTGCCGACGATCCAATGCGTCCGGCCTTTCACGGTTTGCCGGGGGCAAACTGGACCAACGAGACACACGGGCTGACCTACTCGAACGGTCGCTATCATCTCTTCTTTCAGAAGAATGCAAACGGGCCGTACATGTCGCGTCTGCACTGGGGACATCTCTCGAGCGAGAACCTATACGACTGGATCGAGGAGCGCATAGCGCTGACACCCGGTGAGTGGTTCGATATAAAGGGATGCTGGTCGGGCTGCGTGTTCAGTGATCCTGAGCTTACGCAAGGGAAGCCGTCCATCATATATACCGCCGTTGATTATGGCAAAGCAGTCATAGCTCAGGCAACACCTAAAGACGCGAACCTGATCGAATGGACCAAAGCCCCTGCTCCAATAATCGACGGGCGCCCGGGCGGTCTCTCGGATGACTTCCGCGATCCTTACTTCTTTCGCTCAGGCAGCGATGCTTATATAATCGTAGGCTCGAGCAAGGGTGGTGTCGGTACGACTACACTCCATCATTACAATCTCCAGACCAAGACCTGGAGCAACGACGGGAAGACGTTCTTCACGGGCAAAAACGCCGCGAGCTGCGGAACTTTCTGGGAGATGCCCAATCTGACAAAGATTGGCGACAAGTGGCTCTTCACGGTTACACCGCAGAACACAGCCTCCGGCGTTGCCGCGCTCTATTGGGTGGGAACAATCAATGCCGACGGAACTTTCAAACCCGATAGAGATGACCCAACGACAATCGAGCTCCAGGGCTTCGCACGCGATGGCTTCGGGCTGCTTTCGCCCTCTATCTATCAGCGCGACGGGAAGACAATCGCACTCGGAATCGTGCCGGACAAGCTCCCGGGAATGGATAACTACGAATTGGGCTATGCGCACGCTTATTCCCTGCCTCGCGAATGGACACTCGACAGCGAAGGGAAACTCTGTCAGAAGCCTTATTCGGGCCTTACGGCAATGCGCCAGGGCACAGGATTCTCAAAAGAGGATTTCAGTCTCAACGGTTCGCTCAACATCGAAGGTGTGAGCGGACGCGCGCTTGAGCTGCTTGGGGAGTTCACGGTAGGCTCCGGAAAAGTCGGATTTACGCTTCTTGACGACGGCTCAGGGTGTGTGAAAGTCTACTATGACGGAGCCACAAACGAGCTGGTTGTGGACTGCCGCAGCGTGAACCGTCTTATTAATGACGCCGGAACCTTTGACGGCTTATACCACAGCCCGCTACCCCGCCAGCTGGCAAAAGAAGAAACCGTAAAGCTTAATGTTGTCTTCGACCATTCGATACTGGACATCTTCATCAATGACACATGGGCCTCTTCGGTAAGGATTTTCGCAAAAGGCAAGGACAACGAAAGAACTACAGTCTTCAGCGAGATTGACGCACCCGTGCGCACGGTAAAGGCGTGGAACCTCAATACAAAGAATGGCGATGCGTCGATAGGCTCCACTTTAGCCGACCCGGATGGCCTCAACTTATGCGTCGAGAGAGGTGAGCTCGCCTATAAAAACGCCACACTTCCTGCGATACTCTCAGTCTACAATCTACAAGGGATGAAAATGATGGAAAAAATCCTTGAGTCACCATCCGGACGTATAGCAACCGACCTTCAAGGAATGTTTATAGCTACAGTCCGGACAACATGTGGTATAGTATCGGAAAAAATCAGATTTAATTGAATATCTCAAGGTTTAAGGCGAACTTTATAAGGTAAAAAAGCAAAATTTGGGTAGCAGGCCGGATGTAGTGATTACATCCGGCCTGCGTTTGACATAGAGTTTGATAATTATTATTACCTTTGCGAAATGAACAAGATTCTCAAGGTCAACACACCGGGCGACTACAGCTCCTATCTTGGACAACCGTCACATCACCGGCTGGTGAGCGTCATTGACTACAATGCAATTTCGCCCATACGTTCGAGTCTGAACAATTATGGAGTATATGCTATCTTTCTACGCGATGATTCATCGGTGGATCTGCAATATGGCTGCGGGAAGTATGACTACAAAGAGTCGACCCTGCTATGTGTATCCCCCGGGCAAATCGGCGGGAAGGAGGATGACGGTGAGATGATCTCGATTTCAGGTTGGGCCTTGCTGTTCCATCCTGATATTCTGCACGGGACGCGTCTGGAAAAACAAATCATGCACTATCCGTTCTTTGAATATCACACCAACGAAGGACTGCACATGAGCGAGGAAGAACATGACACAATCGTTTCTCTTCTCAAAGCGATCCAGCACGAGATCACCGAGGAGCATGACAAAGAACAGGACGAGATCATCGTTGGCTATATAAACGTTCTGCTCAAATATTGCCAACGGTTTTACAACAGACAATTTTCAACGCGAAAGCATGAGAACAGCGATGTGCTTGCCCGATTTCAGGAATGTCTTTCAAACTACTATGCCGAGGGGCTCCAATTCAAACATGGCATTCCCACGATCCAGTATATTGGAGAACAAATGTGCATGTCGTCCAATTATATGGGGGATCTGATAAAACGGGCCACGGGGGAGACTGCCCGCGACTATATACGGAATTATATCCTTCAGCAAGCCAAGAACAGCCTTGCAGCAGGAAAGACTATCTCCCAAACGGCTTATGACATCGGACTGGAGTACCCGCAGCATTTAAGCAGGATGTTCAAGAAACACACCGGGATGACGCCCAGGGATTACGTGCGTAAAATCCGGAAAGATTGATGTTCTGATGGTTAAAATTGCCGTATTGCCCGTTATTGACATACCCAAAGCATTCCTCGGATATGTTTTCACCGTCTATTTCATAGTCGGATGATGTAGCACATATCGGGATTTTTATGATACAATTCATGATAATGTCATAATTATTTCAACTTTTGGATCGGCGGGTATGTTTAATTATAAAACATAATTAATATGAACACTGAAGAATTACGAAAGTTTTGCCTTTCACTACCTCATGCAGTAGAGGCTCAACCATGGACGGAACCCCAATATGAGATGCTTGTGACTTTCAAAGTTGGTGGAAAATGGTTCTGTCTGTTCAACCCCGATGAAAAGTTCATTGACGTAAAATGTGATCCAGATATTATTGAGGACATGCAGTCAAGATACAACGGTGCTTTCCCTGCTTGGCACATGAATAAGGAGCATTGGCTTGGAGTGAAACTTGATTCCGATATGCCGGATAGTCAAATCAAGGATTTAATCCGCCGCGGATATCAGTTGATCGTTGACCACCTAAGCGGCAAGACGCGTGAGGAACTTGGGTTATAACTGATCTTCGCTCATTGCACGCGCCAAGTGGTTTAGCGCACGGAGCCTTCGTTATAAGTTTAATACTGACGAAAACGAGGCCACTGACGGCACAAAACGTGACTAAAATAGAACAATAGCGGACACTTGAAATATTTCATGAACAAGATTGTATTTCAAATCATTATATAAACATCGCTACAAGAAAACACTTCAAAGACACTACAATGAGCAAACGAACAATATACAGTCGTTTTCAGGAGATGGTCAATAAATATCCTGAAAATCCGGCAATAGTCGAGGATAACCGCACAATCAATTACTCTGAACTTGACACAATGGTCAATTCTATTCTTGCCAAGTTCTACGATAGGGGAGAGAAGTTTATCGGAATCGTAATGCACCATGGTGCGGAGCAGATCGCAGCTATGCTCGCCGTTCTGAAGAGCGGAGCTGCCTACGTTCCTGCCGAACCATTCCTCCCAAAAGACCGCATCGACTACATGATGAAGACTGCCGGTGTGAAACTGGT
>CAZBNM010000018.1:0-32340 GCA_964493495.1 uncultured Bacteroides sp.
GTTATGGGAAAACTTGAATTTGTGGCAAAGAACGACGATGTAGAAGGATATAGAACGCTACGGGAAAGTCGTCCGATGAATTATCAACTTTCGTATAGAGATGAAAGCAATAAAACTATTTTTGATTATGTTTTTCAATATCAAAGTAAAAAGCTATTGCAATTTTTATTGAAAGATATGAGTATAAAGCAATATTTAGAGGAAAATGATCGTGACGTTAAATTTTTTGAAAATTTGTATTATATGCGATTGCTTTGCAACGATGTAAGTATAACGCATGACCTTGTAAGAATCGTTTATATGAATTCGACCATAGATTATCATTTGGAAATGCGAAATCCTATTGGTTATAATTCCTCGGAACAGTTGTCTATTCCAAGGAAAATATTAAGTGACCGAATGATTGAATTGATTCTTTATGGTGATGAACTCGATGGGCAAATAAGAAACGAAATGCTTTCGTATCATCAAGAGGGTACTTTTCATTCGCCAGCACTTGGTTATGGCTACCTAATAGATTATGCTGTCAGAAAGCAAGATTTTGTGATGGTTACAAACCTTTTGAATAAAGCCTTAGAATTAAATGAAGAAACTATCAATTATATATCTGAATTTCCGAATGGGTATGGGTATTTTGGATTTGTGATCATCCCGAAAGAAACGTTTGAGAAATTATTAGCTCTTGAAAAGTATGAATTAGTGGTAATTGCCAATAAGATTAATTCAATTTGCACTTGGGAAGCACCGAAGGCAAGCGTTTATGAAGTTTATGCAAGCAAAATCAATCACGATAGGAATCTATCCAAAGATGAAAAAACGATTGCGTTGTGCATTCACGATGGAATTTTAAATATAGATGAACTTTTGGCTACGAATGACTATGATTTAATCAAAAAAAATATTTATAAATATCCTATCAACTTTATTGAAATATTCGATGAACTTATTGAGAAAAAGGATTATAAAAATCTTTTCAAAAAAGCTGTTGATATGGGCATAAATTATGAGGGCTGACCGACATCGTGACCATTCTGCTGGGCATGACCGTGGGCGCATCCACGCAGGCCTCGCAGTTCCTCACGCCGCAGACCATCTTCATCTTCTTCCTTGGCTTCATGGCCTTCATCATCGCATCCTCTTCGGGCGTGCTGTTCGTGAAGCTCTTCAACCTCATCCTGCCCAAGGACAAGAAGATCAACCCGCTCATCGGCAATGCCGGCGTCTCGGCCGTGCCTATGAGTGCGCGTATCTCCAATAACCTCGGTCTCGAATACGATCCCTCGAACTATCTGCTCATGCATGCCATGGGCCCGAACGTTGCGGGCGTGATTGGTTCCGCAGTCGCCGCCGGTGTGCTTCTGGGCTTCCTCGCCTAAAGGCCACTGGGCAATAACCATCAAAAAAGCCGGATCCCGCAGGGGACCCGGCTTTTTTGATGGGTGCAGTGTCGTTATTCGTCGCCGGTTTCGAAGCGCTGGGCGGCGAGCTTGTAGTTGCAGTTGCGCACGAAGCTGAGAATCTCCCGGCGCACCTGCGAGTCATCAAGGTCGCTCTCGATGCGTTTGAGCGCGTTGTAGAGCGAAGTATTGGTCTGATAGATGTGGCGGTAGGCTTTGGCCACATCGTCGATTTCCGCGTCGGAGAAGCCCGCGTGCTTGCCCATGATCACGCTGTTTACGCCATAGTACACCACAGGGTTATGGGCCATGATCGTGTATGGGGGCACATTGGAGCTGATGCGTGTGCCACCCTTTACAAGTACAAATTTGCCGATACGGCCGCGCTCGTGCACAATGACGTTCGACGACAGCACCGTGCCCTCGTCGATCTCCACATCACCGGCAATGGTCACGCCATTGCCCAGCACGCACTTTGGAGCGATGTGCGAGTCGTGGCCCACGTGCGTCTTGGCCAGAAGGAAACATTCGGCGCCTATGGACGTCACGCCGTCGGGCCGGATGCTGCGGTTGATGATCACCTGCTCGCGGATCACCGTATTATCGCCGATGGTGCATCGTGTAGGCTCGCCTTTCCAGCGGAAATCCTGCGGCTCGGCGCCGACTATGGCCCCCTGATAGACGCGGACATTCCGCCCGAGCGTCGTGCCCGAGAGCACGCTTGCATAGGGCTTTATCTCGCAGCCGTCGCCTATTTCCGTGCCGGCTTCGATATATGCGAATGGATGAATCGTGACATCGCGGCCGATCTTGGCGGCGGGGTCGACGAAAGCGGAAGGACTAATCATGGTGTATAAGTTTTAAGGGTTTGTCCGTGTATGGATTGATAAGGCAAATCTACACAAAAAAACTCGTAATGCCAAAAATCCCTCCCCCAAAAATCACGCGAAATCGCTTCTAAGCCACCTACATCCTCCGGAGGCGGAGGGTGGACTGGAGGAGGGGGAAGCTGAGGGTAAGGAGGGAGGCGTTTTCGTTGTATTGCGCGTAGGTGTCGGTGTGGTGCAGTCTGCGTCCGCTGTCGATCCAGCGGAGGTTGTAGTGGCCGATGAAGGCCGTCGGTGTCATGGTGGCTTTTATCTCGAGCGGGCTCCATCCGGCGCTTTTGCCTTCCAGATAAACGATATGATAGCTGTCCGGGCTGTCGGGAACGCGGACAATCGCAAAACGATACGCTTCCGGGCGCGAGATAGAAGCGCGTCCGCGTGTGGGGATATTTTTGTCGAGATATTCATAGATGCCCTCGCGTGGATCGGTACTTCCGGCGAGATATGCGCGGAGGCTATCGGGAGAGGAGAAATGACAATAGGCCGGCGCTTCGCCTGGAAGCGAACGGAGGCTGTGGCGGAGGATTTTCGCGCCGTCAGGCACGGTGGCTGTAATGGCGCGGGCGGTGGCGGTGGGGAAGTCCGTGAACTCAAGCGCGACCTCCTCCCCGGGCCCTCCGATTGCGGCATGGAGCCCGTCGGCATTGGCGCTCAGACGTATGGAAAAGCCTTTTTCAGCGGCGTCCACACTTACCATTCCTGTGTTCCGACCGACTGTGCGGCCGAGGCTGTCGGTGAGAGTGAGCGTAACTTTGCAGGGCATTCCGTCGGCGGCATCGGCCAGGCAAGGCACGCGGAAGTCGATGCGATGCCCGGTGGGAAATGCTACATTCACGCCCGGAGTAGCCGCAGGCGCGGCCTGCAGCCGAAGCGTGTAGACGAAGCTTCGGCAGTAGGGCGGAAGCGTGTCGTTGAGCTCAAGTGCCGAGGCAGAGAGGATACAGAGCAGAGCGAGCGTGGCAACGAGCGGGCGCATAGTGGAGAGAGTTTTAGAAGTATGGAATCAGAGGAGCGCCTGCACCTGCCGCACAAACTCCGGGGCGGGGAGATCGTAGGGAAGCCAGTGTATCGGGAATCCCCGCCGCTCCATGCCGCGGAACCATGTCATCTGCCGTTTTGCGAACTGATGGATTGCCGTTTCGAGCGCCGTGGCCATTTCCCCGAAAGTGAGCTCGCCGAGGATGTGTTGCGTGAGGAATTTGTATTCGAGGCCATAGTAAATAAGGTTCTCAGCCGGCACACCGCTCGCCAGGAGTCTCCGCACCTCGTCGAGCATATGCTGGTCGTTGAAGCGTCGACGCAACCGCTCGGAAACACGCCGCCGCCGCTCGTCGCGCGGAATGTCCACGCCTATGATCAGCGCATCCTCGCGCAGTCCTTCGTCGGGCCGGGCAGCCTGCGCGGCCTCGGGGTGGGCAAGATAGAACGTCTCGATTTCGATAGCGCGGACAGCCCGTGCGTGCGTGTCGATGTCGGTGGTGTTGTGGAGGCGCTTCATCGAGGCCAGTATCTCTGCGAGTTCCGGAAGGGATTTGCTCTCCAGCGACGCACGCAGCTGCTCGTTGCGGGGCACTTCCGGAAGGTCCGTCCCGCGCAGAAGAGCTTCGACATACATGCCCGTCCCGCCCACGACCAGCGGCCTGCGCCCGCGGGCGCGGATATCGGCAATGGCTGCGCGGGCATCGCGCAGATATTCATACAGATTATATTTATGTCCGGCCGGAGCCACATCGATAAGGTGATACGGCACATCCGTGCCATATTCCTCCAGATCCTTGCCCGTGCCCACGTCCATGCCGCGATATACCTGACGCGAGTCGGCACTGACGATTTCAGCCCCGAGCGCACGCGCCAGCGCCACGCCGAGAGCCGTCTTGCCCGAGGCCGTGGGGCCGACCACAGCGATGATGCGTGTATTGTCAGCTTCCGGCATTTGCTTTGCGGCGGCGGAAGAAGCGCCGGATGCGGAAGAAGGGTTTGTCTTCGTTGAAGGCTGCAATGTCGAGCCAGGACGTATCGTCATAGTCGACGTTCCACTTTCCGAGATCGCGGAAGCGGAAGGTGGGCTTGTAGTTGCGGATGGGGTATTGGCGACGTCCCTGGCGGTCGTAGGTTTTCCAGGCCATCGTCACGCAATAAATGCGCACAAGTTCCGAGGCAAGCACCGGCGAGAGCTTCCCTTCCGCCGCGAGACGCTGGATTTCGTAGAGTCCCAGCCAGCGGTCGCCATCCTCCGAGTCGTTCAGTTTCGACACATCCTCGCGATTGAACTCCGAGTCGAGGATTGCGGCGTAGTGGAGGATGTTGAGATTCGACGGCAGCGACTCGCTCTTGTAGAGATAGCGCAGCGTGAAGGCCTCCGTGCGCGCAAGGTCTGCGAAGGTCTGGCGCGTGAGCTTTTCATCGAGCTCGACATTCCCTTCGCGCAGCAGCTCGAAGGGCGAGTCGTAGAGTCCGAAGCTGTTGGGGCGCACCAGCAGTTCATTGTCGGAGAATACGATATATCGCACCAGTGTGGAGAGCCCCGCCGTGGGAATATTGTCCACGGCCTCGACCAGTGCGCTCAGCGAAGTGTAGCGGCCGCCCATGAAGAAAATCGAGAGGAGGTAGATGCCTATGGGCATCAGAACGAAGAAGAAGCGGTCGGGCGCGTTAAGGTTCGAGTTGATGTAGTGCACGATATAATACCACGCCTCGACAGCCCCGATTAGCACGGACAGCAGCAGAAGGATGCGAACCTGATATGCGATTTCGCGAGGGAGCATCCCGCGGAGCGCCCCTGAGGGAGTGCCCATAGGTTCGGGTCGCAAGGATCCGCGATGCCTCACCAGCCAGTACGCAGCGGCAACGATCACGCAGGGGAAAAGCACGAGCGACGCGATGAACGGAATCTCATCGTTATACATAGGAATCAGCACCACACGCCCGATGAGGAAGGGTGTGCAGAGCGTAAGGATGGCGAACATCGCCACCGCGCTCATCCACAGTGCGTTGATGCATATGGAGGGTATCGCGTCTGTGGCTGTGCCGTCTTCCGTGCGCCGGCATTTGGGCAGCCATTGCCATTTAAGCCATATAGCTTCGGCGGCAGCTATCAGCGGCAGCCACACGTAGGGAATGAACAGCGAAAGCAGTATGAGCAGGGCTATTGAGCCGAATCCGAGCCCCCAGTTGGTCCATATCAGTTTGAGGATGTCGGAACTGCTGAGAGAGTCGGGAAGTATTGAATTATGGCGTTGATCCATGCAGCGAAGATGAGATTATTTAAGGTTGCGGCTGAAGAAATCGAACATGCGGGCCCAGACAAGGGCGCGTGCGCGGCAGCCGTTGATGGAATGATTCATATTGGGGAAGACGAACATGTCGCACATGAGCCCTTCGTTCTGGAGGCGTGCGACGAATTCGAGCGTGTTGGCCGGATGGACGTTGTCGTCCGCTGTGCCGTACATCACAAGGAGCGGGCAGCCGAGCTCGGCGGCGCGCAGCAGGGGCGCTCCCGCGTCATATCCGTCGGCGTTCTGTCCGGGAGTGAGCATATAGCGCTCGGCATAGACCGTGTCGTAGAAGCGCCAGCTTGTGACGGGTGCCACGGCCACGGCTGCGGCATAGGGCGTCGACTGGCCCTGAGTGGCACACATCAGCGCTTCATATCCGCCATAGCTCCACCCGTAGATGCCTATGCGCGCAGGATCGGCCCAGCTCTGTGAGGCCACCCAGCGGGCCGCTGCGGTCTGGTCGGCGGTTTCGAGCTGACCGAGACGGCGGTAGACACACTGCATGAATTCCGCGCCCCGGCCGCCGGTGCCGCGCCCGTCGGCGCACACCACCACGAAGCCCTGCGATGCAAAGTACTGCTCCCAGTCGAGGCTCCAGCGGTTGAGTACGCTCTGCGAGCCCGGGCCACTGTATTGCGACATCACTACCGGATAGCGCCGCCCCGGATCGAAGCCTGCGGGCTTGACGATATAGGCGCGCAGCTCGGGGGTGCTTCCGGAAGCCGGGAT
The DNA here is from genome assembly GCA_964493495.1 of uncultured Bacteroides sp. Taxonomy (GTDB): domain Bacteria; phylum Bacteroidota; class Bacteroidia; order Bacteroidales; family Muribaculaceae; genus CAG-873. The sequence goes on from CAZBNM010000018.1 coordinate 6,289, forward strand.
GGTGAAAAACTCCTTTTTCACGCCCGTGGCGGGGATGCTGCGGCAATAGGCGGCATTGTCCTCAAGAGTGCGGAGAGCCTTGAGGGTGCCTCCTGCAGTCTTGCAGAGGGTGTGGACGGGCGGAGTGTCCACATCGCTGCGCATCACGGTTGCGTAGGCCATCGAGGGCGAGAAGGAAGCCGCGGACGTGCCGCCATCGCCTTCGGAGATGCGGCGCAGGCGTCCCTTGCTGTCGATGGAATAGATGGAGCGGTCCGCAGGTGTGGGCGCGGCGGCCTGGAAGTAGCGGTTGCCCGCAGCGTCCTTGCCGTAATATGCCGTGGCATCTGCATCGGGCAGACCCGTTTCAGCCATGGGCATTCCCTGCCAGCTGATGGTGCGGTAGGTAAAGAAGCCCGGCGCGAGCGTGCCAACGGTGAAGCCCTCGGCATCGTAGACGATATCGGAATACGCTTCCTCCGGAATCCATGCCTTGGAGCTGTCCACATACAGGCTCTTTACTACTCCCGAGCCGGGATTGGCGCGGAAAATCTCCAGGCGGTTCTGATCGCGGTTGAGGGTCGTCACGGCCAGCGTCGAGGCATCCGGGCCGTAGGCTATGCGCGGAATATATTCCACGGAGCTTGCCGGGAGCTCTATATCCTTGATTTTGCGCGTCTCGATATTGTAGGAATGGAGCGTGACCTTTGAATTCGGTTTGCCGGCCACGGGATATTTATAGTCGAAGTGCCCCGGATAGAGGGCATATTCCTTCCGGGGCTCGCATGCGCCCTCGTAAATAGTGAGAGAGTAGGCCGGCACATCGCGCTCGTCGTAGCGGAGATAGCAGAGCGTGAGATTGTCGGGGGCCCAGGCCATGGAGCACACCGTGGCGAATTCCTCCTCATAGGTCCAGTCGGGCACACCGTTGATTATTTCGTTGGGTGCGCCGTCGGTGGTCACGGCCACTTCCGTGCCGTAGTCCAGCTTGGCCACACGGATATTGTTCGTCGCAGGGTCCGCGAAAGCCACCATGCGCGAGTCCGGCGAGAATTGTGGCGCACGCTGCAGATCGCATTCTTTCGATAGCGGGCGCAGGATGCGCGAGCGCACCTCATAGACATAGTATCGCGCCACGGTTGAGCGGCGGTAGACCGGGCGGCTGTCCGTCCATACAAGTATTCTGCTTCCGTTCGGGCTGAGCGTGAATCCTTCGATGGCCGCCAGCTGCGCCTCGCGGGTATTGTCAACGTCAAAAAGCACATCGCCGGCCTTGCCGCTTTCGATGTCGCGAAGCTGAATCCTTCGGCAGTCGTCGGAGAGCACAGCCACCGTGGTGCCGTCGGGCATGTACGTGCACGCCGCCGGCTTGGCCGGTACGGATTCCGGGGCTGTATATTTCTCCAGTTCGGCGGCAAGCGTGCGCGAGGGCACGCCGGGCGCCGCAAACGCTCCGGAGGCGATGGTAATAAGTATGGCTGTGCTAAGCTGGCGTAATGTCATGATGTAATCTAAACAATCGAAAATGGAAAATGTATTTCGGGCCCTGGAGCAAAAAGCTCAGAAAAGCGAGAGCTGCGAGTCGTGGTCCTTGGGTTTGGGTTTCCGGGGGGGCTCCTGATAGCCGAATTCATCATCGGTGAGCTCCGAGCGCACCACCGTGCCTTTGGGTGGCGTGCCCGTAAGCCAGTCCACTTCGCGGAAACTATCATCCAGGTCTTCGGGCCGGATCGGACTCGTGGAGATCATCTCCGAATCGGCAGTGCCGTAGGCCTGTGCAGGGTCGGCCGCCGTGCCGTCGTCGCCTTCGCCGAAAGGAAGCGAGGGCGTGAGTGTGCCGGCAAGGAGGCGCTTTTCGGCCTTGTCAAGAAGCTTGCGCAGGTCGCGGTTCTTCTGTTGGAGCGATTTTATTCGTTCGTCGCGCTTGTTGATCGCCACCTCCACCTGCTGCATCTGCGCCGTCAGGTGCTCCATGCCCTTGAGCAGTTCGGCGGCCTCTTCGAGTTGGGCGTCCTTTTCGGCGATATGACTTTCTTTCTCGGCCAGGGCCTCCGAGTGTTTGCGGCGCTCCTCCACGAGTTCGTGCTGCAGGGATGTGTACATCTCCGAGGCTGTGCGCTGCGCCTGGTCGCGTGCAGCCAGAGCCTGCTCCAGTTCTGCGGCGCGGGCTTCTGCCGCCCGGAGCCGTTCAGCGGCTTGCGGGTCGGCTGCAGGTGCGGGGGTGTCCGGCTGCGATGCGAGCTGCGCGCGCAGCGATGCTATTTCGGCGTTCAGCTCCTCCACGACTGCCGGACGTATCTCGCTAAGCTTTATTTTGTTGAGAAGGCTCTTGTTTTCCAGATCGAATTGCTCGCGCTCGGCTTCGAGGGATGCAAGCTGCTGCTCGAGGTCGCGTACGCGGTCGGTCAGCGCACGACGCTGGCGGTCCGAGCTCAGTTGCTGTTCCTTGATGGATGTGCGTTGCTGCTCGAGGCTTTCCTTCTCGCGTCGGAGCCGCCCGAGTTCGGCCAGGGTCTCATGGTTCTCGTGGCGAACGGAGCCTTCGGCAAACACGCGCGCATCGTCGATCAGGCGCGTCAGATAGTCTTTTAACGACTGCTCCAGGGTAGAATACAGATAGTCCTCCTGAGCTTTCCTGTCCACCGACGAGGCCACGAATGCAGGTAGCGACGCGTTGAACACATCCACAACAGCCGAGAATATGCCGCGCACGGCGTGCGGGTCAAGTACGGGCGCTTCGGGCGCCGGCTCCGGCTCGGCCATGGCTGCCTCGGCTGCTCCCGGGGCATTTATGGAAGCGAAACTTTCGTCGGCCAGCAGCGTGTCGTCGGTGTCCTGACGGTCGGACCCGAAGCCGAAGGCGCTTTTTAGAGATTCGAGAAAACTCATGAGGTAGTCCGGAGGATTAGTATAGGGTTGAATTATTCAGTTGGATGCGGGTTGGGATCTATGCCGGGCTTGAGCACTTGTCCGCGGCCCTGCCGCCCGTTGATGGCTATCGAAAGAGGCTCCGGGAAGCGCACGATGCGTACGAACTCGTCCTCGTACTCCGCAGGCTGTGCCGCCAGGTAGTCCAGATCGATGTAGCCTTGTCCGGCCGAGGGGTCCACGGTGAAGTAGCCTACACCGAAGCTCGTTAGATTCTGGAAGAAGTGGGTGCCCTGGCTCGGCTCTATACGGTAGCCCGGCAGCGAGGTCTCCACGATGAGCCTTGCGCCCGAAATCTCGGGCCATTTCACGGGGATACCCAGCGAGGGATCCGACGAGCCCCAGCGCCCCATGCCTATCAGCACGTAGCCTTCCCCGCGGGCCGTGAACTCGCGGTTGATGCGGTCAAGCAGCGGAGGAATCTCGCGGTTGCGCAGGGGATTGAAATTCTCGGGACGGATGTAGACGACAGTAGTGACGCCCTCCACCATTCCGTGGCCAAGGGCTGTGGAGCTGCGCACGATGAGCTGCTCGTCCGGATGGTCGAACACTTCATCGGCCACCAGCTGCTTCTTGTCGATGATCGGGCGGATCTGAAGCCAGTACAGATGTCCCTTTATGCCGTCCGCTATGGCTTTGGGAAGGATATTGCCCGCGAACTCTATTTCCACAGGCCGCTGCATGGCCGACTGCCCCTGCGAGAGCATGAAGTGGATGGCCGGCGCAAGCGGGAGGGCCTTGTCGCGAAGTATGTTCGCGAAGGTTACGACGCGCCGCCCGCGGCCCCAGTCGCAATCGTTGATGTAGCCGTCCTGGGCGTTGTAGGTGCTCACTGTCCATTTCAGGGCATCCGTGCCCGCGAACTGCTGCACGCTTAGACGGGCGAGGTTGTAGCCGTCGTCCACCAGGGGCGTGTCAGTTTCGGGGTCCGTGTTCCGTTTGAGTGCGAGGAGTGTCGTCTGCGTGTCTCGCAGGGCGTTTTCGAGCGTCGAGGTCTGTAGTACGTGCTCCGGATGAAGCGGCGAGAAGCGTAGCCCGCGGCCGCCGTCCACGATATACTTGCCAAGTCCGATGGCCACCTCCGCCACACCGTCCTCGGGCTCTTCATCGCCCAGCGGATAATAGTTCAGCGAACGGCCCACGCCCGAGAACGAGGGGAAGTAATAGTCGCCATGGTCATCGCCCACCACTTCCTGGATGATTACAGCCATCTTTTCCTGATCGATGACATTGCTCGTGGCCGACATGTAGGCCTTCGAGTCGCGGAAGAAGACAGAAGCATATACGCCCTTGACGGCCTGCTCAAGCTGCGCCAGACGCACCGCCCGGTCCGTGGTGAAGGGCACCATGTAGGTGCTGTATATGCCCGCGAAAGGCTGGTAATGCGAGTCCTCCAGCAGGCTCGACGATCTCACGGCCAGCGGACGGTCCACCACGTCGAACAGCGCCAGAAGGTCTTCGCGAAGACGTTCCGGCAGCTTGCCGCCCAGGAATGCACTCAGGATTTCGTCGTCGCTCACGTCAGTGGAGAGCGCCAGCGGATACAGTCCGTTTTCGGCCATGAACTCGTCGAAGAGATCCGTGCACAGCACCACCGTGCGCGGAATCGATATCGTTAGTCCCTGGAAATTATCGCATATGGGATTCTTCTTTATGATGGAGTCTATGAAGGCCAGGCCGCGCCCTTTGCCGCCCAGACTCCCCTGACCGATGCGTGCGAAGTTCGAATAATGGTCGAAGCGGTCCTTCTGGAACACGGCCACCACGCCGCGGTTCTTCATCTTGCGGTACTTGACGATCAGATCGAAGAACAGCTGGCGCGCGGCAGGCACTTCCTCGAGCGAGGCGAAGCGGTGGCGCCGTATCACGTCCGCGATGGGGAAGAGCGCGCGCGAATATAGCCAGCGCGAAATATCGTTGGTCGACGCATGCCATAGCAGCGATTCCGCGGGAATGTCCCATATCCGCTGCTGCATGTCCTTGAGGTTCTTGATGCGCATGATTTCGCGTCCCGTGGCCGGGTCGCGGATCACGAAGTCGCCGAAGCCGAAATTGCCCATGATCGCATCCTCCAGATCCACGGACAGCTTCTTGGAATTCTTGTCTACGAACACTGCCCCCAGGTCCTCCGCCGGGCCCCGGTTCTCCCCTTCGCTCGATTCGATGATCACGGGCAGCGACGGATCCGATGCACGCAGATGTCGCGCCAGACGCAGACCCGCCTTGGGATCCTTCACACCGTTGCGCATGAAGGATACGTCGCTGATCACGCCAAGCATGTTCTTGCCGTAGCGGTTGTAGAGCTCCACCGCCTCCTCATATGTGCGCGCAAGCATCACTTTCGGGCGTCCGCGCATGCGCAGCATCTGCTCGTGCTGGTTCAGAGCTTCCGTCGAGAAGTTGCGGCTCTGCTTGAGGAGGAATTTGTAGACATGCGGAAGGATCGACGAATAGAAACGTACCGAGTCCTCCACGAGCATGATCATCTGCACGCCCACTCCCGTGATGTCCTCCTGGTTCATCCTGTCCTCCAGCAGTTTGATTATAGCCAGCAGCAGATCCATGTTTCCCAGCCAGGAGAAGACATAGTCCACGGCCGAGAGGTCCTCCTGGCCTATCCGTCGCGATACTTCCTTCGAGAATGGAGTCAGAAGCACGGTCGGCACCTCCGGATGCGCGTCCTTGATGGCGCGGCAGCCGCGCGCTGCCAGCGAGAGGTCGCCCGCAGGCATGATCAGCACAAGGTCGAAGCTCTTCTCCGCCATGGCCGCCAAGGCCTCGTCGAAATTCGATACACGCGATACGCGGGGCGGCGAGCTGAGGTTGAGCGACACATACTCGTTGTAGAGTTGCTCCTCCACGCGGCCGTCCTCCTCCATGATGAACGCATCATAGGGCGACGCTATGAGAAGGACATTGAAAATGCGTCGCTGCATTAGATGCCGGAACGCTGTGTCCTTTAGATACATGCGGCTGAGAGCTTCCTCGTTCATGGTCTTGTGGCTAATTACCCACAAAATTACAAAAAAAATTGCATCCGCAGGCCCTGCGCATCAATAATTTTTCGTAACTTTGTGGCCTGAACGGCGCTCCGCCGATATAACAGCCAATTATTCACACAAAATACATAGCAAATCACCATTTTTCTTTATGGCAACTACTGCTGATTTCAAGAATGGCATGTGCCTCGACATCGATGGCCAGTATTTCTTTATCGTAGAATTCCTCCACGTCAAGCCCGGCAAGGGCCCGGCTTTCGTGCGCACAAAGCTCAAGAACGTCCGCACGGGCCGCGTTCTCGACAAGACCTGGAACTCCGGCGTTAAGGTCAACGAAGTTCGCATCGAGCGTCGTCCCTACCAGTTCTCCTACAAGGACGATATGGGCTATCACTTCCTCCACACCGAAACATGGGAAGAAATAATCCTCCCCGGCGAGAGCATTGCCGGTGTTGAGTTCCTCAAGGAAGGCGATGTATGCGAAGCTAACGTCGAAGCCGCTACCGAGACGGTCCTCACTTGCGAAATGCCCACTTCCGTGATTCTCGAGATCACTTACACGGAGCCCGGAATCAAGGGCGACACCGCAACCAACACCCTCAAGCCCGCAACCGTAGAGACCGGCGCCGAAGTGCGTGTGCCCCTCTTCTGCAACACCGGCGACAAGGTTCGCATCGACACCCGCGACGGCTCCTATGTTGAGCGCGTCAAGGCCTGATCGACAATCCCGTATTCCCACACACTTCGAGGGGATGAGCTTCCGTCAGAAGCTCATCCCCTCGTTCTATTATCGTCTGAATAATATTAATCCAGGAACTTGGGCGCCGGGAGGTAGATGCCGAAGGAAATGCCTACGTTCACTTTCTGCCCCGAGGCGCAGGTATAATTGCAGTAGGCGCCCACAGAGGCGAAAGGCAGCCTGTACATGGCGTCCACTTCCACAAATGGCGTGAAGTGGCCGAACCATTTCCCGTAGTGCGCCGTATGCAGGCCGTCGGCGCTGTCAAGAATCCGACGCATAGGCGCGAAGAGGTGCCCGGTGGCACGGATTGTGAAGCTGTCGTTAAGCTTGTAGATAGGCGTCAGGCCAATTGCCACATAACTGTTGGCGCGCAGTGCCGAATTGAAGGAATTGTCGCTCGAAGGCGTCGGCGAATACACCGCTGCAGAACTCAGCGCCGCATAATAGTTCGAGAGCAGCTTGCGCGTGCTCAGAAGGCTCTCCGCACGCAGGCCAAGGGCCCAGTGGGGATGTAGGTCGAGATAGAGACGGTACTTGCCGTAGAACTGCCCCCAGGCCTGATGCGACTTCGTTTCCTTGTTCAGCCCGTCGGGGACAAGCGAGTTGGTGAAGCGCGCCTCGCCCAGGAAGCCCGATACACCCAGATGCAGCTGGTAGCCCTGCGTAGGGAAGTTCAGGTCATCCAGCGTATAAGCGTCGTAGGAGGCATAGGCCTTCCCCAGGTCCAGGGCAATGTGGTCGCGACCCGCGGCAAAGCTTTCTGCATCGGTGCTCTGGTAGAAGCTGTTGTACTGGCGGCCGCCGCCCGCTCCAAGTTCAAACGTGCCCATACGTCCGGCCGAGGTGCACCAGTATAGTTTTCCGTAGTAGTCGTGGTTGATGGAGAATGAGGGCTCGTTCACGAAAAACAGACGGTCATTGGCAAGATAATTGCGCCGCGTGGCCACGGCATCGAAGCCGAAGGCCGACGGCACCCGTGGGCCGTTGATGTTGAAGCGCGCACGGAACATTCCCGCCATGTAGCTCTGTCCGATCCACCCCGAGAGTGAGGTGCTGATGCTCTTGTAGCTCAGCGTGCTGTAGGCCAGCGACAGATAGAGGTAGCTGTTCGACGACGATGTCAGATAGCCTCCTAACGACGCCTTGAGCGGTGCCTTTACCGCGGCCTTGAGGTCGAGCGTAAACAGATCAGTGGTGTCGTTGTAGGAGGATTTTACGCGGAAATCCTGAATCTGGCCCGTGGTCACGGCGCTATAGTAGCCGCGGCGCACCCGTTCGGCGCCTATGGTGTCGGCGTGGTGAGAGGGATAGAAAAGCGATGCTATGTATTTGTTCTGCTGCGGAGTGGCGCCCGTCACACGCACGCGGTCATACACCACGGCAGGCGTCTTGGCGCGGAAGAGCTCGCGGCGCATGCGTCGTGCTCGTGCCGGCATGCGCGAGGTCACGCGCCCCTTGATCGAGTCCATCATCTCCATTGCCTTGTCATAGCCCCTCTGGTAGATGGCGGCGGCTTTCTGGAAGTCGAGCAGCCCGAAGTCATCGACATCAACGCGGATGCGTATTCCGTTTTCAGCCGGTACTTCCGTGCTCTGAGGACGTGTCACAAGATAGCTTACCTGCGAGATTACCGACGCCGGAATGGAATCGTCAGGTGAGGCGACATCTACACCTAAGATGAACGATGGCGCGAAATCCTCGGTCATCACATCCACAGGGAAATTATCGTATATGCCGCCGTCGTACATCAGGTTCCCGTCAACCACGATGGGCTGAAATACGAGCGGGAAACTCATCGACGAACGTACGGCATCTGCAAGGCTCCCGCGCCGGAACACGTGTTTGCTGTTATGTGCGAGGTCGGAGGCCACGCAGCGGAAGGGCACCATAAGACGGTTGAAGTCCCGCCCGCATTGGGCCGAGTAGGCTTCGAAAAGCTCAACGAAGGCCAGACTCATTGGAATGGGGTTGATAAGCGACTGCGGCGGTTCCTGCACCGTGTCGGGATGCTGCTTGCCAAGCTTTATAGGCACTGTCAGAAGCGACGGAGAGGCGGCCTCCGACGAAAAAAAGTAGGTCAGGGCCGGATTGATTTTACCGGTGCTCCAGTACGAAAACTCCTTCGACTCAAGCATTTCCATCATTTCCTGAGGGGTGTGGCCCGTCACGTAGAGCGCACCCATGATTGCGCCCATGGATGTGCCGGTAACGTAATCAATCGGAATGTCATTGTCCTCAAGGGCCTGGATTACACCTGCGTGGGCAATGCCTTTGGCCCCACCGCCGCTTAATACCAGCCCGACAGACTGATGGGCTTCCTGCCCGGGCTCCGCGGAGCCAGGCAGGAAGGACATGAGCGAGATTGCGAAAATTAGGGTGGTGAGCCGTTGCGCTTTGCGTCCTGATTGCATTCGCGTCGTCATAAATATGTAGTTGAAGCGTGTGATGAATTCGTGTTATATATTCTCAACATCCGGTGCACGAAAAAGTTCGCCGGAAATTCAATTATTAGACTTATTAGACTAATTAGTCCAATTGGTCCAATCAGCCCAATTAGCCCAATTTTGTCATGTGAGAGAAAAAGCGTATCTTTACGCGCCGTTTTGCCCCCTGGCTTTTACTGCAGATAATTTATTAATCATTTCAATATTATTTCTATGAAGTCAATACTCAAATTAGGTTTCTTCGCAGTTGTGGCGCTGCTGAGCGCTTCATGCGGATCGAAGGCCTCAGGGGAGGCGCAGGACGAGAGCCGGAATGTCGGGATTGTATCCGTCGATTCTCTTCTTGCCGATCCCGACAGATATGTCGGACAGGTTATTACCATCGAGGGTGAGTGCTCGCACCTTTGTGCACATGGGGGGCGTAAGGCATTTATTCTCGGCAGCGATGAGAACACCATAATCCGCTGCGACGGAACCGAAGAAATGGGATGGGCGTTCCCCGAGGATGCTCCCGGACATATGATGAAGGTAACAGGCGAATTCGTTGAACAGCGCATTGGCGAGGAAGAGGTCGCTCAGATGGAACGCAAGCAGGCGCAGCGTGCTGAAATGCTGGCCGAGGAAGGCGTAAAGGACGCTAAGAACGAGCCTACCGGATGCGAAACTGAACGCAAAGCCGCCGGACAGGGCGAACTCGACACCTTCAGCGCGCAGATGGCCGACTATCGTGCACGCATCGCCGACCGTTTGGAAAAGGAAGGAAAGCCCTATCTGTCCTTCTATTCGATTAATGCCACCTCCTACGAGGTGCTTCCCAAATAAGCGGGCGAATTATTGTTCCGTCTGAGGGCCGTGTCGAACACGGCCCTCATTTTTTCCTTACCCATCAGGGCCTGCGCCGGCCCTCGGTGGCTCATTCTGCCCGGATGCTATCCCAGGTGTTGTAGTGGATGTTTTCCGGCTTCCATTTATCTTTAGGCGTGGTCTCGCCTGAAGGATAGCCTATGGCAATGCAGTTCAGCGGCAAGATGCCTTCGGGAAGATTCAGAAGTTTGGAAAAGGCATCTACTCGCTCCGAAATCGGATAGACTCCGCACCAGACGGCGCCAAGTCCCATGGCATGAGCGGCTAACAGCAGATTCTCAGCTGCAGCGGAGGCATCCTGAACCCAATATCCCCGGCCCTCGCCTTCATAAGTGGCTGCCACCTCGCCGCATACTACCACCGCAGCCTGTGCGTTTTCAACCATGGTCATCGAGGGGAAATTAGCGCTGATATACTCCATTGCCTTCCGGTCGCGGATCACAACGAAACGCCACGGTTGCTTGTTGCCCGCGCTTGGAGCTGCCATTGCCGCCCGCAGGAGGCTGTCGATTTGCGAGTCGCTTACCGGCTGATCGGAATAGGCGCGCACGCTTGTACGGCTCATGATGGTTTCGTAGGTCGTGGACACGGCCGGCATTTCGATCGTTTCGGGCGTCTCGGAGGTCTTGATCCACTTGTACGACACGGCAACCAGGCCGAGTGCAAGAAGGATTATGAGATAATTCGAATTTTTCATGGTTGATATCTTGATGGTTAATGGGATTTATCCGATATTTTCCGCCCGCTTGATCAGCGATCCTGTGGGGCAGACAAATCTGCAGTAGGGGCGCGGGATGAAAACTGAAAGAATTAAGAACAGCGCCGCAGCAACAATTACGGCCGTCGGAGCTGATTGGATGAGGAATACCTGGAATAATTCGTAGTCCATCCAGCGTGTCAGCACGTCGCACCAGAGAAGGAGCATAAGTGCTGCCCAGAGTATCTTGCGGAACCAGTCAAGGCCTTTGACGGCTTTCGCGCTAAGCTTGATTTTGTGTTTAGTGATTTTTCCCAGCAGGATTTGAGCCGAGCCAAAGGGACATACATGCGAGCAATAGTATTGCGGACGACCGAACACGGGATAGACGAACGCCGACACAAGCATCAGGATAGCCGTCAGTCCCACTGGAAGCGATATGCCCGTCGAGAGGTATTTCAGCATCAGGTAATAGTCCAGAAACTGACCGCACCAGAAGCCCAGCACCACCACATTGGCAATCAGCTGCACCGTCATGTAGATTTTGTTCTTTACCAGTAGCGGAACGATGCAGGCAATCAGCGTCACGGCAAAGGCAATCCACATCTTCAGGGGCATCTCGAACGGTTTTTTGCTCTTGTCCGCGTCCTTCAGATAGTATCTCACACCGGCCTGAACATTGGCTTTGATCGCCTCCGACGAATAAGTCGCACCCGTCACGGCATCTACCTTCAGAGTCTCGGCCTCCGCGGCGCTCAGACCTTTCCACGAGCTAAGCAGCTTCTCGGCACGCTTGAAAAATCCCGGGGACTCCCCGTTCGGCAGCGCCGTGATGTCGGTGATCACTCCCGTATTCGAGATGCTTATATCCAAGGGGACGGGACCGGCATAGCCTCCGAAATTTGTGAGAGGCCGCGTGTGCACCACGATCGTTCCGTCCGGAAGCACGGAAACCGTGTCCGACGGTGTGGCCGTTTGCTCGCCCGCGGGCTCGGCGTCATAGCCAAAAACTTCCTTATTGACGCATAAGGCCGCCGCGATCATCATCAGAACGCAGCACACCAGACTTAGGATTCTTTTGGATTTCATTAAATTTCAGAGGTTTAGACTATGTGAGGCGATTGGGAATGAAAAGAGGATAAATAATTGTTCCTGCAATTATTTATCCTCTAATTCTTGAGCCGCGAGTGGGACTCGAACCCACGACCTTTTCGTTACGAATGAAATGCTCTACCAACTGAGCTATTGCGGCCTGAATTGCGGTGCAAAGTTACAAAATTATTTTTGACTTTGCAAGCTATATGTGAATTTTATTTTAGCTTCATCGAGTTTTAACACTACCATTGCCGGCGACATCACGTACGGCACTATGCTCGAAACGAGCTGCGAACTGCTTGCGTAGTAGTAGGATGAAGAGCCTGCGGAACTCTCGAAGTTCACCGTCACGGGCACAATCACAAATGTGCAGTCCTCGTCAGTGATTTCTTCCTTCTGGAGCATGTTGGTGATGTAAGCGCGCATGCTGCCGAAGTTGTAGCTCTTGTCCGCCGACGAATATGTGGCGTAGAATGAATTGATATTATCCGTCAGCGAGTAGTTGTTGAAAAACTCGTCGCGCTTGTCCTTGCGCACAAGCAACGCGTACGGCGGGGCGCCTACTCCGAGTGCGTTTTCTATCGTGTCGGTGGGTATCGAGAGCGAAAGACTGTTGATGACCGTCAGTGCATCGGCCTTCTCGCGGTAGCGGCGCACGATTTCGCGTGTAGGCAGCGTCACTTCAACCTCGTATCCGCAGGGAGCCACCAGCAGGTTCTGGCCCTCATCGATGCGCTCCTGCATCCCGGGCGAGATGGAGTAATCGAAGTTGTTGTTTGTCAATACTTCGGGCGTCACCATGTAGTAGTCCTGCTGGGAGCTGATGGTATCCGGCTTGCCTTCGTCGTTGGTGAAAATCTTGCGCAGATACATCCGCATCGTGGTTTTCTGCACGAGAGTCATGCGGCCGCTGCCGAATGAGCTTTCGATGTACAGCCCGGGAAAGACATTACGGCAGAATTCGCTGCCGCTTGCGTAGTATTCGGGATGCTCCTCGAACGCACGGAAGAGGTCCGACCCCAGTTCGCGGGGCAGCTGCATGCGTATCGAGCGCGTGCTGAGCTTGCGCAGCGAATCGCTCTCGGCCGTGGAGGTATTGTAGACGCAGGATGCCAGCAGGCGTGAACGATCGTAGAAACCTTCAGGGTCGAAATTGCTGTAGATGGGCGAGGGGAGTTCTCGGGTCAGGGGATAGACCTTTAGGCCCATGGGTACGACCGAGTCGCCCATAAAGCTTCCGGGGTTGTATTGCATCACCAGCACGAGGGAGTCCACGTTGGCTGCCGTGTAGTTGGCTGTGTCAAGCTCTGTGGCGCAGAGAAACTGCGTGACAACCGAGGAGCGGAGAGAGCCGTATTCGGGGATGTCGATGACTCCGAGCAACTGCGATACTGTGGAGGAGCGTACGGCGTTCATGGCCACGCTGCGGCCTTCGATCACGAAATCGGAATCGACACGGATTACAAGCTGGTCCTCCGCCAGGGAGCCGCCTACGGGAGAGGTCTCGTCGCAGGCGCACACAAGTATCGCGAGGACGGCAAATATGATGGTGATGAGCTTGGACATTTCTCGGTGTTGAGATGCTGTGGGAGAGAGTGGGATTAGAGACTTTTGTAAAGCTCGTGATAGGCTGTGGTGGCTTCCGGACATTCACCGGGATAGTCCAGGACGGGCTTCCCGGAGGCCTTGGCGTAGGATATCAGTTCGGCATCCGCATCGGGAGAGCTTATGGCCACGGCATCGGCGAAATCGATGGCAAGCTTGTGAAGGGCACGGTGTGTGGCGCCTTCGAGGCTGGCAAGCTGTTCGTTGGAAAAGCCTTCGTCCTTGAGCTTCTTGATGATGTTGGGGTCGAACGTTTTTTCTATTTCAGGGTCAGCCACAAGCGAGTAGACTACCTTGGATGAGCGGAAGGACGGATCCTCGTTGTAGATGCTCTTGATATAGGCCGGTACAAGCCCTGACAGCCAACCGATAGCATGCACCACGGAGGGCTCCCAGCGAAGCTTGCGTACGGTTTCTGCTACTCCGCGAACAAAGAAAATGGCGCGTTCGTCGTTGCTGTCGGAATCGCTGTCCGTTTCCAGAACGCCGTCAGCCGCATGGCGCGAGAAAAACTCGTCGTTGTCGATGAAATACACCTGCAGACGGGTGGGTTGAAGCGTGGCGACTTTTATGATGAGAGGATAGTCGACGTCGTCGATAGGGATATTGAGCCCGGAAAGACGGATAACTTCATGAAGCTGATTACGGCGCTCGTTGATAGCGCCGTAGCGGGGCATAAAGGAACGCACCTCGGCGCCCTTCTCCTGCATTCCCTGTGCTATCGTGCGGCTGAAGGTGGATAATGCCCCCGGTGCCACATAGGGTTCGATTTCCTGTGAGACGTATAGAACTTTTTTGACGTCCATTCCAAATATATACAAAATTGAGTATTACGCCTGCAAAGTTAGTAAAAAAAAACGAGATACGGACACTCGTTTTGCTTTTTTAGCACTTGCAGCCCCTCCCGTATGCCCCGGAGTTTATTTGAACATGCGCCCTATGGCCAGTACAAGATCGCGCCCGTTGCACCACAGAGGAGTGAGCACGGGAATGAATCGGGTGCTCCGCCCGGGGACGAAAATACGTATCCCGCCGGGATGGACCCGGACGCCCAGGGGCGGAACCATCCGCAGGGGCTCGCCGTCGATATGGATCGCCACTTCTTTTTCCGCTCCGCACGAGATTGTGAGTTCGCGGGTGCGCAGCGAGTCGATATAGCGGTTTTTGTAGAGAAGCCCCGAGATGAGGTCGGCCCCGAGCCGCAGGTTCTGCAGCAGGTTGGTGTCGTGCACGATCGTAAGATCCATCAGTCCGTCCGTTATGCTGGCGCCGGGAGCGATGTAGGCGTTGTTGCCATACTGCGACGCGTTGCAGCATACGATCAGGAATGCCTTTTCCGTCAGTGTGTTGTCGGCGATGTGTATCTGGTATTCCTGGGGCTTGTAGGTGACGAAAACGTCGATCACGCTCTTCAGGTAGTTCACGAGTCCGCGGCCGCGCCGTTTTGCGAAATTCTGGCTCACAACGGCGTCGAACCCCACGCCGAACGTGCAGAAGAAGGGGCGCCCGTTCACCGAGCAGTAGTCGCAGGCGAGGATTTTGTCGCCGGCCACGACGCGTGTGGCCGCACGGTCGTCGATAGGAATCTCGAGGTGGCGCGCCAGTCCGTTGCCGCTGCCCAGGGGAATAATGCCCAGGGCTGTGTCCGTGCCGCAGAGCCCGGATGCCACTTCGTTCACGGTGCCGTCGCCTCCGCATGCCACCACGCCGTAATATCCGTCCGCGGCGGCCTCCCGGGCAACGTCCGTTGCGTTGCCCGGGCCCGTCGTGTAGTGCACGCGCACTTCAAAGCCTTCTTTCTCGAGCTTGTGCGCGATTCGGTCGGCAACACCCAGTTTCGAGGATGTGCCCGATTTCGGATTTACGATCAGCAGCAGTCGTTTCGGATTCATGGGGAGTTTTACGGGAAATCAGTCCTCGAGCCCGTAGGTCAGGTTGGTCACCACCCGGATATTCTTGATATGAGGCGAGTACTGGTCGCGATCCGAGATGGAGAACTGGCCCTGCGAGGCGGTGATGATGCGTCCGAGCTTGCTGCCCGAGTCCTGTGCGAATTTAGCGGCAGCCTCGC
Source organism: uncultured Bacteroides sp. (assembly GCA_964493495.1). Classification (GTDB taxonomy): domain Bacteria; phylum Bacteroidota; class Bacteroidia; order Bacteroidales; family Muribaculaceae; genus CAG-873. The sequence goes on from CAZBNM010000018.1 coordinate 21,713, forward strand.
GGGCATTGTGCGTGGCTTCGGCAATCATGGCCGGTTTGATTTCGTTGAGGCCGGTGAACTCGTAGGTCGTGGGATAGTTGTAGTCGCCCGCCAGCACGGCAATGCCGCGGCTGATGAGCTCGCTCTGACGCTTGATCAGGCCGCGTACCTTCTCGACGTCGGAGGACGTGACAACGATGACACAGGTGAGCTTGTAACGCTGCGACACGCGCGACGGATCGTAGCTCTGTGTGAGGCGGTCTTCTACATCCGGCGGATTCACGGATATTTCCGAGTCGGTGATGCCTCCGGCGTGGAGAAATTCGAGGATGGCTTTTGTCACTTGTTCGCTCTTGGCGTACATGCCGGGGAGGTCGTTGCCCAGATCCTGGGTGACCAGGGGCCAAGTGACCTTGTCGGCAAGAACTTCGCGCTCGCAGAGGCCGCGCACGCTTGCCGTGCGGTCGCGGTCAGCGATGGTGCCGGCAGCCGAGCGCAGGCAGAGGCCAATGCTTAGAAGTCCCAGCCCGAGGATAAGGGACGCTATGATGATTTCAGTTTTTCTGGTCATGGGATGAAGTCGGTTAAATGGTGTCTACAATTAGTTCAAAGAGATGAATATCGGTTTCCAAGCAAGCACTTTCTCCGAGCGGCCTTCCGATGGCCATACGAGGGTTTCATCCCCGGTGGAGAAGACGATGCGCACGCGGTTGCCGGTGACGGAATCGGTCTTGGTGACTTCCAGCACATCCGAGCCCGAAGGCGTATGGAAGCGCTTGAACGTAGCCTGGCCGCGCCACATGGCCGGGTTCTCGCGACGGAATTTCATAGCCCTGGAGATATATTCCGCAAGCTCTTTTTCATTCTCGTTGCGAGGGTTGAGGTGTCCGGAAGTGCGGGCGATGTTGTCCTTCTGGCCGCCTTCGGTGTCGCGGCTCAGGTCGGCGTACTCGTCGCCGTAATACAATGTCACAGGGCCGTTGTAAGCTGCCAGAATGGCGTTGCGGGTCATGAGCTTGCGATAGAAGAGGGGATCGGACGGGTCGAGGTGATCGGCCACGCGATAGCCGTCGTGATTGGTGAGAAAAAGGTTGGGTATGACATCATCGTTGAGGTATCCGCGCAGCGAAGGGCGAGAAAGCATCAGGCGCACGTCGTCCCATCCGTTCTCCAGTCCGGCGGACGAAAGGTCCTGCATCGGGCCTGAAATGAGTTCCTTACCTTCGAAATCAAAGGCCGAGATGAGGCCGCCGTCCGTGTAGACGCCCCGGTTGATGACGGAGGCCGGGCCCCAGTCTTCGCCGACCATATAGCCCAGAATGCCCCATTGCTCGCCTCGGGAGCGACGTTCGGCACACAGGTCCTCGACAGCCTTGCGGATTTCGAGCCAGTAGTTGTGGCCTCCCTGTTTGGCCTGATAAGCCTGGTCGAGGCGCCAGCCGTCCACTCCGAATTTATCAATCCAGTATGTCGCAACCTCGGTAATGTAGGGAAGTGATTCGGGATACTTGATATTGCCCGTACCTCCGTCGGGGCGGTCGCAGCCCACGGTGGTGGTGTCAAGCTTGTGGCCCGAGGGTGAGGGAGCTGTCACGCCTCCGTGATGGCCGAACACGCCGTCGAGAATCACATACATGCCGCGGCGGTGGGCTTCCTCCACGAGTTCGCGGAAGTCCTCCTCGGTGCCGAAATTAGGATCGATCTTGAAGAAGTCGTTCGTGAAATAGCCCGTGGCCTGAAGCTTTTCACCTCCGAAAGCCTGCGTGCTGTCGAAGATGGGTGTAAGCCATATTGCGTTCGCACCAAGGCTTTGGATATGGTCGAGCGCCGACGTGATACCTTTGAGATTTCCGTTCTTGGTGTGTCCGTCGGGGCCCCAGAGCGCCGTGTAGCCCGGCGCGCCGTCCTCGCCGTGGAGGAAGGAGGCAACCATTATCTGGTAGATCGTCAGCGAGCGCTGCTCGTCCGTGGCCGTGGCGGATTGCGCGAAGGCCTGGCCTGACACGGCTGCAAGGAACCCTAAGGCCCATAAGCGGAGAGATCGGAATGTCATCGGTGCAAGATATTGTGGCGCAGCACGCGGGCTGCGCCTGGGTTTACTCTTCTTCTTTTTCTGCGGCAAACTCCATGAGATATGCCTTGATGAAACCGTCGAGGTCGCCGTCCATTACGCCGCCAACATCGGAGGTCTGCCAGTTTGTGCGGTGGTCCTTCACGCGTCGGTCATCGAACACATAGCTGCGGATCTGCGAGCCCCATTCGATTTTCTTCTTTCCGGCTTCCACCTTGGCCTGCTCCTGCATGCGGTGCTGCAATTCCTTGTCGTACAGAATAGAGCGCAGCTGACGCAGGGCGTTCTCCTTGTTTTTGGGCTGGTCGCGCGTCTCGGTGTTTTCAATCAGGATTTCTTCCTGCTCGCCTGTGTAGGGGTCGGTGAACTGGTAGCGCAGACGCACGCCCGACTCGACCTTGTTCACGTTCTGACCGCCGGCACCACCGGAACGGAAGGTGTCCCAGCTGAGCAGCGCAGGTTCGACTTTCACTTCGATGGTGTCGTCCACCAGCGGAGTCACGAACACGGATGCGAACGAGGTCATGCGCTTGCCCTGTGCATTGTAGGGGCTCACGCGCACCAGACGGTGCACGCCGTTCTCGCTCTTCAGGTAGCCGTATGCAAAGTCGCCCTCGATGTTCAGCGTGCAGGTCTTGATACCGGCTTCATCGCCATCCAGCAGATTGGCCACGCTCACCTTATATCCTTGTTTTTCAGCCCAACGCATATACATGCGCATGAGCATCGAGGCCCAGTCCTGACTCTCGGTGCCGCCGGCTCCGGAATTGATTTTGAGCACGGCGCTCATGATGTCTTCCTCGCGACGCAGCATATTGCGCAGCTCGAGGTCCTCGGTGAGTTTCAGCGCCTTGGCATATGCGGCATCGACTTCGTCCTCGCCCACGATTTCCTCCTGGTAGAATTCCATGGCCAGTTTCAGCTCGTCGACAGCGCCTTCGAGCTCCTCGTAGTCCTCGACCCATTTCTTGAGGTCCTTGATCTTCTTCATTTGCTTCTGCGCGGCCGCCTGGTCGTCCCAGAATCCTTCGGCCATGGTGCGAAGCTGTTCTTCCTCGACTGCTATTTTCTTCCCGTCGATGTCAAAGATACCTCCTCAGCGCAAGCATACGCTCAAAAGTCTCTTTTAATTGTTCCTGAGTAATCATATCGTCTAAAAGCTGTAGATGTTTCGTGTATAGCGCCGCGTACGGCCTCGCAAATTTACTGCAAAATCCTCAAATAAGCAAATCCCGCCAAAACGAGTCAGCTTTGAACCGATATAATCGTAGACTTTACCGGGCTATAACAGATATTTCGCGGCTCAGAGTATCAATAAGATTGTAACCATCCCAAGTCAATGAAAAGCTTGTCGTTTCGCCTATCGGAACTATACGGTCTATGCCGGACAGATTATTGGAGGTGACGAATTTTTTAAGTTCTTCAAGACTGAATCCAAAATATGCCATTGTCTGGTATCTGTTATTTACGATCGGGCTGATCTCTTCAAGGCTTTTAATGGATTTCTCGGAAAAGAAGCCTCCCGCACAACGGAATTTATCGATATCCCCTGGGACGTCAGATAGGATTTCAGTTCTCACGACATAATTATCAGGCATTTTCTGTGCTTTGATTTCCATGTTTACGGCCTGACGGAAGAAAGCCGAAAGTTTATCCACGCATAGTATCGATTGCAGCGAGTAATGCTGCCGGACATATTTGTGAAAAGCTTGCCAAAAAAGTGTTTTAGCTTCATTCAGATATTCGGAAGCGGTCCAAAACACCAGATGCGGTGCTGAACAAGCATTTTGGTCGAATAAGTATGTATCGTTGTAGAATCCTTCGGCAAGACGGGAAATAGTTTTCTCATCTGCTGCCATTATTGCGTCGGGATTAATCACAGCAATGGAATATCTGTCGGCAAAACAGATATCGAAGGAACGCGGTGGCAATTCATTTTTGCGAATGTTGGCGATTGTGGCGTCCCCTCCCCAGATTATCCGGGTTGCAGCGATAGAGGAGAAGAAAGCGTTTGCATCGCTGTCTCTATTGTAGCGCACGATTGCGACAGGCGGAATAAAAGTCATGGTGCCGTGTCCGATAGAGCTTGACAAGCGATGCAGATGATTCAAAATGATGTCGACCTGCGGAAAATCTTTTGACGATACTCGAACGATATTTATGTTGCCGGCAAGCATCCCGGCAACAAGAGAGTATGCAAAATTTACAGGGACATTGGATGGCGCAATGTGAAAGGCAATCCCTCGCCCGAGACGCACCTCCGTCGGAGTGACATATTTTTCCTTTAACTTCAGCAGATTGGATTTGCGGCAGAAATATGCGAAGGTGATGACGTCCGGATATAATCTTGTCTGTCGGTCCTTGAGTAGGGATGAAGACAATGCGCTGAGATAGTCGATCACGCAATCAGAGAAAGGAGCGACTGCATTATTCCGTATGAAAAGCTCCCAATTGACCTTATCGGGATAAAGCAGGGTGAAGTTAGAATTTTGCTGCATAAGTGTCACTACAACCGCGGATTTCCGCGTTTTTGATTCGTCCGGAGATTTTAAAATATTTTCCTTTTAGTCCGCAAGGGCAATCGTCTTCTCCCAGAACCACGCCTTCGTCTTCTGTAAGCAGAATATGCCCCGGATAACTGGTGGGGAGTACGCTCACCACTTCGATAAGACCTTTCTCACCGGGAGATGCTATCGACCAGTCGTCAGGGCGCCGTATGATTATATCGCTGAAGGCTGAAGCGTGGAGGTGTCCGCAGCTGCATTCCATATACACAGTCCCGGTCTGTTCGACCATGCCATAGTAGTCGTGGATGTTCTCGGGCTTAATTCCCGATGCTTCATGAAGGGCTTGTTTGAATTCGAGTGGAGAAACTTTTTCGGAAGTAAGTTTTTTCCAACCTCCGCCGTGTATGAGTATGCCATTGGACAAGTCGGGACGATACCCGGAGTCGATAAGTTTCTTATAGAAGTGCTGCCATATCATGAATGTAAAACCAAACATGAAAATTGTTTCCCCGCGATGCCGGTCCAAAAAAGCCTCCAATCCCTCGATGTCAAGTTCCATATACTCATCAAGAGCGTATTGGCGCTTGTTCCCGAACATCGAGAAACCGAGTATTCCCGCTCCTCGGGCAGAAAACATGGCGCGATTCTTTAATATTGCACTCGTGTCGAGTATCAACATGGGGACTCGCTTTGTGCCCAGAAAGTGAGACATGATTCTCGTAAGGCACTTCGTCTGATAAGACGATGCGTTTCTGTCGAGGAAGATTTTAGACACCTGTTGACCTGTGGTGCCGGATGAAGTGAGTGTTTTGACAACGTCTTCTTTCGGGCCGCTGCGTAATTCAAATTCCTTGAATAATCTAACGGGGAGAAAGGGCAGCTGCTCATATTCCGGAAGATTTAAAATGTCGATGCCAAGTGCATCGAGCATTTTGCGATATTCTCCGTTGTTCCGGTAATGATGTAAAGTCAGTTCCCTAAGTCTGTCGTTGAGCATCGCGCGCTTTTCATCTCTGCTGAGTGAGAAAGGCTCTATTTCGAGAATTTCATCGAGAGTCATAAACTAATCCAAAAGTTTTTGTAATTCGGCATAGTTTGTTTTTCCGGAGTTTGTTTTCGGGATAGCAGCTATCGCCTTTACGGAAAAGGCACGTGGATTTAATCCTGTCTTTTCGCTTAGGAAGGCTTTTATTTTCGCATCAAAGCCCGTTTGCGTAGTAAATACTGTTATCTTATCATCGATGCCTGTAACTGCCAGATTACAAGATGTGATACTGGTGTTTCCGGTCCCGTCATCTCTGAGTTCGCAAGTTTTAAGCAATTCTTCCACCGCGTCAAGGTTGCACCGGTTTCCCCAGATCTTTACAAATCTTTTCAGACGTCCGGTGATATAGTAGTATCCGGCGGTATCGCGATGTGCAAGATCGCCGGTGTGTAGAACGCCATGATTGACATCCTCCGTGGAAAGATCTTCAATACATTCTGCGTATCCCATCGATACATTCGGGCCCTCATAGATAAGCTCCCCATCTATTCCCGGCTCTGTAATCTCATTGCCGTCGCTATTAATGAGAAATAAACGGCCTCCGGGGATAACTATTCCGATGCTCGTGTATTTTTCCGGGGAATCGCTTGCCGGTAGATAGCTTATGCGTGCGGTTGCTTCTGTCTGTCCATACATTATGATGAATCGTTTGCCACATGCGATGGACTTAGAGGCAAATTCCTTTGCCAGCTTAGCGTTCAGCTTGCCGCCCGCTTGCGTCAAGCTTGTAAGTTTCGGAAGGTCCATTTCAAAGAATCGTAGGCGGTGCAGCATTTCATATGTGTAAGGTACACCCGAGAGACTTGTGGCACCAGATTCTTTCGCGAATTTCCAAAATTCCTTTTGCATTACAGTCTTGTCTGTAAGAAGGATTGTGGCGCCTTTGATGAGATGACTGTTTATGACAGACAGTCCGAAGCTATAGTGCATCGGAAGCGTTGTAATAGGCCTCTCGGCAGGCGTTATATCGAGGTAAGTGGCTATTGACTCTGCGTTGCTTAACAGGTTGTTCAGTGTGAGTTTCACAAGCTTAGGGCTTCCTGTGCTCCCGCTTGTTGTAAGAAGAAGAGCGAGATCCGGATGTAACTCAAGCTCCTCGCAGTCGCGTTCGATAAGCGTATATCCAAGCAATTGTACTGTGTCCCGCCCCTCAAACTCTCGTACTCTCTTATCCGGCACCCAAATATATCTGGGATTGTAAATGTCTATGATATTCTGAATGATAGCGCTATCCTTGCTACCGTCAAGCATTATTGCCGGAAGGTGCCCTTCGACAAAGGCGAGGTATCCTGTCAAGGAGCCGATTGAGTTTGTACACAGACAGATGCTTACTCTCCGTCTGTCGATATGAGAAACAATCTTGGAGATAAGTTCCCTTAAATTGCCGTAAGTGTATATCTCTCCTAAATCCGTAATAACGGCTAAGGCTGAGTCTTGAATGACTTCCGGTATTAGATTTTTCATATTGCGTTTCTAATATCTTGTAAGATTCTTTCCGTGCTTAGTCCCGCTTGGTCTAACATGAAATCACGTTTCCCGGCTATGTAGATTTTATCCTGTACGCCTAAAAAAAGCTGTTTCCCGCCGTAGCCCACAGATGTAAGATGCTCTGCAACCGCACTCCCGAGGCCTCCGATTATGCTATGTTCTTCAATAGTCACGATAAGGTGATGTGTTTTTATCAGCTCATCGATGAGGTCGCAATCGAGGGGCTTAATCGTGTGCATGTCTATCACGGTAATATCTTTATTATCCTCTTTTTTTAGTGTATCAGCGACCTTCAATGCACGGGCAACCAAATCCGTGCCGGCAGCTATTAGAGCAATCACTTTGCCCGCACGGAGGGTCCGGCCTTTTCCGATATGAAAGTCGTAATCCTCGTCATATACGACAGGGATTCGTGTGGCTCCACAAAAGCGCATATATACAGGGCCGTCGATATGATGCATTGCCTCCATCATTTTGATGGCTTCCATGCAGTCGGCCGGTGTCAGTACGGTCATGTTCGGAATGCTTCTCATGAAGGCGATATCGTTGATAGCCAATAGTGAAGGGCCTGAAAGTCCTGCCGACAATCCGGCTGCTGACCCTATTGCTTTCATATTCAGATTAAGGTTGCCCATAAGATGGCGCACTTGGTCGGCACACCTTAGAGTCATGAATGGCGCATAGGTTGTCATATAAGGCTTATATCCGCACATGCTCATACCGGCGGCTATGCCAACCATATTTTGTTCGGCAATGCCGACGTTATAGCATTGGTCAGGATAGCTGTCGAATATGCGCTGTAACCCTGAATATCGTTTCAGGTCGGCCGTGAAGACAAGTACATCTTTATCTCTTGCGATAATGTCTGCGAATCCCACACTCCAGATGGAGGGGTTAATGCCCATGATAGACCATAAGCGGGCGTTTTTCTTATTATATTCTATCATAATCTGCTGTCAATAGAATTGATAATAGTTTGATAAGTGTCTTCTTTCATTACGGCGTGATGGGATTCTGCGAGATTTTCAAGCTCAGGCACACCATGGGCCTTTACGGTATGTGCTATAATCATAAGCGGCTGATTATTATGAGCTGTCTTAAAAGCCAAAGAAATGGCTTCCAGGTCATGACCGGGAACTTCCACTGTTTTCCAGCCGAATGCATCGGTTTTCGCTTTCAGCTGTTTAAGGCTCATTATATCGTCGCCTATACCATCGAACTGCATATTGTTGTAGTCAATTATAGCAATCAGGTTGTCAAGCCGGTAATGCGCTGCACTCATCATGGCTTCCCAGACAGAGCCCTCATTGCATTCGCCATCGCCTAATAAAACATAGGTTTTATAAGACAAGCCTTTCATCCTTGCGGAGAGGGCCATTCCAATGCCTACGGATAATCCCATGCCAAGGCTTCCGCCTGAATACTCCAGGCCAATTTCCACATTCCATGGGTGGCCGGCTAATAGACCGCCATCCTCATGAAATGAAAACAGTTCGCTTTCATTTAGGAATCCGACTCTTGCCAGTGCCGAAAAGTTTGAGAGGATACAGTGCGTCTTGCTGGGAATAAAACGGTCGCGGTTTTCCCATGTGGGATTCTCAACGTCGAATTTTAGAACCTCACCATACAGCACGGCGAAGATTTCCAGGCACGAAAAGCTTCCGCCTATATGGCACCCGTCATTTCCGGCATGTAGGGCCATCTCCGCTGATTTCCGTCGCAGATAACCGGCGAATTTTTCAAGATATTGTGTCATTCCTACATTCTGCCTCCGTCGGCAATCACAATTTGTCCGGTTATAAATGAAGCTTTATCCGAAGCTAAAAAGAGAGCGATTTCAGCAATTTCCTCAGTCGTTCCAAAACGATGCATGGCTGTTCGGCCGAGCGTTTTTTCTTTCTCGACATCTGATTTAAAATTTCCCATATCCGAATCGATGAGTCCCGGGGCAACTCCGTTTACCCTTATTCCAAAAGACGCCAATTCTTTTGCAACGGATTTAGTGGCCCATATCAATGCGGCTTTGCTTGAACCATACGAAAGGTAGCCGGGATTGGTCTCGATTCCGCCCAGGGAGCACATGTTGATGATGCTACCCGACTTTTGCCGGATCATTATCCTTGATACCAATTGCATTATGAGCACCGGTGAAAAGTAGTTCACCTGGAATACTTCCTTGAGTTCGGACATGCGTGTCATCTGCAATATTCCGCCGGCGGCAACCCCGGCATTGTTTATCAGCACGTCTATCCTGCGATTCTCCTTAATCAAGGGTGTTAAAGCTGCTTTTATCCCGGCTTCGTCGTTCATGTCGAAATATAATGTATCAACCATAACATTATATTCTTTTGCGAGAAGGGAAGTGAAAGAGGTGAACTCTTCGCTTGGACGACGGATGCAACACAAGATGTTGTAGCCATTTTTCGCGAAGAGTTTCACAAGTTCACGTCCTATCCCACGATTACATCCGGTGATAAGGGCGGTAGGGGGCATGTTTAAAACTCGATGTTATGGTTTTTGGTCAGGATTTCCATGCCTTTTTCATACGAGGACAAGTCTATTATTTCGTCCGTGTCGAACATGATGTCGAAAGCATCTTCGAGTGCGGCAATGAGCGTCATGTGTCCCACGGAATCCCAGAGTTCGGTGCCTTGATATTGAAGGCCAGCGAGTTTGTCTTCGTCTATTTCTAATGTTTCGCAGAAGGCGTTTGAATATTTCTCTTTGTTTGTCATGATTTATGGATTGGAATTGTTGGAATATTCACTTTTTTAATGAAGGTGTAAGAAGTTTGAAGGCCGGTACTCCCATTACGCTTGTGTTGGCGGTAATATTTCGGGCAGCGACACTCCCGGCTCCAAGTACAGCGCCCTCTCTGAGTGTACGATGGGGAATAATGCCGGCTCCCGGATGAACGGTTACGAAGTTTTGGAGCACACTGAATCCTCCGGCATAGGTATGTGCGCCGAAATGGCAGAAATCGCCCACTTTCACATCGTGCCCAAGCACAGCACATTGGAAGAAGGAGACGAAATCGCCGATCGAAATATCACAGGATAAAAATACATTTCTCCCGACATAGCATCCTTGCCCGAGAACGGTGTTCCGTTCGATGACGGCTGATTTTTCTATGATGGTAAGGAATTTACCGCCCTTTGCAAGAAGAATGTCGGCATAGTGCTTGCGCCAGCGTACATCCCCCATGGCACAGAAGAAATAGTCGTCCGCCTGCACGGTATAGTCTTCCGGCGAGCATAGGATAGGCGGATAGCCCCGGTATCCGTCAAGCGCTTCTTTGTTGCTGTCAAGAAATCCTTTGCAGTCCCATTCTTCGGGCGAAAAATTACGCATGAACGCGTTGTAAATTTCCCTGCCGTAACCTCGGGCACCTATAATAATCAGGTGTTTCATCGGTGTCTGTTTAAGAAGATTCAGCCGCCGGACCCTCCTCATCGGCAATAGGAAATAAAAAAGCGTGAGAGTCTGTATCTGTTGCCGTCCTACGTTCTGAGGCTTCTCGCATTGCCCTATCTAAGTC